>JBBDSJ010000135.1:0-2661 GCA_040905025.1 Gammaproteobacteria bacterium
AAAAGTCTGCAAGGCATCCTTGTCAATCCGCTGGCCGCGGGTCAGCGCTTTCAGCTTTTCATACGGTGCTTCGATACCATGGCGGCGCATGACGGTTTGCACCGCTTCAGCCAATACTTCCCAGGCATCACCGAGATCGCGCTGCAACGCCGCCGGATTCGCTTCGAGCTTGTTCAGGCCGAGCAGGCATGAACGCCAGCCAATCAGGCTGTGCGCCAGTGCCACGCCGAGATTACGCAGGCTGGTGGAATCGGTCAGATCCCGTTGCCAGCGTGAGATGGGGAGTTTGTTCGCCAGATGATCCAGCAGGGCGTTGGCAATTCCAAAATTACCTTCGGCGTTTTCAAAATCAATCGGGTTGACCTTGTGTGGCATGGTCGATGATCCGACTTCACCTTCTACCACCCGCTGTTTGAAATAACCGAGCGAAATATAACCCCAGATATCGCGGCAGGCGTCGACAAGAATCGTATTGATGCGCAACAGTGCATGGTTGTATTCGGCAATACAGTCATGCGGTTCGATTTGCGTAGTGTGTGTATTAAAGCCGAGTCCCAGACCTTCAACACACTGGCGATTCACAACCGGCCAGTCAATTTCTGGATAAGCCACGATATGCGCATTATAGTTACCCACCGCACCATTGAGTTTGCCGAGCAGTACGACGTCGGCAAATTGCTTGCGTTGCTGTTCCAGCCGCTTGACGAATACCGCCATTTCCTTGCCGAGTGTGGTCGGTGTCGCAGATTGACCATGCGTACGTGCCAGCATCACTGCATCAGCGTATTGCAGGGCCAATGCGCGGAATTTATCAATGACTTCATCCAGTGCCGGTAACAGCACATTGTCACGCCCGGTTTTCAGTGACAGTGAATGACACAGATTGTTGATGTCTTCCGAGGTGCAGGCAAAGTGAATGAACTCGGATAATGGCTTGAGTTCGTCATCATTCAGGCATTGCTCACGCAGATAATACTCGACCGCCTTGACATCATGATTGGTGGTTTTCTCAATGGCCTTGACGCGCTCGGCATCGACAACACAAAAATCATCGGCAATTGCGCGCAGGCGTTTGCGTGCCTTGTCACTGACCTGGGGAATATCCGGGATGTTGCTGCTGGTTAAAGTATCCAGCCAGGCAATCTCGACCTTGATGCGGTGGCGGATCAAACCGAACTCGCTGAACAGTTTGCGCAGGGCATCGGCCTTGCCGGCATAGCGGCCATCGACAGGCGACAGTGCGGTCAGTGTGGTCAGTTCCATTGTGGATTCCATTGTATAAGAGAAATCATTAAATAGTTGATGGTTAATGGATCATAGTTGATAGAGCACAGCAGAACACTGATATGCTCCATAAACTATTTTCTATCAACTATTGACGGTTATGGGCTCGGATTCGGCTGCCGCGTATGTATCGCCTCAATCCGGCTGAACATATCGTCCGTTAGTTGCATGCCGGCCGTCGCGATATTCTGCCGCAATTGCGCCATGCTCGTTGCACCGATAATGGTACTCGTCACAAACGGCCGTGATTGCACAAATGCCAGCGCCAGATCGACCAGGCTCATGTTCAGTTCACGTGCCAGTTCGGCATACGCCTCTGTCGCTATCAGCGCCTCGCGGTTCGTGTAACGCGAAAAGCGCTTGAACAACGTCAGCCGCGCGCCATCGGGAAACTGGCCATTCAGGTATTTACCGCTCAGTACGCCGAAGCCCAGTGGCGAATAGGCCAATAGCCCGGCTTGCTCGCGCAGCGCGATTTCCGCCAGCCCGACCTCGAACGTCCGATTGAGCAGATTATACGGGTTCTGGATACTGACGATGCGCGGTAATCCTTCCTGCTCCGCGACGCACAGGAATTCCAGCATGCCCCACGGCGTTTCATTGGAAAGGCCGATATGGCGGATCTTGCCGGCCTTGACCAGATCGCCCAGCACCCCCAGCGTTTCGGCAATCGGCACGCCGCCCTGGCCGGGATCATGATCATAGCCGAGCTGACCGAAATAGTTGGTTTTGCGTTCCGGCCAGTGCAGTTGGTAAAGATCCAGATAATCAGTTTGCAGCCGATTCAGACTGGCATCCAGTGCGGTTTCAATATTGGGCTTGTCCAGCGCGGTTTTGCCATCGCGCAGATACGGCACCCAGTCGGCGCGGGCGCAGACCTTGCTCGCGATGATGAGCCGGTCACGGTCCTTGCGTTTGGCCAACCAGCTGCCGATATATTCTTCGGTGCGGCCCTGGGTCTCGGCCACCGGCGGCACCGGATACAGCTCGGCGGTATCGATAAAATTAATGCCCTGGCTGACAGCGTAATCCAGCTGCTCGTGGGCGTCGGCTTCGCTGTTCTGTTCGCCCCATGTCATCGTGCCAAGGCAGATTTCGCTGACATCGATGTCCGTGTGGCCAAGTTTACGGTAATTCATGTGTCATCCGCTTCGGGTCGGGTGGCTTGCGAGGTGGTTCATGATAATGTGCTGTCTCCACAATACAACCGGAAGTATTGCATCGCAGCATGTTTGAGTTTGCACTCAGCGCCTTCATTCTCGTGCTGGTGGTCATCGAGCCATTCGCGCTGGCGCCGTTGTTCTCGGCGCTGACCGCGCTCGAAACCCCGGAACAGCGCCGCCGCACGGCGATTAAAAGTATTCTCATCGCCGGCGG
>JBBDSJ010000136.1:0-2652 GCA_040905025.1 Gammaproteobacteria bacterium
CTGCATTTGCCGCCCTGAAATATACGAATGGGCGTTGAAAGCGGACTCAAAATGCTCATGTATTAGTTATACACTCCGCTTTTTCGTCCACTTTCGCCTGGTCTCGGCTGTATTCGTGACATTTTGAGGCCACTTCTACTCACACATTATTTATTGTTCGGGACTGTTAATTCACCATGGTCGAAGTCAATCAACTTGTTCAACAAATCAGGGATCTGCGCGAACGCAATGTGACGATAAGGGGGTATCTTTGACTATGACCGCAAGGCCGAGCGGCTGGTAGAAGTCCAGCGCGAACTCGAAGATCCCGCGCTCTGGAATGATCCGGATCGGGCCCAGACCATGGGCCGCGAACGGGCAGCGCTGGAAAGCATAGTCGAAACGCTGTCGGCGCTGGGTAGCGGTGTCGATGATGCTGAAGAATTGCTCGCGATGGCGCGCGAGGAAAACGATGAATCCGCACTCGCCGAAATCAGCCGCGATCTGAATGCGCTGGAAAAGCAGCTGGCCAAACTTGAATTCCAGCGCATGTTTGCCGGTGAGATGGATGGCAACAATGCATTTCTTGATATTCAGGCCGGCTCCGGTGGTACGGAAGCGCAGGACTGGGCCGAAATGTTGTTGCGTATGTACCTGCGCTGGGCTGAACGCCGTGGTTTTGATGCCGAACTGCTGGAAGTCTCCGAAGGTGAAGTCGCCGGCATCAAGAGTGCAACCATTCATGTGAAAGGTGAGTATGCGTTTGGCTGGCTGCGCACTGAAACCGGTGTGCATCGGCTGGTACGCAAATCACCGTTTGATTCCGGCAACCGGCGGCATACATCGTTTGCGTCCGTGTTTGTGTCACCGGAAGTCGACGAGAATATTGATATTGAAATCAATCCGGCCGATTTGCGCGTGGACACCTACCGTGCCAGCGGCGCTGGCGGCCAGCATGTCAATAAAACCGATTCCGCCATTCGTTTAACACATGAACCGACCGGTATAGTGGTGCAGTGTCAGACGGATCGTTCACAGCACAAGAACCGTGATCGCGCCATGAATATGTTGCGTGCCAAGTTGTATGAGTTTGAAATGCAAAAGCGCAATGAAGCCAAGCAGGCGCAGGAAGATAATAAAGCCGATATCGGCTGGGGTAGCCAGATTCGTTCCTATGTGCTGGATCAATCCCGGATCAAGGATCTGCGCACCAATATTGAAACCGGTAATACGCAGGCCATGCTGGACGGTGATATTGATGACTTTATTGAAGCCAGTCTGAAAGCCGGACTGTAGATGTGAATAGATGAGACCCGCTTCCACTGATGCTTTGCAAAGTATTTAGAAGCACTCTCAATAATCATTCCCCCTCCCCACGTGGGAGGGGGTTAGGGGGCGGGTATTTATTTTTGATGCCACTTCTGATTTTATCGGAAAAATATTTGAATTATGACTGATGACCTGGACAAGAAATCAGATAAGACTCTGAAAGAGACTTACGATGATATTAAGCTTGTTGCTTTGCGCAGGGAAAAACTGGATTCACTGCGTGAGCAGGGTAATGCCTATCCGAATACGTTCAAGCCGGATACTACGGCGGCTGCAGTGTTGGAACGCTATAACGATGAAACCCCGGAAGTCCTGGAACAGGCGAATGTCCATGTAAAACTGGCCGGCCGGATGCTGACCCGGCGGGTGATGGGCAAGGCCGCCTTTGCGCATGTGCAGGATCGCAGTGGCTGTATGCAGCTTTATGTACGGCGTGATGATTTGCCTGAAGGTGTGTATGCGCAATTCAAGGATTGGGACCTTGGTGATATTGTCGCCGCCAGCGGCAGGTTGTTTAAAACCAAAACCGGCGAATTGTCGGTGCATGTTGACCACATTGAGCTGCTGGTGAAAGCCCTGCGGCCGTTACCGGAAAAATTTCATGGTCTTGCCGATCAGGAAACGCGTTATCGCCAGCGTTATCTTGACTTGATCATGAATGAAGACAGTCGCCGGATATTTACTGTACGCAGCCGTGTGCTGGATTCAATACGCCAGTTCTTGCGCGAACGTGATTTTGTTGAAGTCGAGACGCCGATGATGCACCCGATCCCCGGTGGTGCGACAGCGCGGCCATTTATCACGCATCACAATACGCTGAACATGGATTTGTATTTGCGTATTGCACCGGAACTGTATCTGAAACGGCTGGTGGTCGGCGGTATCGAGCGTGTGTTTGAGATTAACCGCAGTTTCCGTAATGAAGGCCTGTCGCCACGGCATAACCCGGAATTCACCATGCTGGAGTTTTACCAGGCCTATGCCGATTACAATGACCTGATGGATTTGACCGAGGCGATGCTCGGTCAGTTGGCAGAAGCGGTGCTGGGCACGACCCATATTCAGTATCAGAGTGAAGAATACAATCTGGCCGGACCGTATCCGCGCCTGAGTATCCGCGCTGCACTATGCGCATATAACGAAGATGTGACGGCTGCAGATTTTATCTCGGTGGATACCATGCAGGCATTGGCCGGACGTCTGGGGGTGACTGTCGAACCGGGGCAGGAGCCCGGTGCCATGGAATATGAGCTGTTCGAAAAAACAGTCGAACACAAACTCAAGCAACCGACATTCATTACCGAATTCCCGACGGCCGTGTCACCGCTGGCACGGCGTAACGAT
>JBBDSJ010000137.1:0-2642 GCA_040905025.1 Gammaproteobacteria bacterium
CCCTTGATGGCCTGGGTTTCCGCCACATCGCCTGCCGGCGTCGAGGTACCATGCGCATTGATATAGTCCACTGCGTCCAGGTTCATGCCGGCATTGCGCAGCGCGTTATCCATGCAACGGGCAGCACCCGCACCATCTTCGGAGGGCAGCGTCATGTGATAAGCATCGCCGCTCATGCCATAACCGGCCAGTTCGGCGTAAATTCTGGCACCACGTTTTTTCGCATGTTCATATTCTTCGAGTACCACAACACCGGCACCATCACCAAGCACGAAACCATCACGCTCACTGTCCCATGGCCGGCTCGCACGTTCCGGTTCATCATTGCGGGTCGATAATGCCCGTGCCGATGCAAAACCGGCCAGACCGGTTGGCGACGTGGCCATTTCGGCGCCTCCGGCAATCATGACATCGGCATCGCCGTATTCAATCAGGCGGCCGGCATCGCCGATGTTGTGCGTGCCCGTAGTACAGGCCGTGACAATCGCAAAATTCGGACCTTTAAAACCGTATTTAATCGAAAGATGCCCGGAAATCATGTTGATAATGTTGCTGGGGACATAAAACGGCGAAATTTTGCGTGGACCACCGGCAAGAAATGCCTCTGTTCCTTTCTCTATGCCCGGCAAGCCGCCAATACCGGAGCCGATGGCGACGCCAATACGATGCGCATTGGCAGCAGTGACTTCCAGCCCGGCATCTTCGACAGCCTGAATACCCGCAACCATGCCGTAATGAATAAACGGATCCATCTTGCGGGCATCCTTGGGCGATAAATACGGGCCAATATCCAGATCGCGCACCGAAGCGGAAAATGTTACTGAAAAGCCGGTCGTGTCGAAATGCTGGATTGGTGCGGCGCCACTTTTGCCCGCCAGTATGCTTGCCCAGGTATCGGTGACGTTGTGCCCTACGGCGGTCACCATACCAAGACCGGTTACTACCACGCGTCGCTTAGTCACTGTATCTACCCATCAAAAAATGAAACCCCGATTGCCGGATGTCATTGGCCAGATAACAAGAAAGGCCGCGCATGCACAATCAACGCGGCCTTGTTGTTTTATAAATGGAATGCCAGCTGGCTAGCGCAATCAGTCAAGATTGGCATTAATGAAGTCAACCGCCTGCTGGACGGTAGTAATCTTCTCTGCCTCTTCATCAGGGATCTCGGTTTTGAATTCTTCTTCCAGTGCCATGACCAGTTCTACGGTGTCGAGCGAATCAGCACCCAGATCATCGACGAAAGAAGCTTCCGATGTCACTTCATCTTCCTTGACGCCGAGTTGTTCGACGACAATTTTTTTTACGCGTTCTTCAATACTGCTCATGATAAATAAATCCTCCCGGAACGGTACGCTGACCGAAATGCGTGTCTAGTTTAAGGAAAAGTGCTTAACTTGCAAGCCGGATAAAATCCAAACAAAAATATTCACATAAAAAAGTAAGTTACGGTAACTTCTTAACCTTGATTCAGCGCCATGAAGAAGATCATGACATGTACATGCCGCCATTGACATTCAGTGTTTCGCCGGTGATATAACCGGCTTTGGGTGTGGCCAGAAAGGCAACAGCAGCTGCAATTTCCTGTACCTGGCCAAGCCGGCCCAACGCGATCTGGCCCAACAGTGCATTGCGTTGTTCTTCTGCCAGTCCGTCCGTCATATCGGTTTCTATAAAACCCGGTGCTACCGCGTTGACGGTAATGCCACGACTACCTACTTCACGCGCCAGCGATTTGGTGAAACCGATCATGCCGGCCTTGGCCGCCGCATAATTGGTTTGCCCGGCGTTGCCGGACAAGGCGACGACGGAGGTAATATTGATAATCCGGCCATGCCGCGCTTTCATCATCGCGCGGATACAAAGTTTACTGAGCCGGTAGACCGCAGATAAATTGGTTGAAATAACCTGCTCCCATTCGTCGTCCTGCATGCGCATCAACAGGTTGTCGCGCGTGATGCCGGCATTGTTGACCAGTATTGACGGACTGAAACCATCGGTCTGCATTTGTTCACCCAGCGCCGAGATGGAATCTGCTGCAGCAACATCCAGTACATAGCCGCGACCGGCAAATCCGGCCTCTGCAAGTGTTTTGCTGATGGTCTCTGCGCCTGCTGTAGAGGTTGCAGTGCCCAGTACTGTCGCACCCTGCTGCGCCAACTCCAGTGCAATGGCCTGACCTATGCCACGACTGGCACCGGTGACCAGTGCAATTTGTTCGTTCAATTCCTGCATTATTCTGCTTGTAAAAAAATGGCTATTTATGCGTGCGGCAACGCCGCGAGTGCGGCCTGTAATGAATCCGGATCATGCACCGCAAAAATATCCAGTTCACGATCGATGCGTTTGACCAGGCCGGCCAACACTTTGCCAGGTCCGCATTCTAACACTTGTGTCACTCCGGCGGCGCGGAATTGCTGCACAGTCTCAACCCAGCGTACCGGCTGCGACAGCTGCTCAGCCAGTGCCCGGGCGATACTTTCAGCACTGTCATGGGTTGTCACATCAGCGTTATGCAGCACCGGAATCAGCGGCCGGTTCAATGCAAGCTGGCTGATTCGGGTTGCCAGTTGCGCGGCGGCCGGCTGCATCAAACTGCAATGCGATGGCACACTGACCGGCAACGGCAATGCGCGTTTGGC
>JBBDSJ010000138.1:0-73452 GCA_040905025.1 Gammaproteobacteria bacterium
GGCTCCATATTAGCTATTAAGATATCAGTGCGTGATTATAACCTGACTTGTCATCAGCGTGGGCAGGTCATTACTATGACATTACCTGCTAAGTGCCAGCATCGCTGCAACTGGTGCAGGCCAATCAGGATTACTACCGAACCATGACACATATTTTTTCAATCGGTGGCGGGCGTATGCGTGTGCCGGCGGGTCAGAAGCCACAGACGCTGACCATCGACCAGGCCATCGTCACTGCAACCGCAAAAAAGCGGCCACAGGCACTATTTATTCCGACAGCAAGTGAGGACGACGCTGATTACTGTGCGGCATTCAAACGCCACTATGGTGATTATCTGGGCTGCCGTATGCAGACGTTGCTGTTATATCGGGATCGGCCCGGTGTCCGTGAGATACGTCGCCGCATACTGGCCGCTGATCTGATTTATGTCGGTGGCGGCAATACCCTGCGCATGATGAAGTTGTGGCGCAATCTGGGCGTGGATCGGTATCTGGATCAGGCCCGCCGTCAGGGTACTGTGTTGGCCGGCTTGAGTGCCGGTGCAATCTGCTGGTTCCGCTATGGCAACAGTGACTCACGTAACTACAGTAATCCCGGCGACAAGACCCTGATCCGGGTGCGCGGCCTCGATTATGTCAATGCCCTGTATTGCCCGCACTATGATGCCGAGAAAAATCGTGAACCATCTCTGAAAGTCATGATGCGTAAAGTCCCGGGTGTTGCCATTGGTCTGGATAATTGCGCTGCAATTGAGATCCGGGACGATGAATATCGAATACATACCAGCAAGCGCACGGCGCATGCATATCGTATTTGCTGGTCGGCCGGCCGCTATTACAAGGACCAGCTCGTGGCGATTGATGATTATCAGTCATTGAGTCAACTGACCGATAAATCCGTCAGGCTGTAATGCAGAGTGTATCTATTCAAGCCGCCAGCCTTGAAAAAAGGATAAAAAAGGTATATTTTTTATTCAAATGAATTTTGTTTTTAACATTGCCAAAAGCCAGGTCAACCTTGTCAAGCATGGTATTGATTTTGTAAGTGCCCAAAAGCTCTGGAATGATCCCGAATTACTGGAGATTCCGGCGCGGACAGAAGACGAGTCCCGGTTTTTGCTAATCGGTCAGATAGATCATAAACACTGGTCTGCAATTGTGACTTACAGAGACAAGCAGATACGTATTATTTCAGTACGTCATGCACGTAAATGAGAGATAGTGTGGTATGAAAGCCAAACAATTGGATAAAGAATTTGATGCAGGCAAGGATATTTCCAAACATCTGAATCTATCCGGAGCCAGGCGTGTTCAACAAAAACAAAAACGCGTAAATGTAGATTTTCCGGAATGGATGATTGAATCTCTTGATCGCGAGGCCAATCGTTTAGGCGTAACGCGTCAATCAATTATCAAGGTCTGGTTGGCAGAGCGGCTCGAATCTGCAGAAAATAAAGCGGATCAGGTTTGATTTTGCCAGTACATGTTATAGATGAATCAGTTTGCAAAGATACCTGGAAGTTTAAATTCAAAACAAGGCTTGCCGACTTATTTGCCGGGATTTTTTAAATCACTAGTGGCTGCAGGTGGTTCGATATCCGGATAATAGCGGCTCAGAGTGATGGCGGCAGGCTCCAGCGCGTCTTTCAGCAAGGCATCCACGTCAGCCGAAATCTCCTCCAGCAGACGCTGATGGTCACCGCGTGCGCCGGCCTCGTAGGCGGCGTTAATCCAGGTTTGCACGGTTTTATTGACTATCGCGCGCTGATCCGAGCGTTTGGCCCATTCAGGTGATATCCGGCGGCCAAGTTCATCCAGCTTCCTGCGCATGGGTTCCTGATCAGCCGCATCGACATCGGCAAGTATTTGTTCCCGGATCGAGTGCCAGCCATCAATACCACCCCAGCCGGCATAAAATCGTTGCACCCATTTCAGATAATCCTGTTGTGACTGGTATTGCTGGTTATGCCGATCAGCTTCATAATGGGGCTCATAATAACTGCGTGGCGGGATGTTATCCGGCCATCCGGGTTTTTCCTGCACCAGCGCGCAGGCCGCCAGCGTCAGCATAAAACTGATCCCGCAGAAGCAACGAATCCGGTTGGTAATGTTAATGGTATTGACTCCCGCCCTGGGTGCTTTTGCTTTATGTTACCGGATTAATATCCTGCGGCAATCATCAAGCGCCAGGTTACAACGCACGACGTTTCACGATCCACGGATCAAAAAAGCCCCGCAGTTGCGGGGCTTTTGTTACAGCATTTACTGAAGGGTGAGCGGGACTGCTTACATCATGCCGCCCATACCACCCATACCGCCCATACCACCCATATCCGGGGCACCACCGTCGTTGTCTTCCTTCGGCAGGTCGGCAATCATGGCTTCGGTGGTGATCATCAGGCCGGCGATGGAGGCCGCGTTTTGCAGTGCAGTGCGGGTCACCTTGGTCGGGTCGATAATACCCAGTGCGAGCATGTCACCCATTTCGCCCTTGGAAGCATCGTAGCCTTGTGAACCCTTGCTTTCACGCACCTGGTTCACGACGACAGACGGCTCACCGCCGGCATTCTTGACGATTTGGCGCAGCGGTTCTTCAATGGCGCGGCGTACCAGTGCGATACCGGCATTTTGATCATCGTTGTCACCCTTGAGCTTCTCCAGCGCATCCAGCGCGCGAATCAAGGCGACGCCGCCGCCAGGTACCACGCCTTCTTCAACGGCGGCACGGGTCGCGTGCAGCGCATCTTCAACGCGCGCTTTCTTTTCTTTCATTTCAATTTCGGTAGATGCACCGACCTTGATCACGGCGACACCGCCGGACAGCTTGGCGACGCGTTCCTGCAGCTTCTCCTTGTCATAATCCGAGCTGGATTCTTCAATCTGCTGGCGGATTTGACCGACGCGTTCCTCGATCTGCTTGGCATTGCCGGCACCATCAATAATGGTGGTGTCGTCCTTGGTGATCTGCACCTTCTTGGCGGTACCGAGATCATCCAGGCCGGCTTTCTCCAGCGTCAGGCCGACTTCTTCGGAGATCACATTCGCACTGGTCAGCACGGCGATATCCTGCAACATGGCCTTGCGGCGATCACCAAAGCCCGGTGCCTTGACGGCAGCGACCTTGACGATACCGCGCAGCGTGTTGACCACCAGCGTGGCCAGGGCCTCGCCTTCAACGTCTTCAGAGATAATCAGCAATGGTTTGCCGGACTTGGCGACGGCTTCAAGCGTCGGCAGCAGTTCGCGGATGTTGGAGATCTTCTTGTCACACAGCAGGATGTAGGGATCGTCGAGTTCAACGCTCATCGACTGCTGGTTGTTGATGAAGTACGGACTCAGGTAACCGCGGTCAAACTGCATGCCCTCGACGACTTCCAGATCATTTTCCAGACCGGAGCCTTCTTCAACGGTAATCACACCTTCCTTGCCGACCTTGTCCATCGCATCAGCGATCAGCTTGCCGATTTCATGATCGGAGTTGGCGGAAATGGTACCGACCTGGGCAATCGCCTTGGTGTCTTCACACGGTTTGGAGATTTTCTGCAGTTCTTCAACAGCCACTTTGACAGCCTTGTCGATGCCGCGCTTGACGTCCATCGGGCTCATGCCGGCGGCGACGGTTTTCATACCTTCGGCAAACATTGACTGGGCCAATACGGTCGCAGTCGTGGTGCCGTCACCGGCAACATCGGAGGTCTTGGAAGCGACTTCCTTGACCATCTGCGCGCCCATGTTCTCGAACTTGTCTTTCAGCTCGATTTCCTTGGCCACGGATACGCCGTCCTTGGTGATGGTCGGTGCGCCGAAGCTCTTTTCCAGTACCACGTTGCGGCCTTTCGGACCCAGCGTGACCTTGACGGCGTTTGCCAGAGTGTTTACACCCTTGAGAATTTTATGTCTTGCGTCGTCACCAAACTTGATTTCTTTTGCACTCATGCCTGCATTCCTCTAATTGAATTCTTTAAGTAAAACGAAAACCGATAGTCAATTTATCAGCGTCTTGTGATCAGCCTTCGATCACGGCCATGATGTCTTCTTCACGCATGACCAGGTATTCCTCGCCTTCGACCTTGACTTCGGTGCCGGAGTACTTGCCGTACAGCACCTTGTCGCCGACTTTCAGATCCAGCGCCCGGCGTTCGCCGTTGTCGAGGATCTTGCCGCTGCCGACAGCGATGACTTCGCCCTTGATGGGCTTTTCGGTGGCACTGTCCGGGATCACAATCCCGCCGGACGTGGTGCGCTCTTCTTCAGTACGCTTGATAATGACGCGGTCTTGTAATGGACGAATATTCATACTTTGTAACTCCCTCACGGATAACAGCGCCGGGGTGGCGCCTTGACGGTTGAATGTTGTAGCACTTAATTATTAGCACTCTTCGTAATTGAGTGCTAATAATATGGAGGCAGGTTACGGGATTTCAAGCGCTGACACATCAATTTTTTTTGAATTTTTCATGACCGCCGGCTAGTGGCTGCCTGTCAGCCACTCTGGGCTGCCGGGGGCGGGCTGAATCCGCACAGCCGGCGCCATTGAATGCCAGTGGCGCTAGCGTTGATCCGGCGGCAGCTGATCCGGCGGCGTCTCGCGGGTGCTGACGACTTCGCCCTCAATAATCGTGATATCTTCACCCTGCTGGCGCCGCCGCATTACCATCTGGGTCAACAGATAGGTCGCCAGAATCCGCCGGAATGCCGGCAGCAGGCAAAGAAACCCGAGTGCATCGGTAAAAAATCCCGGTGTCAGCAGTAATACCGCCGCGACCAGTAAAATAACGCCTTCCGCCAGATCGAGGGCCGGGATCTCGCCGCGATCGAGTTTTTCGCGCACCCGGGCCAGTGTCAGCAGCCCCTGGAGCTTCAGCAGTGCCACGCCGATCACGGCCGTGAGCAGTATCAGCCCCAGCGTCGGGAACAGGCCGAGCCAGCCACCGAGCTGGATGAACAGGCCGATCTCAAGCATGGGTACGAAAACAAATATAAACAAAACCACCAGGGTTTTAGTCACGACTGTAAAGGCCTCGCTGGAAAGGAATTCTGCCGTTGGAAGGCATCTAATAGTTTATACCAGGATAAATAGTGGACTGATTTAACGTTTCTGCGTATCCAAAGCCTGCAAGTGTTGGCTAAAATGGCGCGTTCAGATACTACTGTAAATTATGACGGTTTCAGTGATCCTGTAAATGGACCGGTAGTAGCACCCTATGTGTACTGGCAAGTGTGGAAAGCTTGCCTGGACGACCTATTAATGTTCCCGCCGACGGCAGGAACAATGACAGCAGCCACGAGATTTTATGACGGAACCCACTGCCAGTAGCCATATTCTGGTTATCACTTCCAGTAACGGTAACATTACTGCCAAGAAAATTGCCAATGAGCTGGTTGAATCCGGTGCGGCGGCCTGTGTACAGGTATTGCCGAAAGTCTATTCGGTATTTCGCTGGAAAAACCAGGTTGATCATGAAGAAGAGCATTTGCTGTTGATCAAGACGCTGGCCAGCAAATATGCGGCGGTCGAAAAAACCATCAAGATGCACCATCCCTATGAAGTCCCGGAGATCGTGAGTTTGCCGATAATCGGTGGTTCCTCTGAATATCTCGACTGGCTCAGCCAGATGGTGTCAACGACGCATGCAAAATGACCGGCGCGTAGTACAACATCTGGCACGATTAATTCTTCTTGGGCTGTTGCTTGGCAGTCTGGCCCCGGCCGCAGTTGCCGGTGGTCTGGCGGAGCGGCTCGGCGACCTGTTTGTCGGCACAGCGGAAAACGACATACTGCCGCCGGAACAGGCGTTCGTCTTCAACGCTGATACCACTAATCCGGCGCGCATTGTGCTCAGTTGGGAGGTGGTGGACGGCTATTATCTCTACCGCGACAAATTCAAGGTCAGCAGCGAAAACCCGGCGGTCGCCATCGGCGAACTGGATATTCCGCGCGGTGAGATTGAAAGTGATGCGGAATTCGGCGATGTCGAAGTTCTGCGTGGAAACGTAGAAGTCATTGTGCCGCTCAGCCGAGCCGGTGCCGATATTGGCATCGTTGATCTGGTCGTCAGCTGGCAGGGCTGCAAGCAGGATACGATTTGCTACCCGCCGGAATCCACGACGCTGGAATTATTCCTCAGCCCAATACCGCAGGCGACCGGCGCCAGTGCTGACTCAGGCACTGTGCCGACAGACAGCGCCGATATCAGCGGTTTGTCGGCACAGGATTCGATTACGGCGCGGCTGCGTGACAGCGGATTCTTGCTGAATATTGCGGCGTTCTTCGGATTTGGTCTGTTGTTGTCACTGACGCCCTGTATTTTCCCGATGATTCCGATCCTGTCCGGCATCATCGTTGGCCAGAACAGTGTCCGCCGCGTCACTGCCTGGAGTGGTTTTTTGCTGTCAGTCGCCTATGTCGTCGCCATGGCGTTGACCTATGCCGTGCTTGGCATGATCGCCGGCTCGTTCAATTTTAACCTGCAGGCCGCGTCGCAAAATGTCTGGGCGTTGTCGGCATTCAGTGCGGTGTTTGTGTTGCTGGCGCTGTCGATGTTCGGTTTTTACCAGTTGCAATTGCCGGCCAGTTGGCAGACGCGGCTGCAGGCTATTGGCAGTGAACGCCGTGGCAGTTTGCTCGGGGCGGCCATTATGGGTGTGCTGTCCGCCATTATTGTGGGGCCGTGTGTAGCGCCGCCACTGGCCGGTGCGTTGCTGTATATCAGCCAGACCGGCGATGCCTTGCTTGGCGGTCTGGCACTGTTTGCGCTGGGTCTCGGACTTGGTATGCCGTTGCTGTTACTGGGCGCTGCTGGTGGCCAGTTATTGCCGCAGGCAGGTATCTGGATGAACACCGTGAAACAGGTATTCGGCGTGATTATGCTCGGTGTTGCGATCTGGTTTCTGGAGCGGCTGTTTGCCGGTCCGGTAACACTGATGCTGTGGGCGCTGCTGCTGATTGTCAGTGCGGTTTATATGGGCGCACTCGATACGCTGGCCGCAGATGCCCGTTGGCGGCGGTTATGGAAAGGCTTCGGACTCGCCATGCTGGTTTATGGTGTGGTGTTAATTGTCGCGGCTGTTGGTGGCGGCAAGGATCCACTGCGGCCATTGCAGGACAGCGACTGGTTGCAGCCGGTCAGCGTTACAACGGGCGGTCCGGACGCAGCGACCGGCGCAGAATCAGGGCGTAGTGAGCAACTTCAGTTTGAGATGGCTGCAGATGCAGATGCGGCGCGCGCGGCGATTTTGCAGGCCGGGCTCGAAGGCCGGCCGGCCATGCTCTATTTCACTGCCGCCTGGTGCATTGTTTGCGAGGAACTGGAGCAATACACGTTTCGCGATGCGGATGTCGTACGGGCACTGAATGGTTTCAGTCTTATCAAGGTGGATGTTACGGCCAACAGCCCGGCGAACCGGGAAATATTAAAGAAATATGAGTTGTTCGGGCCGCCCGCGATGCTGTTTTTCAATACCGAAGCCGGCGAAGTGCGGCCGCTGCGGCTGGTAGGATTTATTGAGGCCGAGGACTTTGTCCGGCACATTTACCGGGTACCAAGTATATGAAGCAATGGAGTTTGTTATTGGCAGGTCTGATCGTTGTCGGAATCGCCGGTATGGCGGGTTACCGTTTGCAACTGCAGCAGACCAATGCACCACAGCCGTTGCCAACAGCAACAGACGCGGCGGAAGACAGTGTAAAAGCTGTTGTCGGCCAGCCGCGGCCGGCGTTTGAATTGCCGGATACCGACGGCAAGCTCCGCCATATCAAGGAATGGGACGGCCAGATTCTGGCGGTCAACTTCTGGGCCACCTGGTGCGAGCCGTGCAAGGTGGAAGTGCCGGAATTTATCGAGTTGCAGGATGCCTACCGCGATGCCGGCGTTACATTCATCGGCGTGGCGATTGACAGCAAGGACAATGTCACCGTATTTGCCGAGGACTTCGGTATTAATTATCCGCTACTGGTCGGGCAGCAAGCGGCAATTGATGCGGCTCGGGACTACGGCAACAAGGCCGGAGCGTTGCCCTACACGGTGTTTGTCGAACCCGGTGGCGAGGTGGTTTACGCGCATTACGGTCGTATTCACCAGGCGGAGGTGGAGGAAATATTGACCGTCATGCTGGCAGCGGCCGCAGTGCCGCCGCTTGACTAGGACACCATCCTGCCTACAGATCAGACGTAAACTGCGTCGAATACGTCTGCATTTTCTGCTAACATACGATTTCATGCGGGCATATGACCGCATAGGTTTTCTTGTAAAATACAGGAGCCTCTGATTTATTCAGAGGTTCCTGCAGTACACGGATGTACTGGCATTTTTCAATCACATAGTGTGATTGAAAAATGAAGAAAATCAAAAATCACAATTTTCGATTTTCGTGCTCTGAGAATTCATGGATGAATTATTCAGAGCTTCCTATAACAATAAATTCTGAACGAGAATCCTTATGGCACGCATTCTGGTCTTGCACGGCCCCAATCTGAACCTGCTCGGTACGCGTGAACCGGAAATCTATGGTGCCGACAGTCTCGACGATATCAATAAACGCCTGCGAAATGTGGCGCTGGACAACGGTCATGATCTCGATTGTTTCCAGAGCAATGCCGAGCATGAGCTGATTGATCATATTCAGGCGGGCAAACGCGAAAACGTCGACTTCATACTGTTCAACCCGGGCGCGTTCACGCACACCAGTATTGCGTTGCGTGACGCCCTGCTGGCTGTGGGTATACCGTTCATAGAAGTGCATTTATCAAACGTGTTCGCACGTGAGGAATTTCGCCGGCATTCCTATTTGTCCGATATTGCCGTGGCTGTTATCAGCGGGCTGGGTGCGCATGGCTATGAGCTGGCGTTGCAGGCGGCCAGCGCCCGGCTGAAGCAGTAGCCGGATAACAAAGCCAGGCCAAACCGGTCAGGCACCAGTAGTTATCTGGTTTTCTGTTTACAAGGAACCTCTGATTAATTCAGAGGTTCCTGCGGCACAGGGATGTGCCGCCATTTTTCAATCACATAAGTGATTGAAAAATGAAGAAATACTAAAATCACATTTTCGTATTTCGTGCTCTGAGAATTCCAGGAGGGAATTATTCAGAGCTTCCATAAATAATAAAACAGCTCCTGATCAGGGCGGGGGCTATCGTAATAAAAACTGAATTCTAGACTTCTGGGTAAACGCAATGGACATACGTAAAGTCAAAAAACTGATTGAGTTACTGGAAGAATCCGGTATCGCGGAAATCGAGATTCACGAGGGCGAGGAAAGTGTACGCATTGCCCGCCAGAGTGCCGGTCAGCCGGTGCAGACCTATTATCAGCCGCCGCAACAATCGCAACCTGCTCCGGCCTCGACTTCCAGCAATGAACCGGCTGTTGCCGAAGAAACCGGCCATATAGTCAAGTCACCAATGGTGGGCACTTTTTACAGCAGTCCGGAATCGGGCAGTCCGCCATTCGTGGAACCGGGTAAACCGGTCAATGTCGGTGATGTGATTTGCATTATCGAAGCAATGAAAATCATGAATCAGATCGAGGCTGATGTCGGTGGCCGACTGGTCAAGGCACTGGTAGCCAGTGGTGAGCCGGTGGAATACGGTCAGCCGCTGTTTGTCATTGAGCCCGCTGACTAAACTATTCCGGTCCGGATTGCGAAGTAAATGATCGTCATAACTTCTGCGGACATTAATGTCCGCATGGATAATTGCGGGCAGCCAGAGCGCTGGCCCGAATCAAACTAATGCCCGAATATCGTTATGCTAGATAAAGTCGTTATTGCCAATCGCGGCGAAATTGCGTTGCGCATCCTGCGTTGTTGCCGTGAGCTTGGAATTAAAACCGTTGCCGTGTATTCCGAAGCTGATCGCGAACAAAAACATGTATTGCTCGCTGATGAATCCGTTTGTATCGGCCCGGCAGCATCCTCGGAAAGCTATCTGAATATCCCGGCGGTGATCAGCGCGGCTGAAGTGACCGATGCCGTCGCCATTCATCCCGGTTACGGTTTTCTCTCCGAGAATGCTGATTTCGCCGAACGTGTTGAGCAAAGCGGTTTTGTATTTATCGGCCCGCGTGCCGAAACCATACGCCTGATGGGTGATAAGGTATCGGCTATCAATGCGATGAAGGCGGCCGGGGTGCCTTGCGTGCCGGGCTCGGGTGGACCACTGGACGACAACAGTGATGAAAACATCCGCATTGCCCGCGAGATTGGTTATCCGGTGATGGTGAAGGCGGCCGGTGGTGGTGGTGGTCGCGGTATGCGCGTAGTGCATACCGAAGCGAGTTTGCTGAATGCGATCTCATTAACCAAATCGGAAGCCGGCCAGGCGTTTGGTAACAGCGCCGTGTACATGGAAAAGTTTCTTGAGCACCCGCGTCATATTGAAATCCAGGTGCTGGCCGATAGCCATGGCAACGTGATTCATCTCGGCGAGCGTGACTGCTCCATGCAGCGCCGCCATCAGAAAGTCATCGAGGAATGTCCGGCGCCGGGCCTTACCGACAAGCAACGCAAGAAAATCGGTGATCGCTGTGTCGAGGCGTGTCAGCAGATCGGTTATCGCGGCGCCGGCACGTTTGAATTTCTCTACCAGGACAATGAGTTCTATTTCATTGAAATGAACACCCGCGTACAGGTTGAGCACCCCGTAACCGAGATGGTAACCGGCGTCGATATCGTGAAAGAACAGTTGCGCATCGCTGCCGGTGACAAGCTGACCTACAAGCAGACCGATATTGTCATGCGCGGTCATGCGGTGGAATGCCGGCTGAATGCTGAGGACGCCGAGACTTTCATGCCGTCGCCCGGTACGATTCATCATTACCATGCGCCGGGTGGTCCCGGCATCCGCGTTGATACACATGTGTATCAAGGTTATACCGTGCCACCGTATTATGATTCGATGATCGGCAAGTTGATCGCCTGCGCGGAAAACCGGCCAGCCGCGTTGGCACGGTTGCGTCAGGCGCTCGCCGAGATCGTGATTGAAGGTATCAAGACGAATATTCCACTACACCAGAAACTCATTAACGATGCCGCTTTCATGCAAGGTGGTACCGATATCCATTATCTCGAAAACAAATTTGGCCTGAAGTGAGTAGCGCAGCTGCCATGAACGAAGACACTGGCGGCAGTTGGCAACAACTGACGGTGCAATGTGAGCCGGCGCTGGCGGCACGGATTGCGGAGCTGCTGGAACTGGCAGAACCGACCGTGATGGATGTGCCGGCAGCTGACTCCGGCCGCACAGATTTACGCGCCTTGTTTCCCGCCGGGCAAATCCTGACAGGTTTAATCAGTGTTCTGCATGGCCTCGGAGAATGTGAATGCGCACTGACCGGAATACCGGAGCAGGACTGGCTGGCGGTCAGTCGTGATGCCTGGTCGCCGGTCGCGTTGGGCGACAATGTCTGGATGGGACCGGGCTGGTGTGCGCCACCGGAAGCGGCAAGGCTTTATTTGAAGATCGATCCGGGCCAGGCATTTGGTACCGGTCAGCATCCGACGACCCGATTGTGTTTGCGCTGGCTGATCAAAAACGCGGCGGACGGGTTGCCGGCGACAGCCATTGACTACGGCTGTGGCTCCGGTGCGCTTGCGATTAGCGCTGCGCAACTGGGAGTGAAAAAGGTGCTGGCAACCGATATTGATCCACTGGCGCTGGCGGCGACGACTGATAATGCTGCCGCCAATGCCGTTGCCAGCAGGGTTGAATGTATCGAACCCCTGGTGGCGGCGAGCATGCCACCGGCGCCACTATTGCTTGCCAATATTCTGTTGCGGCCCTTGCAGGCACTGGCGCCGCAACTGGTGCGGCTGGTAACAACCGATGGCAGGATTGTTCTGTCAGGGATTTTGCGCAGTCAGGTCGAGGCTTGTCGTGACAGCTATTCCGCATGGTTCACATTTGCACCGGCCGAATTTGAAGATGACTGGGCATTGTTAGTCGGCCAGCGGCGGGCTGATAGCTGATGTTTACCCGCTGCCCTGGTTGTCAGACTGCCTTCAGACTACGTGCTGCGCAGCTTGCGCGAGCCCAGGGGCGGGTGCGGTGCGGTCAGTGTGGACAGGCCTTTAATGCACTGCAGAGCCTGGCTGATACGCCGGCCGGGTTGCCGGCGGTGGCAGCTCCAATGCCGGAGGATAAACTTGTCCCTGGCACAGGGGCTGCCCGGGCCGGTGAGCCGGCACCAGCACTGCATGATTTGCCGGACTGGGATGAACCGGCCCGGCCACGGCGGCGCTGGCTCTGGTGGTTACTGGCTGTTGTATTGCTGCTGCTGGTGCTTGTGCAAACCGCATGGTTTCAACGGGATCGGCTCTACACCCGGTTTCCGCAGTTGTTACCGTTAGCCGAGCAATTGTGTGAGCGACTTGAATGTGAAGTTTACCGCTTGCGGCACATGCTCGACTTTGAACTGATTAATCGTGATGTGCGCATGCATCCTGCCTATGAGGATGCGCTGCTGGTCAATGCGACATTTGCTAACCGGGCAGCACAACGACAACCCTACCCGCAACTGCAACTGGCCCTGTATGACACAGACGGGCGCGTGATTGCGTACCGTGCGTTCAAACCGGCAGATTACCTGGACGCAAGTTTGCCGACAGGTCATGGTATGGCCCCTGATGAGCCACTACATGTGGTGCTGGAAGTCAGTGGCCCGACCAGCGGGGCCGTGAGTTTTGAATTCGGTTTTCTTTAGGGAAACTCTGGGCAGTGGTGCATGGCTGCACCGTTTACGTAGCTAAGGATGTAATAAATCAGAGGTTCCTTAGAACCATCAGTTTTATTTGCCCTGGCGTGGCCAGTGGTAACGGTCGTATTTTCAATTTTCGCTGCCGAAACTTGATTTGGATCACTGTTGCTTGCATGCAGCTTTCATCGTGTCCTGAATATATGTATGATTTTGAATCTTTCCTGACGTAGAACGCGATGCGGAACATGCAGGATGAGCATGTGTTAAGCAAACTCTGTATTTGTCAGAGCTTGCCTGAATAAAAACAGCGTCCACAGTCACGTCAGCAAATAATAAGGGATCTCTGATTTATTTAGAGATTCCTGCAGTACACTGATGTACTGCCATTTTTCAATCACTTAGATGATGGAAAAATGGAGAGAAGTGCTACATGGATGTAGCGGTTACGAACCTAAGGATGGAAAATCGAAAATCACAATTTTCGATTTTCGTGCTCTGAGGAATGGCACATGGATGTGCCGCTTATGAAGCCAAGGATGTAGTATTCATGGATGAATTATTCAGAGCTTTCTTAAACAGTATGCCCGGTTCTGTGGTGGCGCCTGTCTGTTGTATATGCAACTGACGTAACCGTGGAAGTGCTGGTACTTACCAACCTCGTGTTAGTGAAAGGCAGTCTTGGAATTCGGATGCAAATTGGTTCGCTCACTTTAAGTAACAACCTGATACTGGCGCCAATGGCCGGCGTAACCGATCGGCCGTTTCGGCAATTATGCCGACAACTTGGCGCGGGGTTGGCGGTATCGGAAATGGTCAGTGCCAACCCGGACCTGCGCATGACGCGCAAAAGCCGGCTGCGGCTGGATCATCAGGGCGAACCGGGTCCGCGTGCCGTGCAGATTGCCGGTGCCGATCCGCACATGCTCGCCGATGCGGCCCGCTACAACGCGGATCAGGGTGCCGAGATCATAGATATCAACATGGGCTGTCCGGCGAAAAAGGTTTGCAATGTTTACGCCGGTTCCGCGCTGTTACAGGATGAAGCGCTGGTGGCAAGGATTCTCACTACTGTCGTCGCTGCGGTGGATGTGCCGGTGACCCTGAAAATCCGTACCGGTTGGCAACCACAGAACAAAAATGCGATTGCCATTGCCCGTATTGCCGAGCATGCCGGTATCAGGATGCTGACTGTGCATGGCCGTACCCGCGCCTGTGCGTTCCGGGGTGACGCTGAACACGATACCGCGCGCCATGTGAAGCAGGCAGTACAGATTCCGGTGGTTGCCAACGGTGATATCCGCACACCCCAACAGGCGCGGCAAATTCTTGCGCAAACCGGTGCCGATGGTCTGATGATCGGTCGTGGCGCCCAGGGCAATCCGTGGATTTTTCGTGATATACAGCATTTTCTGATCACCGGCAAGTTATTGCCGCCACCTGCTGCCGCTGAAGTGCTCGCGACCTTGCGCGGACATCTGGAAAATCTTTACGCGTTTTATGGCGAATACCAGGGTGTGCGCATCGCCCGTAAGCACATTGCCTGGTACTGCCGGCATGCCGATGATGCGGCCGCCCGGCAACTGCGGCAACGCGCCAACCAGGCCGAACATGCGGATCAGCAGCTGGCCTGGGTCGAGGATTGCTTCAACGGGCGATTGTGCACACAGCTACCGGTTGGTCATGAATCTGTTGCAGGGAGACTGGCGGCATGAGTTTGCATCAGGCACATAAAAAATTAATCAGCGCGGAACGCGCTGTCGATGAAAAAACCTGCCTGAGTGAATCCGTACGCAAGGCGATGGAAGCCTACTTTGCCGATATGGACGGTCATGAAGTCAATGACTTGTATGAACTCGTGATGGCGCAGGTGGAAAAACCGTTATTTGAAGTCGTCATGGATAGTACCCGCGGTAACATTACCAAGGCTGCACAAGTGCTTGGCATGAATCGCGGAACACTGCGTACCCGCCTGAAAAAATACGGCCTGGATTGATCTGCAGACTGATCAAGCCGGTTATTTTTGACCTTCGGAGAGAATAGTCATGGTTGCCATACGCCGCGCATTGGTCAGTGTTTCAGATAAAACCGGTGTGGTGGAGTTTTGTCAGGCGCTTGCCAGATTGAAAGTTGAGTTTTTGTCGACCGGTGGCACCGCGAAATTGTTACGCGATGCCGGTCTGAATGTAACCGAAGTTTCCGCACATACCGGCTTTCCGGAAATTATGGCCGGTCGCGTCAAAACCCTGCATCCAAAAATCCATGGTGGTTTGCTCGGCCGCCGTGGCGAGGACGATGCCGTGATGGCCGAACATGGTATCGAACCGATAGATCTGCTGGTCGTGAATCTGTATCCATTTGCGCAGACTGTGGCCAGGGCGGATTGCACACTGGCCGAAGCCATTGAGAATATTGATATCGGCGGCCCGGCCATGTTGCGTGCGGCGGCCAAGAATCATGCTGCGGTGGCGGTGTTGGTCGATAGCATGGACTATGCCCGTGTGCTGGATGAAATGCAGCACAACAATGGCGAGCTCAAGGCTTCAACCCGTTACCATCTGGCGCGCAAGGCGTTTGCGCATACCGCAAATTATGATGCGGCCGTCAGCAGCTATCTTGGCAGCATCAGTTTTGACGGCAGCACGCGCGAGCCGTTTTCACTGACGTATACGCCCCAGTTTCACAAGCTGCAGGATCTGCGTTACGGCGAAAACCCGCATCAGCGCGCCGCGTTTTATCGTGAACCCGAACCGGTCAGTGGCAGTATCGCCAATGCCACCCAACTGCAGGGCAAGGCGCTGTCGTATAACAATATTGCTGATACCGATGCCGCATTGCAGTGTGTTTTCGGATTTGCCGAGACTGCCTGCGTCATCGTCAAGCATGCCAATCCCTGCGGTGTGGCCGTCGCCGAAGATCAGGATACCGCTTACAAGCTGGCCTACATGACCGACCCGACTTCGGCATTCGGCGGGATTATCGCGCTGAACCGCGAGCTGGAACCGGCTACCGCTGAAGCCATTCTGGATAATCAATTCGTCGAAGTGATCGCGGCACCGAGTGTGCATGCCGATGCTTTGAAGATCCTGTCGGACAAGCCCGGCATTCGCGTACTGGCCGTGGGTGAACCGCCGGCAGAATTCCCGCCGCAGCTTGATATGAAACGCGTAGTCGGCGGCGTGTTATTGCAGGATGCTGATCAGGGCACGATTGATGTGAATGATTTAACCATTGTCAGTGAACGCGGGCCGACTGATGCCGAAATCCGCGATCTGTTCTTTGCCTGGCGCGTGGCCAAGTATGTTAAATCCAATGCGATTGTCTATGCGCATGATCAACGCACGATCGGCGTCGGTGCCGGCCAGATGAGCCGTGTCTACAGTGCCCGTATCGCCGGCATCAAGGCGCATGATGAAGGCCTTGAAGTCAAGGGCGCGGTCATGGCGTCCGATGCATTCTTTCCGTTTCGTGATGGTATTGATGCCGCCGCCGAAGCCGGTATTACTGCCGTCATCCAGCCCGGCGGCTCCATGCGTGATGATGAAGTCATTGCTGCGGCAAACGAGCATGATATTGCGATGGTGTTTACTGGTATGCGCCATTTTAGGCATTAATCTGCCTTGGCAGATTAATGCCAGTCAAAAGTAAAAAGCAAAAAGTATAAAAGCCGTTCATGCGCATTTTCACGAACAAAATTACTCGGCCGCAGAATCTACTGTTGCCACTATAGCTTTATTGAACCACAGAGTACCCTCTCCCTTTGGGAGAGGGCCAGGGAGAGGGCCAGGGTGAGGGCATGAACGTTTTGATTGTGGGTAATGGCGGGCGCGAGCATGCGCTGGCCTGGAAGGTGGCGCAATCGCCGCAGGTGGACAAGGTCTATGTTGCGCCGGGGAACGCCGGTACCGCGACGGAGTCCGGTGTGGAAAACGTGGCGATCAAGGCGACCGATATTCCGGCGTTGCTGGATTTTGCCCGGCGCGAGCAGATTGACCTGACCATCGTCGGGCCGGAAGCGCCACTGGTTGCCGGCATTGCCGATGCATTCCAGCAAGCCGGTTTGCGTTGTTTCGGGCCCTCGAAAGCTGCCGCGCAACTGGAGGGCTCGAAAGCCTTCGCCAAGAATTTTCTCCAGCGCTACAACATCCCCACTGCCCGCTATGAGAATTTTACTGATCTGGATGCCGCATTAGCCTATCTGCAGGATCATGCGTTGCCGGTCGTGATAAAGGCTGATGGTCTGGCTGCCGGCAAGGGCGTGATCATTGCGCAGAACATCGCTGAAGCCGAGCTGGCGGTGAGAGACATGCTGGCAGGTAACAAGTTTGGCGATGCCGGTCATCGGGTCGTGATTGAAGAGTTTCTTGCCGGTGAAGAAGCGAGTTTTATTGTGGTTGCCAGCGGCCAGCAGTTTGTCGCGCTGGCCAGCTCTCAGGATCACAAGGCCCGCGATGCCGGCGACCAGGGCCCGAATACCGGCGGCATGGGTGCGTATTCACCGGCACCGGTGGTTACGACTGAGATGCATGCCCGCATTGTTGCAGAAATCATTCAGCCGACACTGGCCGGCCTAGCCAGCGAGGGTATTGATTATCTCGGCTTTCTTTATGCCGGTGTGATGATCACGGCTGATGGCATGCCGAAAGTGCTCGAGTTCAATTGCCGTTTTGGTGATCCGGAAACGCAGCCGATATTACTGCGGTTGCAATCCGATCTGGTGGCACTGTGCAGCCGGGCAATCGATCAACAACTTGATGGTTACGAACTGGATTGGGAGCCGCGAGTTGCGCTGGGCGTCGTGCTGGCGGCAGAAGGCTACCCCGGTGAGGTCAGAAACAATGACGTGATTACCGGTCTGGACGCGCCGCAGCCGGACCATGTCAAAGTGTTTCAGGCGGGCACGAAGTTATGCGATGGCGAAGTGGTCACTGCCGGTGGCCGCGTTTTATGCGTAACGGCACTGGGCAATGATATTGCCGGAGCGCAGCAAAATGCCTACAAGGCGGTGCAGAAAATCAACTGGAGCGGGATGTTCTATCGCCCGGATATTGGTTACCGGGCTATCAAACGTATTTAATTTTTGGGTTGTCTACTTTGTGCGCCGTTTATCGCGCACAACAATCCCGCCTTTTTCGCCTTTAGCAGTTTCAAAAAGATCGATTCTACTTATTAGTTCACCGAGCTTGTCATAGCCATAGTTTCTTGGATCGAAAGAAGCCTGATTCTTGATGTGGTTTCCAACACTGGACAGATTAGCCCATCCATTGTCATCCTCACCGGCCTTTATGGCGTTCCGGATTAAATTTATCAGCTTTGTGTCAGATTTAAGTTCCTTTGCACTGAATTTTACCTGTGTTTCATCATCTTTTTCCGGTTGTGAATTATCAGTTTCGCCAAGATAGAGAAAGGTCGAACATGCATTCACAAATGCAGCCGGGGTTTTTCTCTCGCCGAAGCCAAGTACCATTTTCCCTTCTGATAATATTCTTGTAACCAAAGGCGTGAAGTCGCCGTCCGATGAAACTATACAAAAGACATCCATGTTTTTCGTATAGAGTGTATCTATAGCATCTATAACAAGTGCTATATCTGTGGCGTTTTTCCCTTTGCTAAGATCAAATTGCTGTATGGGTTGAATGGAATAGTCAAAAAGGATTGATTCCCATTTTTTTAGTCTTGTACTTTTCCAGTTCCCATAGGCTTTTCTGATATTTACTACGCCATGCTTTGCCAGTTCAGAAAGAATGAATTCGAATTTATCGGCAGGTGCATTATCAGCATCAATAAAAATAGCAATTCTCTTTTCTTCGCTATTCATGGCTGCTCCATTGGCGAATACTGGATAGTCAATCTGCTTTCCAGTTCAGAAAATTTTCCAGTAATTTCAAGCCGTCCTTCTGGCTTTTCTCCGGGTGAAACTGGGTCGCAAATAAATTATCACGAGCTATCGCGGCCGTGAAATCAACAATGTAATCGCAACTGCCGGCAATCACGTTATTATCATCCGGTGCGACATAATAACTGTGCACGAAATAAAACCGGGCGCCGTCATCAATGCCCTGCCATAACGGGTGAGCCTGTTGTTGCCAGACCTGATTCCAGCCCATGTGTGGAATTTTATAACCGCCGTCTGGCGGCGGCTGAAACCGCTTTACCTTGCCGGGAATAATGCCAAGGCCCTTGCGGCCGCCATCCTCGGCACTTTCATCCAACAGGGTTTGCAAGCCGAGGCAGATGCCGAGAAACGGTTTGTTGTTGATCGATTCACGCACGATTTCATCCAGCCCGCTGTCCTGCAAGCTGGTCATGCACTGGCCGATCGCTCCCTGACCGGGGAAGATCAATCGATCAGCGCTACGAAGTTTGTCAGCGTCAGCAGTCACAATAACGCGTTGCTGTTTGCCGGCAACGTGCTCGACGGCTTTTGCTACCGAGCGCAGATTGCTGGTGCCGTAATCAAGTATGGCGACGGTGGGCATGATATAAAGTTATTGATAACGGTTTGTTGAAAAAAACATAAGACGGTCTTGTTAATGTTCGGTATCAATCGTTAGTCAGTAAAGCTGTTGTTGCCCCCGTCGACGCCGTCAAGCACTGGACCAAGCGAGAACCGGGCCGCGCAGCGGGCGAAGTCAGGAAGACGAGCCAGCGCCGTCGCAACATGGATGTTGCGTTGGCGCGCCCCGAGCGCGGGAAGCGCGCAGAGTAGCCGTCAGGCCGGCGTCATCGGGTGCCATTTCTTTTGGTTACTTTTCTTTGGGCACGCAAAGAAAAGTAACACGCCCTGCAGGGCGGAAGATCATCTGCAGTTCAATACCCGGGTGTGGTGTTGTTGCAAGCGACCAGAATGCGCGTTATAGCGCCCCTTTAGTCGACGGCAACTCACCTGCCATGCGCGGGTCCGGCTCCACCGCCATGCGCAACGCACGGCCGAAGGCCTTGAAGATCGTCTCGGCGATGTGGTGTGCATTTCTGCCGCGAATATTGTCGATGTGCAGGGTCAGCTGGGCGTGATTGACCAGACCCTGAAAGAATTCAAAAATCAGGTCCACATCAAAATCACCGATGCGCGCACGCGGATACTCGGCGTGGTATTCAATACCCGGCCGGCCCGAGCAATCCACCACGACCCGCGACAAGGCTTCATCCAGCGGTACGTAGGCATGGCCATAACGGCGAATACCGCGTTTGTCGCCGAGCGCTTTTGCCAGTGCCTGACCGAGTGTGATGCCGGCGTCTTCGACGGTGTGATGCGCGTCGATTTCCAGATCGCCGCTGGCCTTGATATCAATGTCGATCATGCCATGGCGGGCAATCTGGTCGAGCATGTGCTCCAGAAACGGTACGCCGAGGTCGAGTTTGGCCTCGCCGCGGCCATCCAGATCAATACTGACCTTGATCTGTGTTTCCTTGGTGTTGCGTTCAATAGTGACTTGCCGGTTACTCATGAAACTGTCCTGCGGTCATTCGCATGGCGGTTATTGTCCTGTGATCGTCCCAAGCGGTGAATCCCGATTATGCTTCCGGGACGGCAGCCGCGATAATGACGACCGAAAGCGCATAGGATACCCTTTTGCACAGGCCACGACCATCAACCCCTGCACAGGCCACGACCATCAACCCCGGTTTACAATGATTGAATGACCATGGATGCCATTGATACCCCTGCTGTTAAGAACTATCTGCTTGGTCTGCAAGCGCAGATTGTCGATGTGCTTGCCGGGCTGGATCCGGTGGTGCAAGTGCGCCGCGACGAATGGCAGCGGCCTGAAGGCGGCGGCGGCCTGAGTCAGGTGCTGGCTGACGGTGCCGTGTTTGAGAAGGCCGGCGTGAACTTCTCGCATGTGACGGGTGAACGCCTGCCAGCCTCGGCGACTGCTACGCGGTCGGAACTGGCCGAGCGTCAGTTTGAGGCCATGGGTGTGTCGCTGGTATTGCATCCGCTTAATCCGTATGTGCCGACCACGCATATGAATGTGCGGTTTTTTGTTGCCAGCCATGCCGAATTGCCACCAGTGTGGTGGTTTGGCGGCGGTTTTGATCTGACGCCGTACTACGGCTTTGTTGAGGACGCCTGCCACTGGCACAAGACGGCGCATGCCGCCTGCAAGGAATTCGGTGCTGATGTCTATCCGCAGTATAAAAAATGGTGTGATGACTATTTTTATCTCAAACATCGGCAGGAACCTCGCGGTATTGGCGGGCTGTTTTTTGATGACTTGAATGAATGGGGTTTTGCGCGTTGTTTTGCGTTCATGCAAAGCGTCGGCGATCATTTCTTGCCTGCGTATGTACCGATTGTCGAGCGGCGCAAGGATCAGGCTTACGCTGATCGCGAACGCAATTTTCAGCTCTATCGGCGTGGCCGCTACGTGGAATTCAACCTGGTCTATGATCGCGGTACATTGTTTGGCCTGCAGTCCGGCGGCCGTACTGAATCCATATTGATGTCATTGCCACCACTGGTGCGCTGGGATTATGACTGGCAGCCGCAACCGGGCACCGCCGAGGCCGAATTGTATGATGTTTATTTGCAACCGCGTGACTGGCTTGTGAGTGACTAATGAACATTACTGTTGCCACCCTGGCCGACATCCCGCAGCTGAATAAACTGCTCGAATTCCTGTTTACGCAGGAAGCCGAGTTTCAGCCGGATCCGGCTGTGCAATCGGCAGGCTTGCGTAAAATTATCGAGAATCCTGACTACGGCCAGATACTAGTTTTACGTGATGATGCTTCGATTATCGGCATGGTGAATCTGTTGTTTACCATCAGTACTGCGCTGGGTAGCCGGGTCGCGATTCTTGAAGATATGGTCGTACATCCGTCCAGTCGTGGCGGCGGCGCCGGTTCACAATTACTGCAAGCTGCCATCAAAGCGGCAAAGTCCGCCGGTTGCCGTCGAATTACCCTGCTGACGGATGGCGCCAATGCCCCGGCGCAGTGCTTTTACCAGCGTCACGGTTTTGCGTACTCGGACATGGTGGCCATGCGCTTGTTGCTGTCCGGCAGCTGAAGCTTTTTACGAACCGGCAGGCGGCACCTGCAGCCAGAATGTGACGGGTCCGTCATTGGTTAGCGTGACCTGCATGTCGGCACCAAATTTACCGCAGCCAGAGCTCAACCCGGTTTGCCGGGCCTGCTCGCAGAGGTAATTGAATAATTTTTCGCTGGCAGCAGGTGCCGGGGTATTGGAAAAACCCGGACGGTTGCCCTTGCGGGTATCAGCAACAAGGGTGAATTGCGGTACCAGCAACAATTCACCACCGGTATCACACAGGCTCAGATTCATTTTGCCGTTGGTATCCGGGAAGACGCGGTAGTTGCCGAGCCGCTCCAGCAGCCGATCCGCCTGCTGTTCCATGTCACCGTGTTCCACGGCTATCAGCACCAGCAAACCCGGACCAATTCGTGCCAGTTCGGTGTCTGCGACGCTCACGCTGGCAGAATTGACCCGTTGCAACAGGCCAATCACAGTTCGTTACGCCAGGATGGCTTCACCTGCAACGGCAGTAAACACGCAGACAACGGCGACATACATCAGCCAGGGCATGTCATGGCGTTCCAGCCAGCCAATAAAATGCAGAATAAGTATGACAAACGCGCCCCCGTACAGCAGATAAAATAACCAATCAGGCATAACTGCCCCCTTTACTTTACGAATATTATTTTATGAAAACGCTGAATTAATCAGAATTTCCTTATGTAATAGCCCACGTTATGCGTACCGAATGTTAACGAGCCAGCCATCACGGTTGTGGCGACCATTCTGAACAGGCTGTCAGTGCATAGCATATCACCCGATTTTGCAGCACTACATCAACAACCGGATTAAGTTTGCCACTATTTGAACAGTTTTGCCTAGTCCGGCAGACCAAAATACCGGCACCGATTCACAATCCGGGCATTTTTGTTGCGCTAGAGTGTCTGGATGCCCTTGCTGCCAGCCACCAGCAGCACATCGGCTGGCCGCGCGGCAAACAGGCCATTGCAGACCACACCGGCGATCTGGTTCAATTTTTGTTCCAGTGCGACCGGATCGGTAATCTTCAGATTATGCACGTCGATAATGATATTGCCATTGTCGGTTTTAAAGCCATCGCGCAGTTCCGGTTGGCCGCCGAGTTTGGCGAGTTGGCGGCCGACATAGCTTTGCGCCATCGGAATGACTTCCACCGGCAGCGGGAATTCGCCCAGCGTGTTAACCAGTTTGGAATCATCAATGACACAGACAAATTTCCGGCTGAGAGCAGCGACGATTTTCTCGCGTGTCAACGCGCCGCCACCGCCCTTGGTCAGGTATTTGTGCCGGGTGGCTTCATCAGCACCATCCACGTAAACCGGGATGTCATAGACGCTGTTCGGTTCAACAATGGCAATGCCATGCTCCCGCAGTCGCTGGCTGCTGGCTTCCGAGCTTGATACCGCGCCGTCGATCCGGCCCTTGATTTTTGCCAGCGCGTCGATAAAGCAGTTGACCGTGCTGCCGGTGCCGACGCCGACAATACTGTTACCTTCGATATATTCCAGTGCTGCTTCAGCAGCAGCGCGTTTTTTGGCATCTTGATCCATGGAAATCCTGGTATAGCTTGCAATATGAATTTGTGAACTGTGGTGCGTATGCGTTAAATGCTATCTTATGCCGATGTTTGATGAATACAAGGAATTGATCCGTGCGGCCGGTGAACGCGTTTATACGGTGGCCTGCAAAACGGCGCTGGATGCCGCGCCGGCGTTATCAAAGCGTCTCGACAATAATATCTGGCTCAAGCGTGAAGATCAGCAGCCGGTATTTTCCTATAAATTGCGCGGTGCCTATAATCTGATTGCCTCGCTGTCAGCGGATGTTGCCAGCAAGGGCGTGATTGCGGCGTCGGCCGGCAATCATGCCCAGGGCGTGGCTTTGTCAGCCCAGCGGCTGGGTTTGCAGGCGACCATCGTGATGCCGAAAACGACGCCCGAGATCAAGGTGGCGGCAGTGCGGCGGCTGGGCGCACACACCATCATGCATGGCAATAACTACGATGAAGCCAGGGAGCATGCCCACAAACTCGCCGAGGAAAGTGGTCAGGCGTTTATCCCGCCGTATGATCATCCGCTGGTGATCGCCGGTCAGGCCACTGTGGGTGTCGAGATTCTCGAACAGCATGCCAGTGGCCCGGACATTATTTTTGTGCCTGTCGGTGGTGGCGGACTGATCGCGGGCATTGCGGCTCATATCAAGGCCATCCGGCCCGATATCAGGATTATCGGCGTCGAGCCGGATGAGGCGCCATGCATGCATGCAGCACTGGCCGCAGGTGAGCGTGTACGGCTGGAACGTATCGGTATTTTTGCCGACGGCGCTGCGGTGCGCCAGGCGGGTGAAGAGCCGTTCCGGATTGCGCGTGAAACGGTGGACGAGATCCTGCTCGTTGGCATCGACGAAATCTGCGCGGCGGTGAAAGATATTTTTGAAGACACGCGTTCGATCGCCGAACCGGCCGGGGCGCTGGCGCTGGCGGGCCTGAAGCAATATGTCGAGCGTGAGCAGATAAAGGGCAAGGAGTTGGTGGCGATATTCAGTGGCGCGAATGTGAATTTTGATCGCCTCCGGCATATCGCGGAACTGGCACAACTCGGTGAACATCGCGAGGCGTTGATATGCGCCACGATTCCGGAGCGGCCCGGCAGTTTCCGTGAATTCTGCCAGGCACTGGGGCCACGCCAGATCACGGAATTCAATTACCGCTATGCCGATCACAACGCTGCGCGGGTATTTGCCGGCGTGCAGTTGCGTCACGGTGTCGAGGAAAAGGACAAGTTGATAGCGAACCTGGTCGAAAAGGGATTCGCGGTTGTCGATTTGAGCCGTAATGAACTGGCTAAAATGCATGTCCGGCACATGGTCGGTGGTCATGCGCCGCAGGCAGAATATGAATTATTGTTCCGGTTCGAATTTCCGGAACGCTCCGGTGCGTTGCTGAACTTTCTGACCCAGACCGGTACGCGCTGGAATATCAGTCTGTTCCATTACCGCAACCATGGTGCAGCCTATGGCCGGGTATTGATGGGTATTCAGGTGCGGCCAAACGAACGCCCCGAGTTCATGGCATTTCTGGAGTCACTCGGCATGTTGTACTGGGAAGAGACCGATAATCCTGCCTACAGTCTGTTTCTGAGTTGAGTTGCCCCGGTTAATTACGCCCGGGTCGGCTCGGCAAGCTTCATGATGTAGTCCCACTGCTTTTTTGTTACCGGCATGATTGACAGTCGGTTGCCCTTTTGCAGCAGCTTCATATCGGCTAAAGCCTTGTGCTGTTTCAGTTCCTGCAGCGTGATCGTATCCCTGAACTGTTTCTTGTATTTCACATCGACCAGAAACCAGCGTGGATTGTCCGGATCACTTTTCAGGTCGTAATGGCTGTCTTCCGGATCAAATGCCGTCGGGTCAGGATAAGCGTCCGAGGCAATGGTTGCGATGCCAACGATGCCGGGTTCGGCGCAGTTCGAGTGATAAAAAAATACCAAATCACCTTTACGCATTTCATCGCGCATGAAATTACGCGCCTGATAATTGCGCACGCCGTCCCAGGGTTCGGTTTTGTCTGGCCGCTGTTTTAAATGATCAATGCCGAAAGTGACCGGCTCTGATTTCATTAACCAGTAGTTCATTTTTAATTTGCAAGTGAAAAGTTGAAAGTATAAAAATTATATCGGTACAGGAAGTACCAGCATTCTGCTGCAAGCAGAATGAAGACAGGCTTAAACCACGTTTTAGCCTGTCGCGGAAGAAAAGTATATGGATTTACTTTTCTGACATGAGAGAAGGGTATTAACCGCAACGCCGTTGCGGGTCGTCGCCTTGAACCATGTGGTTCAAGTGGGAACAGCTTGCGATATATCAGGCTTTCCACTTGTGGTGGACATGCACACAACACCGCGTTTAGTTCCCAGCGTCGTATATTATCGGCTCAAGTCACTCGTACCCAATGACGAACGCCGCAGTCAATACCCAAAGCTGATCATAAATGCATTAAAACATTCGGCAATTGGTTCATCATGAACCTGTCAGCATGAAAAGTACAAGTGATTTTTATGTGTACAGAGGCAGCAATATTGCTATTGCAAGAATCCTGCCGATCAGACGCAAACTTTCGTCAGTGCGGATTCTATTTTTTGACGCAGACGCTGGATATCATTGTCTACGCGTGAAGCATAGTCAGAGTTGTGGTTTTTGTATTCGAGCAGTTCGCCGGCGAGATTCAGTGCGGCCATCACCGCAATACGTTCGGTGCCGATGACTTTGCCACTCGCGCGCAGTTCCTGCATTTTTTGATTCAACAGTTCAGCTGCCTGAAGTAATTGCTCACGTTCTTCGTCGGCACATGAAACAAGATATTCCTTGTCCATTACCTTGATGCTGGTCGGTTTGCTTTCTGCGGTCATCAGCGCGACTCCATCGCCCGCAGTCGCGTTATCATTGATTCAATGCGTGTACGTGCCTGTTCGGTTTTTTCGATCAACGCGGCACGTTCGCTGACCAGCGATTCCTGCTGCTGGCGCAACACGGAGTTCTCGGTTTGCAGGGAATCTACCGCCCGGATCAGTTCGTCGACCCGGGATTCCAGGCTGGCCAGATCGAGTTTATCGTTATTATTTTCGTTCATGTTCGCAGTTGACCACTGTTGGTACTGGCGCCGGATACCTCAATACAGGCATCAATATAGAGCCGCGTTCCTATACGGTCAACAGTGCGTTGCCTGTCGGAAACCGCGCCGATGCGTTAGCATTAACAAATGGCTGGCTCTGTTTTAATGTAATCGGGAATATGCCTGCAGAAATGACAGCAAAATCACAATTATCACTGATTGACCTGAACGAGTCGCTGGCAACGCGTTTGCAAGAGCTTGCGGCCGGGGTCAGCGTGGCTGAATGCCACGGTTTTATCAGTGCCCAGGTTTGCGTACAAAAAGTCCCGGATCCGGCCATCTGGGAGGTTTGTTTTCTGAATGCCGGGCCGGATGCTGCGGCTGCCGACGCGAGTCTTGCCGATCTCAATGGTTTGCTTACCAGCATGAGCCAGCTTACCCGGTCACGTTTTGAAGCCGAGGATCTTTCGTTCGAATTACTGTTGCCGGCTGACGATACCGAACTGGAGGTGCGCTCAAGAGCGCTGGTGGACTGGTGCCGGGGGTTTCTGTCCGGGCTTGGTCATAGCGGGGTTGTGGCAGCGGATCTTGGAGCAGAGAGCCGGGAGTGGTTGCAGGATATTGATCAGATCAGCCACGCTGCAGTGGCGGGCGGTGATGAGGCAGAGGAATTTGCGTTGCTGGAATTAATCGAATATGTGCGTATTGGTGCATTATCGATCTATCACGAAATGCAGCTGCAGCGCCAGAATGCCGCTGCCGACACGCCCGGTTCAACCACTGACACACAGACTTTGCACTAATGGCCAAATCCACAGAACAAGTGTCCAGCCTGCTGACGGACAAGCCGATTGGCCGGCCGGAGTGGCTGCGCCGGCGCAAGCGGTTGATGGATTTCATGAATGCCGATTCAATTGCGATCATTCCCGCGACCCAGGTCAAGGTCCGCAACCGCGATGTTGATTATCCCTATCGGCCCGACAGTGATTTTTATTACCTTACCGGCTTTCCGGAACCGGACGCCGTTGCCGCCCTGATCCCGAACCGGCCCCAGGGCGAATATCTGCTGTTTTGCCGCGAACGTGATCCTGCCATGGAGACCTGGAACGGCAAAATGGCCGGCCTGGAAGGCGCGTGCGAAATTTACGGTGCCGATGATGCGTTTCCGATCGGCGATCTGGATGACATCCTGCCGGGTCTGCTTGAGAACAAGGAACGGGTATTTTATTCGATGGGTGCGGATCCGGCATTTGATCAGCGTGTTGTGCGCTGGCTGAACCGGGTGCGTGAACGTGTCCGTACCGGCGTGACTGCACCGGCTGAATTCGTTTCATTGCAACATCATTTGCATGAAATGCGGCTTGTCAAAAGTCGTGCAGAGATCAAAACCATGCGTACGGCTGCCACCATAGCGGTGGCCGGTCATGAACGCGCCATGCGCAGTTGCCGGCCGGGGATGACGGAGTTCCAGCTTGAGGCCGAATTACTGCATGAATTCATGCGTCATGGTGCGCGTGCACCGGCGTATCCATCCATTGTCGGTGGCGGTGCAAACGGCTGCATCCTGCATTACACCGACAACAATATGCCGTTGCAGGATGGCGATCTGGTGTTGATCGATGCCGGCGCGGAATACGATTGTTACGCCAGCGATATTACCCGCACATTTCCGATCAATGGCCGTTTCAGCAAAGCCCAGCAGGCCGTGTATGAAATTGTGCTGGCCGCACAGGAAGCCGCTATCAAGGCGGTGAAGCCCGGTAATCACTGGAATGATCCGCATGAAGCCGCCGTACGCGAACTGACTGCCGGACTGGTCGATCTCGGCATTCTCAAGGGCCGGGTCAGCGAGTTGGTGAAAAAGGAAGCCTACAAGCCCTACTACATGCATCGTACCGGTCACTGGATTGGCATGGACGTGCATGATGTCGGTGATTACAAGGTCGACAGCGAATGGCGTTTGCTTGAACCGGGCATGGTGTTGACGATCGAGCCCGGTCTGTATTTACCTGCCCATAGCAAAGGTCTGGCGAAGCGCTGGCATAACATCGGCATTCGTATTGAAGATGATGTGCTGGTCGGCAAGAAAGGCGCGGATGTGATGACTGCCGCTGCGCCAAAAACAGTTGCTGCTATTGAGGCGCTGATGGCTACTGCCCGCGCTGCCTGACCAGCAGCCCCAATAATCCAACATAAACCCACGACAAATCCAAGCTAGATCCACAATGGACTACGATATCCTGATCTGCGGTGCCGGTGCGGTCGGTGCCAGCCTTGCCGCTGCGCTGGCGTCAGCGGCTACGCCATGGCGTATCGGGATCATAGAAGCCCGGCCGCGTACGGCTGCAACCAATACGGACACCGCTGCCGGCAGTTTTGATGATCGTGGCCTGGCGCTGTCGCCGGGCTCGCGGCAGATTCTTGCCGACAGTGACGTCTGGCCCACGCTGACAACAGTGGCGAATCCAATCAAACAGATCCATGTCAGTCATCGCGGTCATTTCGGCTGCGTTCGTCTGGCGGCTGCCGCCGCCGGGTTGCCGGCGCTGGGTTATGTGGTACCGGCACGGGCACTCGGCGCTGCCTTGTTTGCACGGCTTGATGCGGCGGCGATTGACTGGCACTGTCCGGCAACCGTCACAGCAGTGAACCAGACCGCTACGCAGGTGACCGTCAACATTGAAACTGCCGGGGCTTCAGGCTCAAACACGCAGCAACTGACGACACGATTGTTGATCGGCGCTGATGGCAGTCAGTCGCAGTTGCGTGACTTGCTCAATATCGCCACGCGTAGCAAGGATTACGGTCAGACGGCAATTGTCTCCAGTGTCGCCACGGCGTCTGCGCATACCGACACGGCATATGAACGTTTCACTGACAGCGGGCCGCTGGCATTGTTGCCGCGTCGTGATGGCCGTAGCGTAGTGGTTTGTTGCCTGCCTACTGAGCAAGCTGCCGCCGCCATGCGGCAATCCGACAGTGATTTTCTGCAACTGTTGCAACAGCGTTTTGGCCAGCGGCTTGGCCGCTTCAGCGAACCCGCTGCCCGCCAGTCCTACCCCATTCGTCTGGTTCAGGCACAGGAACAATGCCGGGGCCGGGTATTGCTGCTCGGAAACGCGGTGCATACCGTGCATCCGAATGCCGCGCAGGGTTTTAATCTGGGTCTGCACGATGCCAGTGCGCTGGCAGCGTTATTGTCCAGTCATGCACAAACGGCTGATCAGGATCCGGGCAGCGCTGCGTTGTTATCGGCCTATCTGGCCGAACGCGAGCCGGTGCAGCGGCGCGTCGTGCAGTTTACTGACTGGCTTGCCTGGTGGTTTTATCAACCGCATACCCTGTTGGCGCCGGCGCGTACGGCGGGCATGCTGGCCATTGATAAATTGCCTGCGGTAAAGCAGCGGTTTATCCGCCGGTTGAGCGGTCTTGGCGGGCAGCAATGGCCAGCCTGACTAATGTAGATTTCGATGTCGTTATTGTCGGTGCCGGCCTTACCGGTTCGGTCGCTGCCGGCTTGTTGCGGCGGGCAGGATTTTCGGTGTGTGTTGTGGAAGCGCGTACAACAACGCCACTGACAAATGAAGTCCCGCTGGATCCACGTGCGCTCGCAGTTACTCCGGGATCCCGGCGCATACTCGCTGCAGTTCATGCCTGGCCATTATTGCCGGCCGAGCGGATTGGCTGTTTCAGGCGCATGCAGGTCTGGGATGCGGCCGGCCAGGGAGAAATAGAGTTTTCGCTCAGCGATCTGGAGGCTGGCAATGACACATCCGCGCTGGGTTACATTATCGAATCAACAGTCCTGCAACAGGCACTGGCTAGTGCGTTGGCAGCCGATACACAATTGCACTGGCAGCGTCCGGCGCAGGTGACCGCCATCAAGCCTGGTCGCGACCATACTGAAATTACGCTTGATAATGGCCGGCTGCTGCGCACCGGTGTGCTGGTGGTTGCCGATGGCAAGGCATCACCCACCCGCCAGCTGGCGAAAATCGATTATCTTGAATCAGCCTATCCGCAACATGCCATCGCTGCGGTGGTTACCACGGAACAGGCACATGAGCAGGTGGCCCGGCAGCGGTTTCTGGCCAGCGGCCCGCTGGCGTTTCTGCCGCTGGCCGACGCGCATCAATGCGGTATTGTCTGGTCGACCCGGCCGGCGCATGCGGCCGCCCTGCTGGCAATGCCGGATGACGTATTTGCCGCTGAAATCAGCAGCGCTTTCGAGCGCCGTCTTGGTGACGTGACTGGCGTCGGACCGCGCGGCAGTTTTGCACTGGCGCATGCCGAGGCCAGCGACTATTGCCAGCCACGTCTGGCGTTGATTGGTGATGCGGCGCATTGCGTGCATCCACTTGCCGGCCAGGGCGCAAATCTTGGCTGGTATGATGCCGCCAGCCTTGCTGAAGTGTTGACGGCTGCGCGAGCAGCGGCCGAGGATATCGGCAGTCTGCGCGTGTTACGGCGTTACGCCCGCTGGCGCCGCGGTGAAAATCAATTAATGCAACAGGTGCTCGATGGTCTGCATCACTTGTTCCTGCGTGATGATCCGGTTACACGTGCCGCCCGTAACTGGGGTTTGACATTGACCCATTACAGCGGCCCGTTGAAGCGACGACTGCTGCGGCATGCCATGGGACTGGATGGTCAGGTGCCGGCCATTGTCCGTGGGCAAGTCATGCCCTGATATTGGCGTAGCTGTAGTAAAATGCTGCGGCCGTACCAGGCCAAACCGGAGCTGGCGTCGTTATTCACTCTAATCACTGATCTTCATGAACAACAATCCAAAATCTACCAGCAGCCACTTTATCCGCCAGATGATCGAACGTGATGTGGCCGCAAATAAAAACAAAGGCCGGGTACACACCCGGTTCCCGCCGGAGCCAAATGGCTATTTGCATGTCGGCCATGCCAAATCAATATGCCTGAATTTTGGTGTCGCACAGGATTTTGGTGGCCTCTGCAACTTGCGTTTTGATGACACCAATCCGGAAAAGGAAAGTGTCGAATACACCGATTCAATTCAGGCTGATGTGCGCTGGCTGGGTTTTGACTGGGATGATCGGCTGTATTTTGCATCCGATTACTTTGAAAGACTGTATGAGTATGCCGAATATCTGATTGAGCATGACAAGGCCTATGTCGACAGCCTGAATGCTGAACAGATCCGTGAATATCGCGGCACGTTGACTGAACCGGGCAAGCCGAGTCCCTGGCGCGACCGCAGTGTAGCGGAAAACCTGGATCTGTTCCGGCGCATGCGTGCCGGTGAATTTGCCGATGGTGAACATGTATTGCGCGCGAAGATCGATATGGCCGCGCCCAATATCAACATGCGCGATCCGACGATTTACCGCATCAAGCACCGCGCGCATCATCGTACCGATAACAAGTGGTGCATCTATCCAATGTACGACTATACGCATTGTATTTCAGATGCACTGGAAGGCGTGACCCATTCGCTGTGCACGCTCGAGTTCGAGGATCACCGGCCACTGTATGACTGGTTTCTGGAACAGCTGCCGGTGCCGTCACGGCCCGAACAAACCGAATTTGCACGTCTGAACCTCGATTACACCATCACCAGCAAGCGCAAGCTCAACGAACTGGTTGTTAAGGGTCATGTAGAGGGCTGGAATGATCCACGTCTGCCGACGATCATCGGTATGCGCCGGCGCGGTTTTCCGCCGGCGGCATTGCGTGAATTTTGCGAACGCATTGGCGTGACCAAGAATGCGACCCGGATTGACATGGCCGTGCTGGAAACCTGTGTGCGCGAAGAACTGGATAAATCGGCACCGCGGGCACTGGCAGTATTGAATCCGCTCAAGGTTGTGATTGAAAATTATCCCGAAGATCAGTTCGAAGAGCTCGACGCCGTTAATCATCCGAATGATCCGGCACTGGGCTCGCGGATATTGCCGTTTTCACGTGAACTCTACATTGAGCGCGATGACTTTATGGAAGACCCGCCAAAGAAATTTTTTCGGCTCGGTTCCGGCCGTGAGGTGCGGCTGCGCTATGCCTATTTTATTACCTGCACTGATATGATAAAAAATGATCAGGGCGAAGTGGTTGAGCTGCGCTGTACGTACGATCCGGCCACGCGCGGTGGGGATTCGCCGGATGGCCGGAAAGTGAAGGGCACGATTCACTGGGTATCGGCGGCGCATGCCGTCAAGGCTGAAGTGCGCTTGTATGATCGCTTGTTTAATGTTGCCAACCCTGAAGGCAGCAAGCAGCTTGACTGGATAGCGAACCTGAATCCGGGGTCGGTTAAAGTCGTTAAAAAAGCCTTCCTGGAACCGGCGCTGGCGCTGGCCAACCCGGAAGATCGCTTTCAGTTCGAGCGGTTGGGCTATTTTTGTGCTGACCGGCATGATTACTCGGGGGAAAAACCGGTCTTCAATCGCATCGTGACACTGCGTGACAGCTGGGCCAGGGCACAGTCAGGCTAAGCCAGTTTATATTGTTCTCAAAAAACGGCAGACCGCAGTACTATAATTAAAATCTGGGGCTATAATTAAAATCTGGGGCTATCTGATTAATTCAGAGTTTCCTTGAGAAAATGGCGGCTGAATTTCGGGGTTAAGTTCAAGCCAGTCTGGAGACTATGACGGGATTCAATTTGGGGGGATGGTTATGTTTCCACACCACTTTTGCAGATCAGCCTATCTCGGGCTGGGTTTTATCGGCTTATTGGGCTTCGCCGCAATAGCGCAGGCGCAGACAGATATTTCCGGCACTTATACCGGCACACTGACAGGATCAGAATCGTGCCCCAGTGAGCCGCAAACCAATGAAAGTGTCAATATGACGTTGACGATTAGCCAGAACGGCGCGCAATTTGAGGCAACTGCCAGCTTTATTGACGATGACGGCCCCGGATCGGCGACCATCTCGGGTGTTGTCAGCGACGATGCTTTTGCAGGCGCCGGCTCTGGAACTGGTGGCGACGGCACGACTTTTACTATTACCAATTTTGAAGGCGGTTTTGGTGGTGACCATATTTTTATTACAAACCTGGTCGCAGCTGATGATGGGCCGCCATATTGCATTACAACCCTCAGCGGCAGACTGGACCGGACCGGCGGTACAACGACCGGCGGTACAACATTCAATCCGGAGGTAACGCCCGGCAGCAGCATCACCAGTATTCTGTTGACCGGTATACAGGTGCGTGCGATCGCCTCGGATGTCTCGGGTCGTGTTGGCAATGTGTTGCGTGGAATCGGCAAAAGCGGCGCTCAACCGAGCTCCACCGGCTTTCGCTACCAGGAAGACGCCGGCCGCAATGCCGGTGACAGCATTCTCGGCTACGGCGTCTGGTCGAGCTATTCCTACAGCGACTTCAAGGACAACTTCGTTTCAACGGCCTTTTCCGGTCAGCGTCACTCGGTACTCGGCGGTTTTGATATCTCGCCCTGGGAAAGTACTATCATCGGCCTGGCGGTGGGTTATGAAACCAGTGATCTGAAAACCCGGTTTAATCAGGGAGAATCGGACAGCGACGGTTTTACGATTGCGCCTTATTTTGGCGCGTTGTTGACTGATAATGCGAGTGTGGATGCCAGTATTGGCTACTCCCGTATCAGTTTTGATCAGTTCCGCACGGATACGATTACCGGCCAGCGGATTACCAGTAAACCCGATACGGATCGTTTTTTCGCAACCTTCAACGGCAGTGTTTTTAAAAGCTATGATGCCTGGACGTTTACCGGTCAAGCAGGATTCCTGTATGCCAGGAACAGTCAGGATGATTTTGTCGAAAGTAATGGTGCCCAGGTAGCGAAATTATCCACTTCGCTGGGCCAGGTTTCTGTGGCTGGTGAGGTGGCGTATGGCTGGAATCAGTTTGAGCCGTTTGCCCGGGTGGGTTACGAGCATGATTTCAGTCGTGTCGACATCAATATTGTCGGTGGCGGGCCGCAACCGAGTAACGACAATGATAATTTCCTCGTGGGCGCGGGCGTCCGTTACTACAGTGCCAATGGTATCACCGGCAATATTGAATGGAACAAACGTCTCGGCCGGAGTAATTTCAGTGAAGATGTGTTCACTGTGACGATACGCGGGCAGTTTTGATCGGCGGTTCTTAAGCGTTATAAATAAAAAGGGCTGCTATGCAGCCCTTTTTTGTTGCCTGATATTAAGTCCTGACCAAACTCAGGGCATACGTGGCCTGGGTATATTCATGCGTTGAATATTCTGCAGTCCGCGGGTCAGGTTCTGGATGGTGTTCATTTGCATACGCCGCGGCGGTGACGGTGGGCTGAATTCATCCGGGATTTCCGTGCCGTAGTCAGCCTGGTCAATATCCACTGCCCCGAATTCGTTACTAACATTGATGGCGCCAACACTGCCATCTTCCCCGGCAAGCAGAATAACCGTTGATGATGTTGCATCCGCTTCGCCAATGACATGCGTACCGCGGATACCGATCGTTGCCACTGCTGTTTGTACCTGGAAAGATTGCGGTTCCTTGCGCGCTACCAGCCCGGTGACAAACCGGAATGCACCCTTGAGCACACGTGCGCTGAAACCGCCAGAGTCAGCACCCGCATCAAAGTCATAGGCATCGACTCTGAAACTGGCATTACTGCCGAGCTCAAATTGGGTATCGTCGGCAAAGCGCAATTTGATAGTGGCATCTGCTGCGGTATTGATGATGTCATCGACATGGATGTCGGCACCAACGCTCAGTTCCCGTTCCGGCTCATCAGCGCGTTGGGCACTGGCGCTGCCTTTCAGTTCGGTGACTGAGCCAACCGCCGCCACTGCTGCATCAGAAAAAATCATGAGCATGCTGGTTAGCAGGAAAAATGTGAAATGTATCGCTTTTTTATTTCGCATCCGTATCTTCCTCTGATGTATCACAATGATAAATGTAGTTGCCAGCACCGGTGATTGCCAGTCTAAAACAATACAAATCGCAGCGATATTATTACACTAGACTTCAGACTATTATAATCCCGTTTTGTCTCAGGATCTGAATAATAAAGTGGACTCCAAGCTGACTTTTCGTCTGCCGCTGGTCATCAGCCTGGTTGCGGTTCTGGTCGCTTGCGGCGCCGGTTTGTCACGTCCCGTTACACTCGCTGATATCCGGTCCGAGGCATTACAGCAGGGATTCAGCAGTCAGATGATTGAATCCTGGGGCTACCGGATGCAGGTATTTCATCGCGGTTTGTCCAGGCTATCGCCTGATGCCGACCCTGTGGATCCGGTGGTCTATATCGAGGGCGATGGCCGTGCCTATGTCAGCCGGCACCGGGTGTCTGCTGATCCGACACCGCGTAATCCGGTTGCTTTCAGGCTGGCTGCCGTTGATCCATCGCCTGCCGTTATCTATATAGCCCGACCTTGTCAGTTTGTGGTCACTGCCCGTTGTCAGCCACGTGACTGGACATCACATCGTTACAGCACCGAAATTGTTGCAGCCATGTCCGGTGTATTGGATCAATTGCACAGTGATTACGCCATTAGAGGTTATGCATTGGTAGGTTATTCGGGTGGCGGCGTCATCGCTGCGCTGTTGGCACAGCAACGTGCTGATATTGATTCACTGACCACAGTGGCGGCGAATCTCGATCATGAGGCCTGGACGAGCCATTTTGGCGATACCCCCTTATCCGGATCATTAAATCCGATTGATCGTGCGGAAGCCTTGGCGGATCTCCCGCAAATTCATTTGGCTGGCCGTCGCGATACGACCGTGCCGGCTTTTGTTATTGAACGTTTTGTGCAGGCATTACCCGTCAGTGCGCCCGCCGAGTATTATTTGCTGGAAAATAAAAGCCATACGAATTGGCCCGACAGTTGGTATAAGACCGTATGCGATTTGCGGTTCTGGCAGCAACGACCCGGGTGTAATTCACTATAATGATGTTTTCACGAGCCGCACGTACATGTTATCGCTGGTTGGCAATTTGTATGTCAGTCCGTATTTGACATCAAAACCGACACGCAATGCCATAGCTTTTAGTGTTGCGGGTGTGAAGTAATTCAGATGATCCGGGAAGCGGAAACCGCACCAGTCGCGCCCCATGATGTGGCGATTCAGCGAGCCATAATTCGGCACCTTGATTATCGCAACGCCACCCGGCTGTAGAATCCGGAAAATCTCTTTTAAAACCGGTTGCGGGTGCATCTCATGTTCCAGATAAGAGCGTAGCGTTGCCGCCGAAAAGTAGTTGTTGTCACATTGTTGCAAACCTTCAAGCGATGGCGCATGCACAACAAAACCGCCGAGTGTCTGGAAAACCTGTTGTGCCTGTTGGCTGAGTTCGGCAGAAACCTCAATTCCGTGTGGAATAAAAGCCCTGTCCAGTCCGAGCATCTGGGCGCCATCACCACAGCCGATATCAATGACGTTACCGGGTTGCGCATGCTGTCTCAGTAATGCCGGAAATTTCTTGCGTGGCAGCAGCGCCATGCGCCAGCGCGTGTTCTTGCTGAGTGTATATTCATGCCCACGGGCTGCCTTGCGCCGTTGTTCTTCGACCTGGAAGGTTTTTTCCCACGCCAGATCCGCAGACATATGCTCATAGCGCGGGGCATTTTCAATATAAACAAAATCACATTGCGGGCACTGCTTGAGGCGCCAGAATGGATCTGAATAATGATGTAACGGCTGGCTGCTGTTATCTGTTTCACACAGTGGGCAGCTGCGCTCGATGGTTTGTATAGCCCCTGTTTCGGACGTCGATATTGCGATAACCATGTTGCTTAATCGTTTTCGCTGGAAATAGCGACCGGATCAAACATACGCTCATCAATGTTACGGCCGTAGAAAATTTCCTGCATTTCATGCTTGAGACGGGCTTCGATGCTGAGGCGTTCGTCCAGATTCAGGTTGTCTGCATCCATCCCGAACAGGTAATCATCGAGCTCAAAAGTTTTCAGCATCATTTTGCTGTGAAAGATTTTTTCTTCGTAGATATTTACATCGACACGCTGAAACCGTGCCTTGGTTTCTTCGTCCAGGAAGTTCTGGATCGAGTTGATTTCGTGATCTATGTAATGCTTCTTGCCGGAAGTATCGCGGGTAAAGCCACGGACGCGGTAATCCATGATGACAATATCGGATTCAAAACTGTGGATTAGAAAATTCAATGCTTTCAATGGCGAAATCTTGCCGCAGGTGCTGACATCAATATCAGCGCGGAAGGTACTGATGCCGGTACGTGGATGGTTTTCCGGATAGGTATGTGCGGTTAGATGACTTTTATCCAGGTGTGCTACGACAGCTTCCGGATCCGGTCCCGGTGTTGCACTGTTGGTTACCCCTTCCAGCGCCGGTGCTTCCTCTGAAATCAGGATGGTGACACTGGCGCCCAGCGGATCGTAGTCGGTTTCGGCAATATTCAGGATATTTGCACCGATAATATTCGCAACATCCTTCAGTATCTGGGTAAGACGTTCAGCATTGTAAGCTTCGTCGATATAGTCCATGTACTTATGAATCTGAGCATCGGTATGCGCATAGCAGACATCATAAATGTTGAAGCTCAACGTCTTGGTCAGATTGTTGAAGCCGTGTAGCTGAATATTTGAATCGTTCATAGTGTTGCTCATGGTGTCCCCCTCCAAACCCCTCAGAGATGGGCCAGCGGCGGGTGGTAAATCATTTGCACCACGTTGCCTGCCGGGTCTTCACAATAAAAACTGCGCGCACCATCACGGTGTGTACGGGGTGCGGTTTTCATGGGTACGGCGTGTGCCAGCAGAAATTCGTGCCAGGCATCCACAGTCTCAGGTGTTTTCAGAATATAGCCAATATGGTCAAGCCGCTGTACACCTGTTGGCAGGTGCCCGGCGGGCAGGCGATGCAATGCCAGATTGTCATTGCCGGAACAGAGATAAACATTGTCTGCATCCGGGCGCCATTCCACTTTCATCCCCAGTAGCTCAACATAGAACCGCTCGCAGGCTTCCAGATCCGGCACATTCAGTGCAACATGATGCAGGCCGCGGGTAGGTTCAGGTCGCTTCATAATTCTTCCGTACGTCTGGCAATTCGTCATTATTCCCGGCTCGGGGCTGCCCGGCAGCGGGAACGCGGCACATTAGCGCAATGTGCCCCCCATGAAAAGAGCTTTTACGCGGCTTTAGTCCGCCGGAACAGCGGATAGCCGCCCTCGCCAAGCTGTGGGACAATACGCCGCCATGAAAAGAATCTGCATGTTATGAAGCCGAATTCGCCTCCCCTTTACCGTTCTGAACTCCGTCATTTGCCACTTCTAAACACTGGCAAAGTCCGCGATATTTATGCTGTTGGCACGGATCACCTGCTGATTGTGACCTCGGATCGATTATCTGCCTTTGACGTTATCCTGCCGGATCCGATCCCCGGCAAGGGCGCTGTGCTGAACCGGGTATCGAATTTCTGGTTTGCGCGTACCGCCAGCCGCATTCGAAATCACTTGAGCGATTTGCCACTGGCCGAGGTCGTGCCGGATGCGGCGGAACGTGCGCTACTGGAAGATCGCAGTGTCGTGGTAAAACGTTGCCGGGCGTTGCCGGTGGAAGCCGTCGCGCGTGGCTATCTGATCGGTTCGGGTTGGAAGGATTACCAGCAAAACGGCGCGATTTGCGGCATTCCGCTGCCCACGGGACTGCAGTTGGCGGAACAGTTACCGGAGCCGATTTTCACCCCGGCCAGCAAGGCTGAGGCGGGTGATCACGACGAAAATATCAGTTTTGCACAGGTTGTTGATGCTGTAGGTCTGGAACTGGCGGAACAGATCAAGACAATGACCCTGGCAATTTATACCGAGGCGGCGAGTTACGCGCGTGCGCGTGGCATTATTATCGCGGATACCAAGTTTGAATTTGGTCTGGATGAAAATGACGAGCTGGTTTTGATCGACGAAGTGTTGACACCCGATTCATCGCGCTTCTGGCCGGCGGACAGCTATCAGATCGGCACCAGCCCGCCGAGTTTTGACAAGCAGTATGTACGTGATTATCTGGAAACGCTGGACTGGAACAAACAGACACCGGGCCCGAGGTTGCCAGCTGAAGTGATCAAAAAAACCGCGGAGAAATATGCAGAAGCGGCCCGGCGATTGATTGACTGAAACATAATGTAAGACAACAAAAATCCTGACATCCATAATTTACGGTGACAATAAATGCCTGAACTTGACTCACTTATAGAAGGTTTTCGCCGCTTTCGGCAAGAGTATTTTATTGATAATCCCGAGCTCTATCAGAAGCTGGTTGAGAAGGGTCAAAAACCAAAGGCCTTGATTATTGCCTGCTGCGACTCACGTGTGCATCCGGCCCATATTACTGATACTGCGCCCGGTGAAATTTTTGTGGTGCGCAATGTTGCCAATCTGGTGCCCCCCAGTGTTGATGACGGCAAGACGCATGGTACATCGGCCGCTATTGAATTTGCAGTCAAGCATCTGAAAGTGCCGCATATCGTGGTGATGGGGCATAGTCAATGTGGCGGTATCCGCGCACTGATGGAAGGCGAACATGAAGGCAAGACACACACTTTTATCGACCCGTGGATGGCAATCATGAAAGGTGCGCGCGAACAGGTCGCGCATGAATATGCCGGAGCCAATCTGGACGAGCAATGCCGTCTGTGTGAGAAAGCTTCAATAGGCGTGTCGTTAAAAAACCTGCTGAGTTTTTCATTCGTGGCAAGCAATATTGAGGCCGGGAAACTTAAACTGCATGGCTGGTATTTTGATATTGAACAGGGTCAGTTGTTTAATCGTGAAGCTGATGGAAATTATCAACCATTGGCAGAAGCAGTCATGCGTTCCTGATTATTGATTTATATAGCGGTATACCGAATGGACCTGAAAATCTTTCTGACGGTTTTTGCCACCGTATTTATTGCCGAGCTTGGTGATAAAACCCAACTTGCTACGATGCTGTTTGCCGCCGACAAGGAAGTGAATAAATGGCTGGTATTTGCAGCAGCGTCAGCGGCACTGGTGGTTGCCGCTGCGATTGGTACATTGGCCGGCGCGGCGATCTCGCATTATGTCTCGGCAAGACAATTGACGTTAATCGCCGGACTCGGATTTATAGCGATCGGTGTGTGGACGTTGCTGAGAGTTTGAGAGGGTGTAACAAGCAGGAATAATTAGCTCTATTTTTAATTATCTAGAAGTGGTCTCAAAATGTCACGCACCTAAGGGTGTAATAAAGTGTAGACGAGACCAAGCGAAAGTGTACGAAAAAGCGTAGTGTATAACTAATCTGCCGTTACACGGCCCCGCATTTTGAGTCCGCTTTTGACGCCCATTCGTATATTTCAGGGCGGCAAATGCAGTAATTTTGAGACCGCTTCTATCAGCCTTCCAGGGCTGATGCACACTTGATACATAAAGTTACGGTCGGATTGGCCTGCAGCCGCGCCACAGCGATCTCCTCACCGCATTCGTAGCATTCACCAAAACTGCCGTCTTCAATACGTTGCAGTGCAGCGGTGATTTTTCTGAGTTCGAGTTCAGCGCGGGCCTGACCCGCCTTGGCCATGGCCTGGCCCTGCAAGGCATCCATCCGTGACAGCCGGCCGGTGCGGGTCTGATCGAGCTCGACAGTCCCGCTGGCTTCGCGCCGGGTTTCTGTCAGCGCTTCAATGTCAGTTTGGAGTTCGCGCAGTTGTTGTGCGAACGCGGTAAGGGTGGATTGATCCAATGGTTGCCTGTAACCGAGCCTAATGACTCATCACATTGCCGCCCATGGCACGAATAAGTGCATTGCGGCCGGTATCATCAAGTTCTTTCATTGAAGCCTGCATGGCTTCATTGAAAGCGGTGACTTTTTCATCATGTGCCTTTAGCAACTGTTCCAGTTTGAGATTTTCTGCAATGCTGGCTTCCCCGCCCTGCTTGTATTTCTGATCCAGCTCGACCATGAAATTGAAATAGGCATCCTTGCTCGCGCTCATGGCCAGATAGGCTTCATACGCAGGCTGTGCGGCACCGGGCAGTTCGTTGTTGTCAGTCATTGGTTAATGTGATCTGTCAGGCTTGTGAAATTATGCTTTTCAACATTTCACCTTTGACTTTCAGGCGGCTTTCTCGGCACTGGCGTCGTATTTGCCCAGGGTGGCGAGGCTGTTGCATTTTTCCCGGTGCAGCAGAACCTTTTGTGCCGCTTCAACATTTTCAGGTTTGCCGGCCCAGGCTTTCAGACAAGGTTCCTGCAGTGCACGGCCATACGAGAATGATAATGGCCAGGGCAACCCCGGATGTTTCCTGTTCATCAGATTCAGGTGCTCGGTGGCGGCTTCGGCACTTTGACCACCGGATAAAAATACAATCCCCGGCAGGGACGCAGGCACGGTATTTTTCAGACACTTCACGGTCAGATCAGCCACCTGTTCGGCACTGGCCTGATCGGGACATTTTTTGCCGGACACGACCATGTTCACTTTCAAAATGGTATGTTCGAGGGCGACTCCCTGACGATACAGCTCATCAAACAACGTATTGAGTGTGCGTTCGGTGACAGTAAAGCAGGTCTCAATGCTGTTATCCCCGTCCATCAGAGTTTCCGGTTCAACTATCGGAACAACACCGGCTTCCTGACAGAGTGCCGCATAGCGTGCCAGCGCATGGGCATTGGCCTGAATACAGTGCGCGGAAGGAATATTTTCGCCGATCGTGATGACAGCACGCCACTTCGCAAATTTGGCGCCGAGTTGTACATATTCGGCCAGACGTTCACGCAGACCGTCCAGGCCTTCGGTGATTTTTTCGTCCGGATGTGCGGCAAGATCCTTGGCGCCGGTATCGACCTTGATGCCGGGCATGATGCCCTGATTCAGCAACGCTTGCGGAAACGCTACACCGGCGCCGGTTTTCTGGCGGATGGTTTCATCGTACAGAATCATACCGCTGACAAAATTGCTGCCACCCGCTGCGGTGATCAGTAATCCCCGGTAGGCACGGCGATTTTCTTCTGTCGACTCGACGTTGATGGTATCAAAGCGTTTTTTAATCGTGCCGGTACTCTCGTCAATGGCGAGAATGCCCTTGCCCTTCGCCACCATCGCCTGTGCAGTTGCAGTCAAATCATTGTTGCTCATGTGTTGCCTCTTTATATACAGAAGTTAAATGATTATAGAAAATAGAGTATGGAAAAGCACAATCAAATCGACGACTCGTTTTCTCTTTTACTATCATCCGGATCCTGTCAACGATAAAGGAAATATTTTAGAAGCAGCCGCAAAAATAAATACCCTCCCCCTGACCCCCTCCCGCGAGGGGAGGGGGAATGAATTTTGAGACCACTTCTGGATATATCGTAATTGTCGGGCGTCAATCACTGACGGCCAAGCCGGTCTCAAATCGAATGTTCCAGCGCTTCACCGACCCGGAGAATTTTCATGTTATTCGTGCCGCCGCGTGAACCGCGCAAATCACCTTTGGTAATAATAACCGCATCGCCGTCCTTGACGACACCACGTGCCATCAGGATTTCGATCATTTCCTTGTTGGCTTCCAGTGGATCGGTATGCGTGATATCGAATCCAACCGGATAGACACCACGAAACAGTGTCACCTTGCGCTGTGTGCCCAGATGCCGGGTAAAGGCAAAAATCGGGATCCCGGAGCTGATACGCGACATCCAGACACAGGTTGAGCCGGTCTCGGTCAATGCAGCTATTGCCTTGCCGCCGATATGGTTGGCGGCGTACATGGTCGACATCGCAATGGCCTCGTCAATTCGCTCGAAGCGCTGGTTGAGTCGATGGTCCGACACACGTACCAGCCGCTGTTTTTCTGTTTCAACACAAATACGCGCCATGGCAGCTACAGTTTTATCGGGATATTTGCCGATACTGGTTTCCGCCGACAGCATGACAGCATCAGTGCCATCGAGTACGGCATTGGCAACGTCGAATACCTCGGCACGTGTCGGAATCTGATGCAGGATCATGGACTCCATCATCTGGGTGGCAGTAATGACTGCGCGATCCATATCACGGGCCAGTTTAATCAAGCGCTTTTGCATTGGCGGTAATGCGGCGTCACCAATTTCAACGCCAAGATCGCCGCGCGCGATCATGATGGCATTCGAGGCATCAACAATTTCCTCAATATTGTTCAATGCTTCGGCACGTTCAATCTTGGCAATGATATGTGCATTGCTGCCATGCTTGTCGAGCAGATCCCGTGCTTCATGGATGTCCTCGGCTGTGCGCGGAAACGAGATCGCAATGTAATCAACGCCAAGTCCAACCGCATGTTCGAGGTCAGAGCGATCCTTGTCGGTCAATGCGGCAGCGGACAGACCGCCACCGAGCTTGTTCAGTCCCTTGTTGCCGGTCAGTTCACCGCCGAGAACAACTTCGCAAACCACTTCCGGGCTATTTACCTGTTTGACCCGCAACACAATGCGACCGTCATCAACCAGCAAGGTATCACCAACTTTCACATCTCCAGGCAGGTCCTTGTAACTGCAACCTACCCGCTCTTCAGTGCCGGCGTCACTGGCAAGTGCCGTGTCGATGGTAAAAGTAGCGCCTTCTCGCAGCAGGGTACTGCCTGAAGTTAGCCGCTCAAGCCGGATTTTCGGCCCCTGCAAGTCGGCAATCACGCCCACTTCAACGCCGCGCGCGGCAGTGCGTTCACGAATGTCCTGCATGCGCCGGGCATGTTCCGGTTGTGTCTGATGCGAATAGTTGATGCGGAACATATCCGCACCGGCATCCAACAGGCGGTCAATAGCACCGGGACCATCCGTCGCCGGGCCAAGTGTGGCAATAATTTTAGTACGTCTCATTGAGGGTGGGATCTATACCGTATGTAAAATGTTATGTTCGGGACTCTGGCTCTTACAAATCAAATCCAAAGCTGCAAGATGATCGACAATAGTCGATAGCTGGCAGTTTATGGATAATAAAAAAGATATTTCTATCTTCCACCCGCTATCAACTATCATTCAGTATTCACGTGCGCGTTCCATCGCCGCCCAGGCGCGTGCCGATTCTTCCAGCATGGCGATCGCTGGCAGTGCTTCGCCCTGCAGAAATTCAAGGAACGCGCCGCCGCCGGTAGAGATATAGGAAATTTTTTCACTCAGGCCGAATTTAGCAATTGCCGCGACCGTATCTCCACCACCGGCAATCGAGAACGCCCGGCTGTCAGTGATTCCCTCCGCCAGTTGCCTGGTGCCGGCGCTGAATTGATCAAACTCAAATACACCGAGCGGACCGTTCCAGATAATCGTGCCGGCGTCCCTGGCAAAACCGGCCAGTTTCGCTGCTGTTTCGGGCCCGACATCCAGGATCAGATCGTCGGCCTCAATATCGTCAACCCACTTTGTTGTCGCTGTGGCGTCGGCCTTGAATTCCCTGGCACAGATCACGTCGGTCGGTAATGGCACCGTTTTGCCATTGTCATTGGCTTTCTGAATCAGTCGTCTGGCTTCGTCCACCAGATCCGGTTCATGCAATGAGCCGCCAATCGGCAGACCGGCAGCCTTCATGAAGGTATTTGCGATACCACCACCGACGATTAGCTGATCAACGTTGTCGAGTAACTGATCCAGCAGGGTCAGTTTTCCGGATACCTTGGCACCGCCAACAATCGCGAGTAAGGGTCGTTCCGGTTTATCCAGTGCCTTGCTTAGTGCCTTGAGCTCGGCCAGCATCAACGGGCCGGCGCAGGCAACCGGCGTATATTTCGCAACACCGGCCGTGGACGCCTGGGCCCGATGCGCAGTGCCGAATGCATCATTGACATAGACATTACAAAGCGCAGCCATGCGCCGTGCCAGATCGTCGTCGTTGGATTGTTCACCCGGCAGGAACCTGACATTTTCACACATCACCGCCTGTCCGGCCTGCAATTCGACGCCGTCAATCCAGTCACGTACCAGCGGTACATTCTGCCCGAGCAGTCCGGACAAATGTTTTGCTACCGGTGCCAGTGAATACTGCTCTTCATAAACACCTTCCGTCGGCCGGCCCAGATGCGACACCAGCATAACACTGGCGCCGGCCTCAAGCGCCTGCTGGATGGCCGGCAGACTGGCACGGATGCGCGAGTCATCGCTGACCTTGCCGTCCTTTAACGGAACATTGAAGTCCACTCGCATCAGTACACGCTTGCCGGATAAATCCAGATTCGACATCTTCAGCACATCTTTGGTGTACATCTGTGTCATGGTTGCACCTGTGGACAGTAAAACATTGTTTGTTTGCCGGCGTATGAACGCCTGCGATCTAGCCCGCCCGCATGAATGCCGCAGCAGCATCCAGCATGCGATTGGAAAAACCCCACTCGTTGTCGTACCAGGCCACGACCTTTACCAGTGTGCCATCAATCACTTTCGTCAGCGATGCATCATAAGTAGATGAAGCGGCATTGTGATTGAAATCGATTGATACCAGCGGCTCATCATTCACAACAAGGATATTTTTCAGTGGTCCGGCAGCCGCGTCGCGCAGTACCTGATCAATTTCTTCCTTGCTCGTGCTGCGTGCGGCCTGAAACGTCAGGTCGACCATGGATACATTGATTGTCGGCACGCGTACGGCGTAACCATCGAGTTTGCCATTCAGTTCCGGCAGTACCAGACCGACAGCGGCGGCGGCACCGGTTTTGGTCGGGATCATCGACATGGTTGCACTGCGGGCCCGGCGCAGGTCCTTGTGATAAACATCAGTCAGCACCTGATCATTGGTATAGGAATGCACCGTCGTCATAATGCCGCGCTCGACGCCAATCTTGTCATGTAACGGTTGCACCAGTGGCGCCAGGCAGTTGGTCGTACAGGATGCATTTGATATCACCGTGTGCTCCGGTTTAATGACATGATGGTTAACACCATAGACCACTGTTGCGTCAACATCTGTATCGCCGGGCGCGGAAATCAGCACTTTTTTTGCACCACCGGCAATGTGTGCGCTGCATTTGGCCTTGCTGGTAAACAGGCCGGTGCATTCCAGCACAATATCCACGCCCAGCTTTCCCCATGGCAATTTGGCCGGATCACGCTCTGATAACACCTTGATGCGATCACCGTTGACGATCATGTTGTCGCCATCAACTTCGATGCTACCCGGGAATTTGCCATGCGCAGTGTCGTAACGGGTCAGATGTGCATTGACTTCGGCATCACCAAGATCATTAATGGCAACAATCCGGATATCGTTACTGCGGTCAGCTTCATACAATGCGCGCAGAATGTTGCGGCCGATACGGCCGTAGCCGTTAATTCCAATCTTGATGGGCATCGCTTTACTATCCTCTCGATAAATACTTGTGTAGGAGCCCGGCTTTGCCGGGCGAGCAGCTTTAAAATGTGTTCACGCGGTATGGCTGCGTTCCTGTGACGATTATTAATCGACGGTGTAGCTGTCGATTAATTCAAACAGCCTCGCTTCGGTCAAACCAAAGTATTCAAATACCGCTTTGGCCGGCGCTGATTCACCAAATGTCGACATGCCGAGAACCTTGCCGTCCAGACCAACATATTTATACCAATAGTCGGCACTGCCGGCTTCAATGGCGATGCGTTGGCGACAGCTGCTGGGCAACACCGATTCACGGTAGTCAGCATCCTGAGCATCAAATACATCAGTGCTTGGCATCGACACCACCCGGACTTTGTGCGTTGCCAGCTTCTTTGCTGTGTTAACAGCCAGTTCGAGTTCCGAACCGGTAGCGATCAGAATAATGTCCGGCGTACCGCCCTCGGCTTCGACCAGTACATAACCGCCACGGCCAATCGCGGCAATCTGTTCAGCGTTGCGTTGTTGTGCCGCCAGACTCTGGCGCGACAACAGCAGGCAGGTTGGACCATCCGTGCGTGCCAGCGCCATCTGCCAGGCAATTGCCGTCTCTACAGCATCGCCGGGACGCCAGACTGACAGATTCGGTATCAGGCGCAGGCTTGAAGCCTGTTCGACCGGCTGATGCGTTGGCCCGTCTTCGCCCAGGCCGATGGAATCATGTGTCAGCACATGGATATTACGCTGCTTCATCAACGCCGACATGCGAATCGCATTGCGGGCGTAATCGGAAAAGATCAGAAAAGTGCCGCCATACGGGATAAATCCGCCATGCAGTGCAATGCCATTATTGATCGCGGTCATTGCAAATTCGCGTACACCGTAGCTGAAATAATTGCCGGCCGGATTGTCGGCGTTGTTGATGCTTGAGCCGCTCCAATTGGTGAGGTTGGAACCGGTCAAATCGGCCGAGCCACCAATCAGTTCGGGCAATACCGGGCCATAGGCATTGAGGGCATTTTGCGATGCCTTGCGGCTGGCGATGGATTCGGCCTTTTCAGCGCTGACAAGAATGTATGTGGCGGTAACTTCCGGCCAGGCTTCGGGCATGTCACCGCGCAGCCGGCGTTCCAGGTCGGCGGCAAGTTCCGGATGGGCACGTTTGTAACTGGCGTAATTTACCTGCCACTCAGCTTCCAGTGCCACACCACGTGGCCGCGCATCCCAGCCAGCATAAATTGTTTGCGGTATTTCAAATGCTGCATGCGGCCAGTTGAGCTGTTCGCGTGCCCGGGCGATTTCATCATCACCAAGTGGTGCACCGTGCGAGCTTTCCGTGCCCTGCTTGTTGGGTGCGCCAAAACCGATCACGGTCTTGCAGATTATAAGTGATGGTTTGTCAGTTTCTGCGTGCGCGCATTCGAATGCGTTTTTGACAGCGCCGGCGTCATGACCATCAATGCCGTCGCCGTCTTCGCCGGCGATCACCTGCCAGCCATAGGACTCAAAACGCTGCGCGGTATTGTCGGTAAACCAGCCATCCGTTTCGCCGTCGATGGAAATACCGTTACTGTCGAAAATGGCGATCAGCTTGCCCAGTTTCAGGGTACCGGCAAACGAACAGGCTTCATGCGAAATACCTTCCATCAAACAACCGTCACCGACCGAGACATAGGTGTAATGACTAATGATGTCAAAGCCGTCCCGGTTGAATTGTGCAGCCAGGGTGCGTTCGGCAATGGCCAGTCCGACGGCGTTGGCCAGTCCCTGACCGAGCGGGCCGGTGGTGGTTTCAATACCGGGCGTATAGCCGTACTCCGGATGCCCCGGTGTTTTCGAGTGCAATTGCCGGAATTGTTGCAGATCTTCAATACTGACGTCATAACCGGATAAATGCAGCAATGAATACAGCAGCATTGAGCCGTGGCCATTCGACATGACAAAGCGATCGCGGTTGAGCCAGTTTGGGTTGGCCGGATTGTGATGCAGAAAGTCGTTCCACAGGACTTCGGCAATGTCGGCCATGCCCATCGGTGCACCGGGATGACCGGAGTTGGCTTTTTGTACCGCATCCATGCTCAATGCTCGGATGGCGTTAGCTAGTTCGCGCCTGGAGGGCATATTGATTCCTGACTTAAATTATTGTGTTAAGGGATGCCTGCCGCTGCAGAGGTCCCAAATGTTAATGTTTCTTAAAGGAAGCTCTGAATAATTCCTTCCCGGAACTCTCAGAGCACGAAATACAAAAATGTGATTTTCGATATTCCATCCTTAGATTCGTAACCGCTACATCCATGTAGCACTACTCTTCATTTTTCAATCACATATGTGATTGAAAAATGGCGGCACATCCCTGTGCCGCAGTAACCTCTGAATTAATAAGAGGTTACTTAACAGGAGAAACCGCCGGGCACGGAATGTTCCGCGGCGGCTGGCTGGTTTTCGAGCGTCAGGACAACGAATCCGTCAGCACACATGCTGTCCCTGCTGAAAGCCGTGCATTTTCGCTCAGCCAGCCTGCCGCGGCAAGGAAATGGCGACTATTACCGCAAAAATAACTGCGCGGTGGTTCGATTTGGCGGCAAAATCAGGTTTTCCATTTTATCGAGCAACCCATGCTCGGTATCTGCTCAGCTGGACCCTGCCCGGTTTCGGCGATCTGTCTCATGGCCTGAAATAATTCGCGTGGGGCATCGGCCGGGGCTGGCTGCATTTTGCTGGCATCGAGCCGGCCGCGATACTGCAGTTGCAGATCGGCGTTATAGCCAAAGAAATCCGGTGTACAGATAGCATCATAGTCACGGGCGACTGTTTGGGTCTCGTCAATAAGATAAGGGAAGCCGAACCCGTGCTGATGCGCAAATTTCTGCATGTTCGGCAAACTGTCAGCCGGGTAGTTGGCAACATCATTTGGCATGATCGCTACAGGTTTGACCCCGTATTCCAGAAGTTCGTTACAATCTCTGACCAAACGGTCAATGACGGCCTGTACATAGGGACAGTGATTACAAATAAACATGACCAGTGTGCCGCGCTCGCCAGCGCAGTCAGTAAGCGACCACTTCTTCCCATCAATACCTTGCAGCGCGAAATCCGGTGCTGGCTTGCCGAAATCGCAGATCGGCGTTTGCATCAAAGACATGATATCCACCTCGTTTTTAATAGGGTACTATGCAACTATGTTAATGAAATTAAAACATTTTTTGTCTGACGTTGCAGCAGTTTAGGCAGGGCTGGAATGAAATTGTCATGTAAACGCGTTATAATGCCCGGCTCAATAAATTCATAAAATATGGAAAAGATTCATGGCTGATAGTTATGTATTTACCTCAGAGTCGGTTGGCGAAGGCCATCCCGACAAGATGTGCGATCAGGTTTCTGACGCAATCCTCGACGCCTACCTGGCGCAAGATCCGAATGCCCGCGTGGCCTGCGAAACTGTCACCAAGACCGGTCTGGTCATGGTCGCCGGTGAAATCAAGGTCAAGAAGGGTGTTCATATCGAAACGGAAGAGCTGATCCGCGGCGTTGTCCGCGATATCGGTTACACCAGTTCGGATATGGGCTTCGATGCCGATACCTGTGCAGTGATTAATGCACTGGGTAAACAGTCTGCTGATATTAATCAGGGTGTTGACCGTGCCGACCCGGAAGAAATGGGTGCCGGTGACCAGGGCATTATGTTTGGTTATGCCTGTCGCGAGACTCCTCAACTGATGCCGCTGCCGATTGATTTGTCGCATCAGCTGGTGCGCAAGCAGGCCGAGATCCGCAAGAACGGTATTGACTGGTTGCGTCCGGACGCCAAGAGCCAGGTATCAGTGCGTTACGAAAATGGCAAGCCGACCGGGATTACCGCGGTTGTGTTGTCGACCCAGCACAGTGATGAAGTGGATGACAAAACCATTCATGACACCGTGATGAACAAGATTATTAAACCGGTGCTGCCGTCTGAATGGCTGACCAAGGACACGCAATATCACATTAACCCGACCGGCCGCTTTGTTGTCGGTGGTCCGATGGGTGATGCCGGTCTGACCGGACGCAAGATTATAGTTGATACCTACGGTGGTATGGCGCGTCATGGTGGCGGTGCATTCTCCGGCAAGGACCCGTCCAAGGTTGACCGTTCCGCCGCGTATGCAGCACGTTATGTGGCCAAGAATGTGGTTGCCTCCGGCCTGGCTGACAAATGTGAACTGCAGTTGTCGTATGCTATTGGTGTTGCCGAACCGACCTCGATTCACGTTGAAACGTTTGGTACCGGCAAGGTTGATTCACACGTACTTGAAGGTGCGATACGTGAAGTTTTCGATCTGCGCCCGTATGGCATCATTAAAATGCTGGATCTGTTGAAACCCGGTTATCGTCAGACGGCGGCCTATGGCCACTTTGGTCGTGATGAATTCACCTGGGAAAAGACTGATCGCGCTGATGCGTTGCGTGAGGCCGTCGGTGGGAAAGCTGCCGCAAACGGTTAAAAATATTCGCCCGGTAAACCGGGCTCCTACGGTTGTAGGAGCGCAATTAACCGCGAGCTTTCGAGTAAAAATCATGTAGGAGCGCAGCTTGCTGCGCGAACATTTGCTGTAGATACGTAGATGTAAAATTTGGTCTCATTCCGCACTCTGAGGAGCGTTGCAACCTGACACCGAAAGGGCTTATCGAGCCTTTTCGGTGTCAGGCCAGGCTTGGAGTTGCGGCTCAATTTGAACAACGTCGCTCGTGAATCGTTATGGAGAAATTCAACGATGAACGCTGTCGCAGAGAAAGTCCTGAACGAACAGGACTACGTTATTAAAGATATCAACCTGGCTGATTTTGGCCGCAAGGAAATCGCCATTGCGGAAACCGAAATGCCGGGCCTTGTTGCCACCCGCGAGGAATTCAGCAAGCAGAAGCCGCTGAAAGGCGCGAAGATTGCCGGTTCCCTGCACATGACCATTCAGACCGCCGTGTTGATTGAAACACTGGTCGAACTCGGTGCCGAAGTACGCTGGGCGTCATGCAACATTTATTCAACCCAGGATCATGCCGCCGCTGCGATTGCAGCAAGCGGTGTTCCGGTATTCGCGCACAAGGGTGAATCCCTGGAAGAATATTGGGCCTATACCCATCGCATCATGGAATGGCATGACGGCGGTACGCCGAACATGATTCTGGATGACGGTGGTGACGCCACGATGCTGGTGATTCTCGGTGCCAAGGCGGAAAAGGATCCGTCCGTGCTGGAAAATCCGGGCAGTGAAGAAGAAACTTTTCTGTTCGCCGCAATCAAGAAAAAGCTGAAAGAAGATCCGAACTTCTACAGCAAGATTGCGAAAAACATCAAGGGTGTGACTGAAGAAACCACGACCGGTGTTGCGCGTCTGTATCGCATGCAGAAAGAAGGCACGCTGAACTTCCCGGCCATCAACGTGAATGATTCGGTCACCAAGTCGAAGTTTGACAACCTGTATGGTTGCCGTGAGTCACTGGTTGACAGCATCAAGCGTGCAACCGACGTGATGGTTGCCGGCAAGCTCGCCGTAGTCGCCGGTTATGGTGACGTTGGCAAGGGTTCCGCCCAATCACTGCGTAATCTGGGCGCCATTGTCTGGGTCACTGAAATCGATCCGATTTGTGCCCTGCAGGCGGCGATGGAAGGTTTCCGCGTGGTCACCATGGAAGAAGCGGTTGAACATGCCGACATCTTCGTGACCGCCACCGGTAACTACAATGTGATTCGTTATGAACACATGCAGAAGATGAAGAACCAGGCCATCGTTTGTAATATTGGTCACTTTGATAATGAAATTGATGTCGCCGCACTGGAAAAGAAATGCAAGTGGGATAACATCAAGGATCAGGTCGATCACGTCATCTTTGAAGATGGCAAGCGCATCATTCTGCTGGCCAAGGGTCGTCTGGTGAACCTGGGTTGTGCAACGGGTCATCCGTCATTCGTGATGTCCAACAGCTTCACTAACCAGACACTGGCTCAGATGGAACTGTGGAACAACGACGGCAAGTACAAAAATGAAGTGTACATGTTGCCGAAGAAGCTGGACGAGAAGGTTGCCCAGTTGCATCTGAAGAAGATCAACGCCAACCTGACCAAGCTGACCAAGGAGCAGGCCGAGTACATCGGCGTAACTGTTGAAGGTCCGTACAAGTCCGAGCACTACCGGTACTAATACGTGATCAGTATTGCGTGAACCGTAGCCCGTCCGGCACTACCGGGCGGGCTATTTGCGTTACACGACGTGCGATTCACAATTCAAGTACCAAGAGGGCCAATATAATGAAAACTCAAAAAAAACATCCACCTAAATTCAGTTTCGAGTTCTTCCCGCCACGGACGCCGGAAGCGGCCGGTAAACTGCAAATGACGCAGGAACGCCTGGCCAAATTCAATCCTGATTTCTTCTCCGTCACGTTTGGTGCCGGTGGCAGTACCCGCGATCGCACACTGGAAACCGTGCTCGATATTCGCGAGAAAACCGGCATTGAGGGTGTGCCACATATTTCCTGCATCGGTTACATGACCGATCAGATCAAGGAAATCCTTGAAATCTACAAGGGCAAGGACATAAAAAGCGTTGTTGCCTTGCGTGGTGATATTCCGTCCGGCACCTCCGGTATGGGGCAACTGCGTTATGCCAATGAGCTGGTGGAGTTTATCCGCAAGGAATTCGGTGACTACTTTCATATTGAAGTCGCTGCCTATCCGGAGGTTCACCCGCAGGCACCGAGTACCAAACATGATCTGCAGAATTTCAAACGCAAGGTTGAAGCCGGTGCCAACGGTGCTATCACCCAGTATTTTTACAACCCGGATGCCTATTTCCGGTTCATTGATGATTGCGAGCGCGCCGGGATTGATATCCCGATTGTTCCGGGTGTGATGCCGATTATTAACTGCACCCAGCTGGTGCGTTTTTCCGAAGCTTGCGGTGCCGAAATCCCGCGCTACATTCTGCAACGTCTGCGCGATTTCGGTGACGATCGTGTCTCTATCCGTGAATTTGGCGTTGATGTTACCACCGATATTTGTGCAAGCCTGCTGGAAGGCGGGGCGCCGGGTATACATATGTATACGTTAAATCAGCCGGAAGCCTCGGAGGCTATCTGGAAAAATCTCGGTCTCGACAAGCGCAATAATCAAACGAAAAAAGCTGCTGCCAGCTGAGGCACTGTTGTTGCCGGTAGTCTACCGACAGTCACACGCGCAAGACTGTCGGTAACAACCTTCGCTGTAGTATTCCCGCATTAGAAGTGGTTTCAAAATGTCGCGCACCCAAGGGTGTAATAAAACACAGCCGAGACCAGGCGCCCTTGTTTATTAATCAACGGGGACGAAAAAGCGCAGTGTATAGCGAATCTGCCGTTACACGGCCCCGCATTTTGAGTCCGTTTTCAACGCCCATTCGTATATTTCAGGGCGGCAAGTGCAGTAATTTTGAAACTGCTTCTACAATCTTGCTGCTATCCTCCCGTAAGTGTATGTTGATAAACCTTAATCGAGGGTTTTATGTCAACACACACCGACCTCAAACCGGAAGCTCCGGCACAGGTATCCGGCCTGCCGGGGTTACTGCTGGTAGATGATGATCCGCTGATCGTCGAAACGCTGGCGCTTGCGCTCAAGAATCAGTTCCAGGTCATTACCGCGTCTGGCCGCAAGCGCGCCAAGACTTTACTGCAATCGCTGCCGGAAATTCCCTCGCTGGCACTGGTAGACCTGGGTCTGCCGCCACAGCCGCATGCGCCAGACGAAGGGTTTGCCCTGATCAACGAATTACTGGCCAGCAATCAACATATCAAGATTCTGGTGCTCTCGGGCCAGAGCGATCGTGGCAATATCCAGCATGCACTGACACTTGGCGCGGTTGATTTTATTCCCAAGCCCTGCGACATCAATTTGTTGCGGGCGCGGTTGCAGCATCAGTTATTGATACTGGATGCCGAGCAGCAGGCTGAAGTTGATGGCACAGCCAGCGAAACAGCCATCCTTGGTGACAGTGAACCGATGCGGCAACTGCAGGATCAGATCGGCCAGTTCGCCCGCTCACCATTTCCGGTTTTAGTTGAAGGTGAATCGGGCAGCGGCAAGGAGCTTGTTGCCCGGCAACTGCATGTCGAAAGTGAGCGTGCCGACCTGCCATTCATGACAATCAATTGCGCTGCGTTTACGCCGGAATTGCTGGAGGCGCAGTTATTCGGCCATGCCCGGGGTGCCTATACCGGCGCCAACCAGGCCCGTGCCGGGTTCTTTGAAGCCGCCGCCGAGGGCAGTCTGTTTCTTGATGAGATTGGTGAATTGCCTCTGGACCTGCAATCAAAACTGCTGCGTGTACTTGAGAATGGTGAATATTACCGGCTTGGTGAAACCCAGCCGCGACAGGCGAAGGCACGCATTATTGCGGCAACCAACCGGGATCTGCGCAGCGCTGTTCGTGCTGGCCAATTTCGTCAGGATTTGTTTCACCGGATGTCGGTATTGACGATACGCGTACCTGCCTTGCGTGAGCGTGGCAATGATCGCTTCATTTTACTTGAGCATTTCCGCAAGCTGTATGTGCTGGATGCTGCGCCGTTCAGGCTCGATACCGGTGCTGAAGCCTGCCTGCAAAAATACGATTTTCCCGGTAATGTGCGCGAGCTGCGCAATATTGTGATCCGGTTATTGGCAAAATACCCCGGTCAGACAATTACTCAAGCTACACTTCTGGACGAGCTGGAAATTGATCATGATGATCGTACCCAGCCGGGAGTAAGTAGTGGCGATGATTCGCTGGAACGGGATTTGTTCACAGACAATTTTAATCTTGATGCCCGCTTACTGGAATGGGAACGTCGTTATATCAATCTGGCACTGAAAATGAGTGATGGCAACCTGAGCAAGGCTGCACGGCTGTTGGGCATTAACCGTACTACACTGTATAGCAGGTTGGAACGGTTATCACGGGAAAACGGCTAGCCCGGCCCTGAATGAACACTGTCCCTGATTTGTCGCGCCTGGAACCACCGGGCAGGCTCTTGCCAAAAGGCTACTGAGATATGTACCTCGAACACTTTGGCCTCAAGCATCCGCCATTCAAGATCACACCTGACACATCCTTATTCTATCCGGGTGGCAATCGTGGCACTGTGCTGGAAGCACTCGTATATGCGATCACATCCGGCGAAGGTATTATTAAAGTGGTTGGTGAAGTCGGCAGCGGCAAGACCATGCTCTGCCGGATGTTGGAACTGGAACTGCCAAACTCGGTTGAAATCGTTTATCTCGCGAATCCGCGCCTGTCACCTGACAATATTCTCCAGGTCATTGCCTTCGAGTTAAAGCTGCCCATCAGCGAAACTGACAACCGGCTGGTGGCCATGCGCGCCTTGCAGGATTATCTGCTCGAACGGCATGCGGAAAACCGCCAGGTCGTTATTTTTGTCGAGGAAGCACAGAGCATGCCGCTGGCGACACTCGAAGAAATCCGTCTGCTCAGCAATCTGGAGACCGGCCAGAACAAGCTTTTGCAGATGGTAATGTTTGGGCAGCCGGAGCTGGATGAGCAACTCGCCCGGCCGCAGATCCGCCAGTTGCGCGAGCGTATCACCCACAACTTCAAACTTGGCCCGTTAAGCCGTAATGAAATTCGTGACTACCTGAACGCACGCTTGCGCAGCTGTGGTTATCGCGGTGGTAATCTATTCAGCAACGCGGCAATAGCACTGATAACCCGTTATTCACAAGGTTTGCTGCGGCGAATCAATATTCTTGCCGACAAGGCGCTGTTATCAGCATATGCCGGCAACAAGCGCCGGGTTGGCCGGCGCCAGGTCATGGCGGCGGTGCGCGACAGCGAGATGCGGCCTGCCTGGACGGCGTGGTTGTGGCCGGCCATCGCCTTGATCGCACTGGCTGTTGTTGCCGTTGCTGCTCGGCCTTATTTGCCCGGCCTGGAGTTGGCAACATTTATCAAGCCGGTCGTTGAGTCTCCGCAGCCTGCTGTAATTGAACCCACTTCCGGTCCCGAGGCAACAGGATCCGGTCTGGTAGTAACTCCCGTCAGCCAACTCCAGCAAGAGCCAGAGGCAGCTGCAATTTCAGAGCCAGCATTGACCGCCAGCGATGATGTTGATGCGGCGCTCACGCTGGAAAATACTGATGATACTGATGAATTGGAGACCGGTAGTTTCACAGAAACACAAGTGGTGGAGACTGAGATTCTGAACGATTCAGAAGTCAATATCTCAGGTGCCTCTTTGATAAAGATCGATGCGCATGGTTTAACTAACCCGGCCGCTACCGAACCGGTCAACATTCTCGCGGCTACCAGCTACATGAACACGAGCAGCAGAGATATTGAGCGTTTGCGTGCGCAAATAGAGCAATTTCCACCCGAGGATATCTGGCTGGATGAACCGGATCCGGCAGCCACCTGCCGGCTTTGTACAACAATCATTTACAGGCCGTTGAAAAACAATGAAAATCTGTAGAAGCAGGCCTGTTTATAGCGCTATAATGAGTTAAATGACTACGCTGGCACTCGGGGGGCTTCGTGTCGAAATCAAGCAAATATTATTACCAAGGCCTGTGGGCCAGTATGGCCCTGCTGCTGGCTTCAGGTTGTGCTGAAATAGAACCCAAGCCATTTGAGCCTTCGCGCGGCCATATCCAGTCTGACGAATCAGCGGAACCGGCGGCCAATATTCCTGCACTGGTGCAACAGGCGCCGATCTTGCCGGAGCCCAGTCCGCCTGCGCCAACGGAACGCTATACCGTTGTCGTCAATGAAGTCCCGGTGCGGGAGCTGCTGTTTGCACTGGCGCGTGATGCCGAAATGAATATTGATATTTATCCGGGTATCGCTGGCGAAGTGACTCTGAATGCCGTTGACCAGACCTTGCCGCAAATTCTCGATCGTATCAGCCGCCAGGCCGATATTCGTTACGAATTCGATGACCAGAATCTGTATATCAGCCCGGACAGCCCGTTCTTCCGCTCTTATAAAGTTAATTACGTCAACATGTCGCGCGACACCACCTCCAGTAACCGGCTGGCAACCCAGATCAGTACCACCGGTGGCGATGGAGGAATTGGCGGGCAAGGCGGTGGCGGAGCTCAGGGTGGCGGTGGACAGGGGAGTAATAACTCAACGACTGATATTGAAAGCATTTCAAACAATCGTTTCTGGCAAACGCTGACGCAAAATATACAGGCGTTGGTAGGGGATGATGTAGCCACGGGCCAGAGTGCGGAATTGCCGGTCAGTGCCAATGTGATCCCGAGCCCGGAAACGGGCGTGATAAACGTGCGTGCGACCAACAAACAGCATGAATTTGTCAGGGCACACATAGACCGGGTAATTGAGAGCGCCCAGCGCCAGGTCATGATTCAGGCGACTATCGTCGAAGTGTCTTTGAGTGATGAATACCAGGCAGGAATTGATTGGTCTGCGCTGGATATTTTTGATTCCAGTATAAGTATTGCGTCATCGTTGGCGACAGTGCCGATACCAGCTGATACAAATCGGCTGCTCACGTTAACCTACAGCGGTACCGATGTCAGCGCTGCTATTCGGCTACTGGAACAGTTTGGAACTACCAATGTATTGTCCAGCCCACAGCTGATGGCAATGAACAATCAGACTGCCTTGTTAAAAGTGGTAGAGAATTTTGTCTATTTTGAAATAGAAACAGATATCGTTACCAGTCAGACAACATCAAATACCACGGTAGAAACGACTCCCCGGGTGGTGCCTGTAGGCATTGTGATGTCGATTACGCCACAAATCAGTGAGACCGACGCTGTTATCCTGAATGTGCGGCCGACAATTTCACGTATCGCAGAGCTCAAACAAGACCCCGGTCCGGCGTTGTTTCAATCACTTAATCCCAATATTGGACAGCTGGCTGAGATCGTCAATGAGGTTCCACAGATTGAAATCCGTGAAATGGAATCCATGTTGCGATTGAACAATGGTCAAACAGCGGTCCTTGGCGGTTTAATGCAGAATCAGGAACGCGATGTAACAGACTCAGTGCCTGGCTTTTCACGTTTGCCATTGGTAGGTCGTGCTTTCAGGGCTGACACCCGCCAGTTTAGTAAAAGCGAGCTGGTCATATTCCTGCGGCCGGTGGTTGTGCGTAGCCCGAGTATTAATGATGATTTACAGGAATATCGCCAGTTTCTGAATACATCGGCACTGCAGCCGGGAGTTGCCCAGCCGTGAGCCTGTTAATGGAGGCCTTGCGCAAGGCCGAACAGGAAAAAAAAGAAGCCGCCAAGCGTTTACGGGAACAGCGTAAGGGCAGTAGTGATAGTGGGGCTGATCAGAGTGACGATGGCAAGCTGGCGCTCAGTCTGGAAGATAACAGTCAGCCATCAAAGCCTGTCATAGCTGCTGAACACCAGGTTCCCGAACGTGATCAATTGTCAGTTAATGCACCGGATTTGACGCTTGCACCACTTGTCCTGAACCCGCAAAGTCTGGCTGCTGAAGAAGCGAGCGAATCCACTCAATCAGAAACTCCGCAAACTGAACGCTCTGATGAAGATCTGTATGCCGAGTATCTGAAGGGTGATACAACGCTGACTGAAGCATTTGATGCCGTTGAAGCGACCCACAATACCAATACTCATCCAAATCCAGCAACGAGTGATGATGAAACGCAGGCCCATGACATCGAGCAAGAGTCGGATGCGTCAGTATCGGGTCAACGGTTAAGCCTGGAAAATACCCAGCAAGGCTCAACCACCAAGACATCGCGTTTTACCGATACGCAGCACGGCACCATGCAGGATCGTTTGTATGAATCCACGCAGGCCGAGAAAATTCATCAAAAGACAACACGCGATCAGCCTGTTCGTGCCTTTGGTCCAGCCACGGCCGATGCGGTGTTTGCTGCCAAGCGTCCGCCGAACTATACCGCTTACACCGTAGTGACCTTGATTAGTTTAATCGTCGTTGGTCTGGCAGCATTTGGTGTGTTTTATTATTTCAGTGTGACACCAATTTCACGCGATTTACCGTCGCCACAGGTGGCGCGTGGCGTTGAGTATGCTGAACCGTCAGCGTTGGAAGGTTTGCCGGAAACTGTTACAGCAACAGCCAGACAAATGGCTGCCGGGACTGATGCCAGTATGAGTGGTGAGATTGATTCGGGTACGGCTGTTGATGAGCCTGCAGAAGTACCGGTAGCTGATAATGGCGAACAGCAGGCCGCGTTGCTTACACTTGATCCATCCGACTTTGATGTTGCCGCGCAAGCTGTTGATACAACTCCAGACACTATAGACCCTGCAGATTCCTCAGCCATTGCTGCAGAAGCTGAATCCGGCACGGCCGGTGCAGAAACAACCCGGCAGCAGGATGCAGATCAGATGATCGAACTGTCGCCGGCAATGCTTAAAATCAGCCGCAGTCAACCAGCGCCCGTGACCAGCCGTATACTCACCAGTGCCTGGAATGAATTCCAGGCCGGTAACATGCAGGCAGCCAGGCTGCTGTATCAAACTGCACTTGCCGAACAACCTGATAACCGTGATGCGTTACTGGGCGCAGCTGCGGTGGCATTGCAGGAGCGCCAGCCTGAAGTCGCGTTTGGTTATTATATTAAAGTTCTGCGCCAGAATCCGGCTGATAACGTTGCCCAGGCGGCACTGATAAGCCTGCAGGGCGCTGCTGATCCGGTACGGCATGAATCACGTATCAAGCAAATGCTGGCCAGGGATCCGGACGCCGCCTACTTGTATTTTACGCTGGGTAATCTCTATGCCACGCAATTGCGCTGGCCGGATGCGCAACAGGCGTTTTTTGATGCCTATTCGCGCGCCGATGACAATGCTGACTATGCATTGAATCTTGCTATCAGTCTGGATCGCCTCGGGCAGCCCGGTGCTGCACTTGACTATTACCGCCGTGCGGTTTTGCTGAGCGAGGAATATCAGCGTAGCAGTTTTGATGTCGTGTCCGTCAGCCGCCGCATTCAGGAAATTCAGGAACGTTAATTGCCCGTGACCGCCGCGCATGCAAAAAAGCCGTTACGGCTGGGGGAGATTCTTGTCCATCGTGGTATCACCACGGCGGATCAAATTCGCATTGCGCTGATTGAGCAGAAAAAGAGCAAGGAACATCTTGGCCGTATTCTGATACGACTGGGTTTCGCCACTGAATCGATTATCCGTGATGTTCTCGGCGGCGTACTGGGTCAGGAAAGTGTTGATCTGACCCGTGTCGTTGCTGATAGTGAAGCCATCAAACTGATTCCGCAGAATGTGGCCCGGCGCCTGAAAGTCCTGCCATTGACACTGGACGATGCCGGCGAGCGTTTCACCGTTGCCATGCCGGATACTTTTAATCTGGTCATACTGGATCAAATCCGTGCCCAGATTGGCCAGGCTATCGAAATCGTGCCGTTTCTGGCCGGTCAGGCTGAAATTGAGGCAGCGATAGATCAGTTTTACGGTTTTGAACTATCTGTTGATGGCATTCTGCATGAAATCGAGACCGGTGAAATCGATTATCAGAGCCTCGACGCCGAGACCGATGAATACAGTCAACCAGTAGTGCGGCTGGTGAATGCATTGCTGGCGGATGCGGTTAAACGTGATGCCTCGGATATTCACTTTGAGCCGGAAGAAGGTTTTCTGCGATTTCGCTATCGCATCGACGGCGTACTGAAACAGATCCGCAGTCTGCATCGCAACTACTGGTCAGCGATTGCCGTGCGCATCAAGGTCATGGCGGGCCTGGATATCGCTGAAACGCGCGCGCCACAGGATGGCCGTATTTCGCTGTCATTGTCCGGCCGTCAGGTTGATTTCCGTGTTTCAACGCTGCCGACCGTGCATGGTGAAAATATCGTACTGCGTGTGCTGGATCGGGCCAGGGGCATTGTGTCGCTGGAGGATCTGGGCTTGCAGACTGAAACCATGAATACCCTCAAGCTGATGGTAGCCCGGCCGGAAGGTATTATTCTTGTTACCGGTCCGACCGGCAGCGGCAAAACCACTACGCTTTATTCACTGCTGAATTATCTGAATACCGAGTCCGTCAATATCATGACGCTGGAAGATCCGGTCGAGTACCCGACTTCGATGATCCGGCAAACTTCGGTAAATGAATCCATCCGGCTGGATTTTGCCAGCGGCATTCGCTCCATGATGCGCCAGGACCCGGACATTATTCTTGTCGGTGAGGTGCGTGATGAAGACACCGCTAATATGGCATTTCGCGCAGCCATGACGGGTCATCAGGTATTCTCCACCCTGCATACCAATTCGGCTGTCGGCGCAATTCCCCGTTTGCTGGATATCGGTATCCTGCCCGATATTCTCGCCGGAAATATTATTGGCATCCTTGCCCAGCGGCTGGTACGCAAACTTTGCGAACACTGTAAAGAACCGTATGAAATGAGTGAACTGGAGCGTGGTCTGCTGGGCCTGAAGATAGCCGATAAATCCAGACCCATTTATCGCGCCAGGGGCTGTGACCGTTGTGGTAACAGCGGTTATCGAGGCCGTATCGCACTCATTGAATTGCTGAGTTTTGATCCTGATCTGGATGAGCTTGTCGCGCGCCGTGGTACGCCGCGGGAAATCCTGCGCATGGCAATATCAAAAGGGTTCAAGCCGCTGGCTGAAATCAGCGCGCATCGTGTACTTGATGGTGAAACCAGTATTGATGAAATCAGTCGTGTGGTTGACTTGAGTAGCCGCTTGAAGCAGACCAACTGACATGCCGTCTTATCAATATAAAGCTGTCGATGATGCCGGTCGCTATCAACTCGGCAAAGTAGAAGCCGTTAATGAAATTGATCTGGAAGCCCGTCTGGACCGTATGGGCCTGGATCTGGTCAATTGCAAAATTTTGAAGCAAACCGGTGGCAATGTTACCGGCATCGGTGTCAAACGGCGTGATTTGATCACTTTCTGTTTTCACATGGAACAAACATCGCGCGCCGGTGTGCCGATGCTGGAAAGTCTCGAAGACATGCGCGACAGCACCGACAATCCGCGTTTGAAAGAAGTTCTTGCCGCGATGATGGAATCGGTTGAGGGCGGTATGACATTGTCGCAAAGCATGCACCAATACCCTGCGGTGTTTGGTGATGTCTTTTCAAATCTGGTACGTGCCGGGGAACAAAGCGGGGAAATGAGTGAAGTATTCCGCAATCTATCTGATACGCTTAAATGGCAGGATGAACAGGCGTCATATACGAAAAAGCTGGTTATGTATCCGGCCTTTGTCGGTGGCGTTGTTATGTTTGTTGTGTTTTTCCTGATGAGTTACCTGGTACCGGAGCTGTTGAAGTTTGTTACTACCATGGGCCAGGAATTGCCATTGCATACCCGGGCTCTCATTGCTGTGTCCAATGTATTCAGCGAATACTGGTATCTGATTCTGGGTGTGCCGATCATTGCGGCCATTGTGCTGGCCATTATGATCAAAACCAGCCCGGCAATGCGTTATCGTTATGACGCAGTAAAACTGAAATTGCCGATCATCGGCCCGATTCTGGAAAAAATCATTCTTACCCGGCTCGTGAATTTTTTTGCGATGATGTACGCCTCCGGAATTACCATTATCGAATGCATTCGTACCAGTGAAGACATTGCCGGCAATATGGTCATCCAGGCAGCAATGCAAAGAGTTGGTCAAAACATTGCAGACGGTAACAGCCTGAGCGCGAGCTTTGAGTCGGTAAAACTTTTTCCACCGCTGGTACTGCGCATGATCAGGGTTGGCGAGAATACCGGCGCACTGGAAGAATCACTGATGAATGTCAGTTACTTCTATACGCGCGATGTCAGGGAGTCTATTGACAAGCTTCAATCCATGATAGAACCGGCCATGACCATTATACTCGGCGGTATTATCGCCTGGGTCATGTTCTCAATTCTGGGCCCGATTTATGATCTCATCACTAAAATCGACATTTGACTGGGTCAGAAGACGGGCACTGTTTGTCTGTGCCGATCGGGCGACGATCTATCATTGGGAGCGTGGCCGTCTGGGCACCAGTTATACTTTCGCACTCAGCGAAGCCGGTCTGATTGATTTCGAACAATATGTTTCTGAATATCCGGAAGATCCGGTCTATATGCTTGTTGATGTGCCTGAGGAGGAATTCAAGCTTGATACCATACCGCATACCGGCGGTGCCGATCGCAGGGCTCTGATAAAACGCAAGCAGTCGCGGCTGTTTCGTAATGCAGAATATTGTTGCCATGGTATTCAGGGCCGCGAAATAACTGGTCGCCGTGATGATCGTGTTCTGTTTGCCTGCCTGACGAACCCTGACCAGGTTAAACCCTGGGTCAATGTGTTATCAAAATATAAAACACCGCTGGCGGGCATTTATTCCACAGCGTTGATCAGTCACTTGTTGTTACCCGAACTTGATATTGACAGTACTGATACCTTGCTGGTGTCACTGCAGCGCAATGCCGGGCTGAGGCAGACTTTCTTCAAGAACAAGGAATTCAAATTCAGCCGTCTGGTCAAGTTGCCGCGCTATGGTACTGCTGCCTATGCGCCGCTTGTCCATGACGAGGTCGAGAAAATGCTGCGCTTTCTGCGCAGTATGCGGCTCATCAACCTTGAGCAAAAGACGACGGTCGCCATTCTTTGTGACAAAAAACTAAGACAGGATCTGGATCAGTATTGCGTCGACAGCAATAACATTGCTTACAAATTGATTGAAACTGCGGAGGTGGCCGAAAAATCCGGTCTGCTCATCGATTCCATTGATCCGTTTGCCGAGCCCCTGTTTCTGCATACCCTGCTGACCAAGAAACCGGCAAACCGTTATGCAAAGCCGGATGAGACCCGCTATTCGCGTCTGCGCAAGTTTAGTAATTTTTTGCTGACCTCAAGCGTATTTGTCATGCTGATCAGTCTCATCTGGAGCAGTTTGAATCTGATCGAAGGGGTGACGTTGAAACAGCAAACGATAAGCACACAGGAAAAAGCTGATTTCTATCGTGAACGTTATGATATAGCGAGCGCGCGTTTGCCTGATTTGCCACTTGAACCGGCAGAAATCAAAAATGCTGTAGAAATTATAGCTGACCTGCGTAGCTACAGGTCCGATCCGGGGCGGGCGCTGGCATCAATCAGCACCGGTTTGAGCGGATTTCCGGATATACAGATTGCCAGCATCGACTGGCAGGTCAGCCTCGATCCGGAAGCCTTGATAGGTACTAGTCAGTCTGCCAGTCAGGCGAGTAGCAACACAACTCGCCCGGTAGAACCGGACTATAATAATCAGGAACAGCAATATCGGTTTTATGAAATAGCTGAAATTGAAGGGTATATTGAACCGTTTGACGGGGATTTTCGCGATGCTATCGCAGACATCAACCAGTTTGCTGAAATTGTACGGGCGCAGGCCGATGTTCATAAAGTCAAAATACTGGCGATGCCGCTGGATGTAAGTTCAACCGGCAAGCTGCAGGGCACGGCAGAGCAGACCTCGCGCGAAGCATTATTTTCCCTGCGTATTGTGCAAGGAGTCGGTCATGAAGAGTGAAAACATAGACTGGTCAGTCATTAGAATGAGCGTCATCGTATTCAGCGTAACGCTGGCTGTTGGGCTCGGTCTGATATTAAGCAGTCATTTCTTTATCAAGGCGCAGCAGCGTGATTTTGAAAGTACCAAACGGCAGTTCAATAGCATCAGTGGACGTTACCTTTCCATTGATGAAGAAGAGAAGCTTGTCAAAGAGTTTTATCCTGAATTTCTGCGCGAATATGCACAGGGTATTATTGGCCCGGAAAAGCGGCTGGACTGGATCGAGTCCTTGCGCCAGATAAGTGATGATTTGAAACTGATCGGTTTACGTTATGATATTGCATCGCAGGCAGAGTACCGCCAGGCCATGCCCCTGAATCTTGGCAGATTCAGACTTTATGCCAGTATCATGCGACTGAATGTTGAATTACTACATGAGGAAGATTTGCTCAGATTACTTGCCGAGATAGATGCAAGACTCTCCGGTCTTAACAGTACTTCGGATTGCCAAATCGTCAGGCAGAGTAAATCTATTGCTGACGATAGCATTAACCGGAATCTGACCGCCGAATGTAACCTTGTCTGGTATAACCTCAAGCGTGATGATGGTCAGGAAATTGTCTTGTCATGAAAACAGTTTTTCAACCAATGCAATATATTCATCGTTAAATTAACGGGAATCAAATTCATTAAATTAATTAAACTGAATCAATTAAATTGACGGAAACTAAATCAATGCCCTCACCTTTGAATTGGCAAAATCAATGCCCTCACCTTTGAACAGGAAAAATCAATACCCTCCCCCTTCCAGGGGGAGGGTCAGGGTGGGGGTTATCTGTATTGTATTTTCATTACTCCCGGCCCCGATCGCCATGGCCACTGAACTTGACCGTCTGTTCACAACGGCCGAGACTCGCACACAGCTGGATCAACTACGCAATCGCGAACCGGACAAGCAGCCCGAACCTGTAGAAATTGTTCTACAGCCGGAAACCGCCGAGCCTGAGGAGATTATTCTCGATCCGGTCAGTCTGCGCGGCACCGTACAGCGCAATGATGGCAAAAATACTGTCTGGGTCAACGACGGCAATACTTATCGTGGTGACCTGTCATTGCAGGATCTGGATATATCATCATCAACCACCGATGGCCATATCCTCATTCGCATGCCGGATCAGGAAACCGAAATCCGGCTGCGCGTCGGTGAAACCTTTGACCCTTATGACCAGCAGACAATAGATGTCGTCCCGCAATTCAAAAAACGCTGATTCGCGTAACCAGCCATGAATAACCGGGCGAGACAGTCAGGTGCAGTATTACTGGCCTTTATGCTGATTCTCATCACCGGCGCATCCTACATGCTGGTCAAGAAATTCAATGCCAATGCCGAAGTAGTCAAACGTGAGCAAGAAACGCACGCGGCATTAATGCAGGCCAAAGCTGCGCTGATAGCCTACGCAGTAAACTACCCTGAGATGAACGAGAAGCCGGATCGTGGTCCGGGTTATCTGCCATGCCCTGATCAGGGGGCAAACCCCATGCCGGATCCATTACCTTCCACTTATGATGAATCTCTTATTGATGGGAAAAAAGAGGGAAACTGTGCATCCAGTTCAGGCACGACACTGGGTTTGTTGCCCTATGGTGATTTGGGATTAACCGATATAAGGGATAGTAGTGGCGAAAGATTGTGGTATGGCGTCTCCCAAAACTACAAAACTCATCAAGATATTACCTATGTGCTCAATAGTGAAACGCCAGGTTCCATACAAGTTGATGGCCAAGATGACATTGTTGCGGTAATTATTGCGCCAGGCCCACCTCTCGATTTTCAGAATGGGCGCCGCGGCGCAGCTGAATATGAAGCATTGGTTTCAGGTACTACACCCTCTGTTTATATCGTAGCGAATGAATATCTGGAATCTGAAAATGCAATATATGGAGGTGGCGATGAGCTTTATACCTACGGCGAGGCACTGGATGCGGAGGATTTCAATGATCATGTCGTGGCTATTACCCGCCAGGAACTGATGCAAGCGGTCGAACGCCGTGTAACCAATCAGGCCCGCAAAGCATTAGCGGAATATTACCGGGAAAATGCCAGTTATCCGTGGCTGGTGGCGCATAGCGATCCGCTAGCTGCCCCGGATCCAAAAGCCGACGCCCGCTGGATAAAAGGGACTGCTGGAAGTAACTCTACTGAGACGCAACTATGTGATACAACAACCGATTTCAGTCAGCTTGGTATCAGGGATGGAGACACAGTATGGAATCTGACAGACGGTTCTTGGGCATCAGTATTAGATGTTGTAGAGGATGAAGAATGTTTTGTAAGTAGAACGACAGCAAGGGTAGTACTGGCAGGTGTCGGCCTGGCTTTTGGCAGCAATAACGAGCTTGATGTGGGCGATGAATATTATATTGATGCCAGTGGCATGTCAGAAGCCCTGTCAGGCACAGCCACGGCCGGAAGTGCCGATAATGAATTGCGAGATTCCGACAAGGATTTCAGCAAGCTCGGCATAGCACCCGGCGATATTCTGGATAGGCTCGGTCCATCTGGTGAAATACTTTCCGCCAGCCAGATAGTGCGCGTTGAGAGTGACAGGCTTGTTGCCCATTCAACGACGCTTGCTATTGAGGTAGGTGACAATTATAAAATTCGTAGTAATGGGCATATTGCCGATGCTGGTAGCAGTGGATTGACACTTGAAGATAATTCAGTTGATTTTCATGAGATGGGCATTGAAGCAGGCAACACTATTCGAAATTTATCGGATCGTTCGGTTGGCCGCATCACCAGTGTCGATTCTGCCAATAATCAATTCACTGTATTCGGTTTGTACAATGGTGATGATAATCAGTTTGAGAATGGAGACAGCTATTCAGTCAGTCGTTTCAGGCCTAGAGAGAATATTACCCGCGGGTTTCTGCCGGTGCATCAGCCCGGTGAAACAATAATGCCGGAAAATGCCAGTATAGACTGGAGTCTGACTGAAGCTAATGGCAATAATGTGGTAACTGATTATCTTGCTGCTACTGAAGGTTTCAGTACTGTTAGTCCGACATATTTATCGGCACTGGAACAGTGGATTCAGACTTCCGAGGGTTACAGTGACACAGTAACTGTAATAACAACAGAAGATTCTAATGATGCAGCATGTATCTGGGTAAATTCAGACATCATGAATTGTAGTCTGTATTATCGTTCGCGCATAGATGGTGATATAGACAGCTCAACCGCAACCAGCATGACGGACACGTCCAGAAACTTTCCAAGGCTTGGTGCGAAGCGTGGCGATAAGATCGTGAATAGTAATGATGCCAGTAGTGGTATCGTTACAAGTACAAGCGGCACAAGCCAGCTAAACATATCTAATATTTCTGGCCAGGCCAATCTTAATAAAAATGCAGGCCAACCCTACCAGCTTGAAATCGCCAGCCGCTATACGGATGGGCTTGCAACAGCGCCCACCCAACAATCTCAACCGGTGCTCCATGATAGTAGTGGCAATCTGTCTGCCGCCAGCATTGGTGATGTTATAGAGAATACAACTTTGAATTCAATAGGTATTGTGACTGATGTTGACCCGGATGGCATGTTCGTGGAATTTTCCTGGCTTCAGGGTGGGACGCGGACGGATTTTGCTCCCGGTCAAGAGTATCGTATTCATCATGGCTATGTTACGCAGCGTGAATATCTGTTTGATTTCAGGTTACCTGCCGCTCTGGTTTCAGAGGTGACGTCAGCCGAACGTGAGATAAGATTCTGTAATAGGGACGATAGCTCAAGTGATTGCCCGGCAGGTCTTTCCATGCCGAGTGAGAAAATAATTATCGGTGACGGTACAACAGCTCTCGTCACTATCACAGACTATGATGAATCAAGTGCAGCCATTGCCGAGGCTGTTGTCACCGCCCCTGATACAGAAATAGGTTCCGAGGGGTCAGTCAGGGTCGCCGGTATGGTTACAGATTTCAAATTTATTCCCGGCCTTGATATGCCCGAGTGGTTTCTGAATAACCGCTGGAATCAGTATATTTATGCCGGTTACAGTGAAGGCTTTGCGCCGGATTCGCCAACACCGGCCTGTGGCGGCGGCGGGGAGCCGCCCTGCCTGACTGTCAATACTACTCATCCAGATGGTTCCATGAGCTCGGATTCCGATAATCAGGCTATTGTTATAGGCACCGGCAGTCAGTCAGGCATTCAGGATCGTGCCGTACCAAGACTGCAAAATTATATGGAAGGTGAAAATGCGCTTTCGGATAATTTGCTGTATGAAAAGCGGTTTTTATCAGCCGAATTCAATGACCAGATACGGGTAGTTTGCCCGGATCCTTTCTATCCAGAGCCCGCCAATCCAATATGTGCGCCATGACAAAAAAGCAAAATGGCTTCTCTCTAATCGAGCTTGCCGTTGTACTTTTTATCATATCATTACTGCTTGGAGGTCTTCTGGTACCACTTGCCAATCAGCTGGAGGGTCAGCAGCGCAGCGAGGCGCAGACGCAGCTAGAACAGATTCGTGAAGCGTTGATTGGTTTTGCCATTATTAACGGGCGTCTGCCATGTTTTGCTACAGAGGCAGATCCCTCCAGCCCGGATTATGGTGAAGAAGACACTAGTTGTAATCCGCAAACAGCAACTGAAGATGGCATTTTGCCCTGGAAAACGCTGGGCCTTGATAGCGGAACGGATCCATGGGGCTCGCCGCGTACAAGTGAAAGTGATCCATGGAGAGGATATTGGCGATATCGGCCCGATTCGGTATTTATCGACCCTTTCGATTTATCAGACGTGGACGCCGATCAATTACGTGTCGCGGATAGCAACGGTAATCTGCTCACTTCATGCTGTGTAACCGGTTCGCCACGTTCACAGTTCCCGGTAGCGATTGTCTATTCTAGCGGTGCCAATCTGACTGCAGACGGCGAGAACGTCAGTTATGAACAAAATGCGGGCGATCAGCCTACCTATCAGGGTGGCACGCGAACCAGTACTTTTGATGACATGACCATCTGGATTACGCGGCCACTCTTGTTGAATCGCATGGTAAGCGCTGGCAGGTTGCCCTAGTTTATTCTGCTTAATGCAAAACAGACCCGTCCGTTGTCATTGTTGGTCAATTCAAGTTTATAACCTAGACTTACTGCCTGACGCATCGCTTGATGCAGACCAATGCCAAGACCATTGGTAGAACTCACCGGTTCACTGAGCAAGTGCTGGCTGATTTCGTCCGGCACCCTGCTGCCATTATCACAAATAATCAGCTGAATATTTGTGTCATCTGCGAGCAAGCTGATGGTGATGGCCAACTCCGGTTCGTTTGTGGCTTTTGATTGCAGGTTTTCCAGCCAGTTATCCATAACGCTGTCGAATAGCTCGGCAGGGACCTGCGGATCACTGAGTATTTCAGCGTGAAAATCTATATTCAGTTGGTGACGGCGGGATTTCAGTTCTTGCCACCAGTCCTTGAGAAAGACGGTTTCTGACATTGAATGATCAGGTGTCTGCAATTTATCGAGCGCGGATTCAAGCCGGCGTGTCAGGCTTGGTAATTGATCATGGATGATATGCCTGACGTCCTCTTCATTACTGTTTCCGGTCTCTTGCAGCATTACTGCAAGCACTTTGAGTGATTGCAGCAGATTCTTGATGTCATGTGTCACACGCGCGCCGGTTTCATAAATTAATTGCATATGCGCCTGTTGTGATAAAGCCTGCTCCTGACGTTTCGCCGTATAGAAATGCTCAATAATCCGGGTTAACAGCTTGAAGTGCAGTAGTAATGTCGGGCTGACATTGCGTTGGCTCATTATCTTGACATTCAGATCGCCAGACTGAATGGGATTCTGGATGTCGGTCATGTCACCGTGGTCACCGGTAATGCCTTCGATTTGCCAGGCAACGCCCGAGATCATGGGGATTTGGGTAAGCTTTTGCATGGCTGCCCGCAGAAATTCAGTGGCGTCGATTTTGTCTCGTGCCAGGTTGGCAATATCACTGATCCATGTTTCAAATGGCGTACCTATGTTCAGTAATGATTGTGTCCATAACTGCCGTAACCCACTGAATCCGGAGCGCGGCGAGAGCAACCAGCTGATCAACAACAAGAATACGCCAGTGATAAACGAGGTTTTGGCCAGTGCGGTTAGATAGTCATCATTACCCAGCGGCGCTGCCTGGATCAGACTGCCCAGTAATAGCAGACCGGAGAGAAGTGCGGCTGTTGTGGCGCCAAATAAATCCACCTGAATTTTCTGATCTGTTATACGTTGGCCGGGTACAAGGACAATTAACAAGGGAATGCCCAGTAACAGGAAATTGGCCAGATCCATTATGTTGACCGGGATAATGATTAAAAACAGTTTGCTCGGCAAAAGGATCAGTAACTTGACGATAAGAAACAGCAAAATCAGCATGTTGGTGCGCGATTCCCGCGGCGAGGCCACCACACAACCACCGGTGAATCCCAGCATCAGCACCAGCCAGCCGGCAATTAGCCACCAGTTAATAAACCAGACAAACGACAGGGTGAGTATCAGGAATATGCTGCTATTTAACGGATTAAGCTGTTGATCACGACGCCAAATCGGTTGCCAAATCAGAAAGAAACCCAGATGAGCCAGTAGTAACGACTGTGCCAGCGCACTGGATATATCCAGCGAGGTAGAAAGCTGCAATAAGAGCAGCATAATCGCGGGGATGAATTGTTCCCTGCGATCTTCAATAATTTGAAAGGTTGCTGTTTTCACCCTATTATTCCGGATGGTTCCCAGTGTCTGGTATTCAGGATAGTAATCTATGTTAAGCCATCATCTGTATACAACAATAGCAAAATATACGCTGCTGGAGTTTCTGCGCGCCCGGGTACTGCTTTTTACTATAGTGGCCTTGCTTGGCATTGTCCTGTTGGCCGAGTTTACTGCTGCGACCTCTATAACGGAAGCGCTTGCTACAAAAGGCATATTTTATGCTTTTATTTCACGTCTAATGGTTGTGCTGATACTAACGATTTATATCTGTAATAATATAGCTGCAGAGTTTAATGAGAAAAGAGCCGAGTTGTTGCTGTCATTACCGATTCCTCGTGCTGAATACATGCTCGGTAAATTACTGGGCTACCTTGCTGTTGCATTATTATTGACTTCCATTATTGGTATCGTAGCCCTGCTCTATGCTACACCAATTGCTGCGTTGTATTGGTGGTTATCGCTATCGCTTGAGCTGGGTATTGTTATATCGCTTTGTCTTTTTTTCAGTTTATCATTTCGTATATCTACGGTAAGCATTGGCTGTGTATTGGCTTTTTACTTACTGGCCCGAAGCATGGGCGCATTACAGCTAATCAGTGGTAGCAATATTGTCCAGACAGGCACACTGGCTGTTCAGCTTATGGAGTCATTGCTCGGATTGATTGCATTACTGCTGCCGGATTTATGGCGCTTTGCCAGTAGCGACTGGCTGGTCTATGGAACCGGTGAAATCAGCGCCATCGGCATGAATATAGCGCAGGCAATCATTTATATGCTACTGATCAACGCTGCGGCCCTGTTTGATCTGTATCGCAAGAACCTTTAAACCATGAGTGAGCGCGCAATCCAGTATGTGCCAAGGCCATTGCTTGTAGTTCTTGTTGTGGCATTTCTTCTGCAACTTGTCTGGGCAGGCAGCCTGCGTCCACCGCCACAGGCTATAGCCCAGGATTTGGATGCACCACCGGCGCTGGAGACTGCCAATCTATACAGTCTGGGTGACAATGTCGCACAGGCCCGCTATCTGATGTTGTGGTTGCAGTCGTTTGATGTGCAGCCGGGTATCAGTCTCGGTTTTGTTGAGCTTGACTATGACCGATTGATTGCATGGTTAAGGCTGATACTTGAGCTGGATCCTGAAAGTGGATATGTGTTGCTGTCTGCGGCCCGCGTTTATGCTGAAGTTCCGGATGCGGTAAAGAAGCAGCAGATGCTGGAATTTGTTGCCGAAGAATTTCTCGATGATCCCGACAAACGCTGGCGTTGGCTTGCACATGCGGTCTATGTAGCACGACATCAGCTGGAAGATACGGATTTGGCTTTACGTTATGCGCAAATGTTGCATGACCATACCAGTCCGGATGCAGTACCGCACTGGGCCCGGCAAATGCATATTTATACGCTTGAGCAGATGGGTGATATCGAAGCGGCAATGGTATTACTCGGCGGGCTAATTGAAAGTGGCGCGATTACCGATACGCATGAATTGAATTTTTTGCAGGGGCGGCTGGAACAAATGCAAGAATCTATGAACCCCCACCCTAACCCTCCCCCTGGAAGGGGGAGGGAATATTAATCCGGTGCTTAGTCGTGGGAGGAAGTAATAATCGGTTCTTCGTCTGGGTGGCAGGGGATAATAATCCAGGTCTTTGTC
>JBBDSJ010000139.1:0-15979 GCA_040905025.1 Gammaproteobacteria bacterium
CTGTTGTCAGTCACTTTTTCCGTTTCTGGTTATGGCTGACGACCGGCATGATTACGAAAGAGTGGGTGGCGATTCACCGCAAGCATCACGCCAGGGTGGAAACACCGGAAGATCCGCACAGCCCGAAGATTTACGGTATCAAAAAAGTACTCTGGGAAGGTGCGGAACTGTACCGTGCCGAAGTGCCGAATCAGGACACCATGCGTATCTACGGTCACAATACCCCGGACGACTGGATCGAACGCAACGTTTATTCACGTTCGAGTGCGTTGGGCCCAACCTTGATGTTCATTATCAATTTCATATCGTTTGGTTTTGCCGGTGTCGCGATCTGGGCGGTGCAAATGATGTGGATACCGTTTTTTGCTGCCGGCGTGATCAATGGTCTTGGCCATTACTTCGGTTATCGCAATTACGAGACTGAAGATACGTCGTCAAACATTGTTCCGCTGGGTATTTTGATCGGTGGTGAAGAGCTGCACAACAACCATCATTCGTTTGCCAGCTCGGCGAAGTTTTCCAACAAGCCGTGGGAATTTGATATCGGCTGGTTATACATTCAGGTGCTGCAGGCACTGGGTCTGGCCAAAGTCAAGAAAGTTGCCAGCCAGCCGCCAGTCATCATGGAAAAACCGGCAGTTGATCTGGATTCGGTTAAGGCCATCATCAATCATCGTTTATACGTGTTTTCACATTACGCCCGTGATGTTGTAGGCCGGGTATATCGCGATGAACTTGCCAGGGCGGATGCCTGTTCACGTGATCTGCTCAAGCGTGGTAAACGTCTGTTGATCCGGGATGAAACGCATCTGGATCCGCAGTCACAGGACAAATTGCACGCCGTGCTTGAACGCAGTGATACGTTGCAGGTTGTGTATCAGTTCAAGCAGCAGTTACGTGCCATCTGGCAGGAGAAAACTGCCAGCCATGAAGCCTTGCTGCAGGCATTACAGGACTGGTGTCATCAGGCCGAGGCGAGCGGTATCCAGGCATTGCAGGATTTCGCCCGGAGTTTGCGCGGTTATTCCATGCAGCCGGTTTAGAACTGGCCACAAAACTATTGCGTTTGCCGATACGGCGTTGCAAACTTGGTCGACACAGTCGCAACCCTCCCCCTTGCAGGGGGAGGGTTAGGGTGGGGGTATTATTTTTAAAGAAGAGTCGGGTTTTTGCCCCCTCCCCCTAACCCCCTCCCGCGAGGGGAGGGGGAATGAATACTGAAGCTGTTTCTAGTGGTATTGCGAGCGCAGCCGGGAGTCGAATATTTTCAAGAGTAACAGGCAGGATTAATTTTTCTCGGCTAACAAAAAACCCGCGTCAGTATTAATGACGCGGGTTTTTTACTGGATCCCGGATAGCGCCCTGCGTGCGCTTCCGGGATGACCGTGATCAGTAACTGATCACGGTCACTTGATTTTGGCTTCCTTGTACATCACATGCTGGCGAATGGTTGGATCAAATTTCTTGATCTCCATTTTCTCCGGCATGTTTTTCTTGTTCTTGGTCGTGGTATAAAAATGACCGGTGCCGGCGCTGGATACAAGTCGGATTTTGTCACGCATAGTGGGCTCCCTAGATCTTTGCGCCGCGGCCGCGCAGGTCAATCAGAACCTGGTCGATGCCGTTTTTATCAATGGTACGCAAACCCTGGTGTGAAACGCGCAGTTTCACCCAGCGGTTCTCGCTCTCGACCCAGAACCGGCGGGTATGCAGGTTCGGCAAAAAGCGGCGCTTGGTCTTGTTGTTGGCGTGCGAAACGTTATTCCCGCTAAGGGGACGTTTGCCGGTTACCTGACAGACGCGAGACATAACTTCTAATCCTGTAAAAGACTTAATTGGAGTTGTCGGAAAAAGACGGCGGATCATACCCGGAAACCGGCGGCCAGCCAAGCCCTGTCTGACCCGGCTGAGACAACGGAATTCATTATATAGACTTGGCGCCCGGCAATCACAGAGCCTGATTAATGATAAATCACGAAGCAGACACTCACAAACCGGCAGACTGGCACGCTCTGGATACCGGCCAGGTACTGCAGGATCTGGAATCCGGTAAGGACGGTCTGAGTCCGGAGCAGGCGGCCGCGCGGCTGGCCGAGATCGGTCCCAATCGACTGCCAGAGGCGCCGCGGCGTGGGGTGTTGGCGCGATTTGCTGTCCAGTTCAACAATCTGCTGATTCAAATCCTGATAGCGGCGGCGGTGATCACGGCCCTGATGGGCCATTATCTGGACATGGCCGTGATTCTGGCCGTCGTGCTGGTGAATACCCTGTTCAGCTTTATCCAGGAAGGCCGTGCCGAGCAGGCGCTGGATGCCATTCGCAATCTGCTCAGTTTGCGCGCCCAGGTATTTCGCGGTGGTCAGCGTTTGACCGTGGCTGCCGAAGATCTGGTGCCGGGTGATGTTGTCCTCATTGAGGCCGGCGATCGGGTGCCGGCGGACTTGCGCCTGCTGCGCGCCAGCAGTCTGCAGATCGAGGAGGCGGCACTTACCGGCGAATCGGTGCCCGTCAGTAAAACCACGGCGCCGGCCGCCAGCGACGCCGCCCTGGGTGATCGGGACGGCATGGCTTTCTCCAGCACGCTGGTCACCGCCGGTCAGGGTCTTGGCGTGGTGGTGGCAACCGGCGCCCGTACCGAGATTGGCCGTATCAGCCAGCTGCTCGAGGACGTCGAAACCCAGCAAACACCACTGCTGCGGCAGATTGCCGTGTTTACCCGCTGGCTGAGCCTGGCCATCCTGGTGGTGGGCGCGGCCACGTTCCTGTTTGGCTGGTTGTTGCGGGATCTGGATCCGAATGACGTCTTTATGATGGTCGTTGGCCTGTCGGTGGCGGCGATCCCGGAAGGCCTGCCGGCGATTCTGACGGTCACGCTGGCCATTGGCGTGCAACGCATGGCGCGCCGGCACGCAATCATCCGCAAATTGCCGGCGGTGGAAACGCTGGGTGCGGTGTCCACGATTTGCAGCGACAAGACCGGTACGCTGACGCGCAATGAGATGAGCCTGCAAAGTGTGGTAACGATGGCGGATCGCTATGACATCAGTGGCACTGGCTACGTCCCCGACGGCCAGTTCAGTGACGGTGACGGGCAAACAATCAATCCGGCCGATGTTCCCGAACTGATGGATGTAATGCGCTGCGTCTTGTTGTGCAACGATGCCGAATTACATCAGGAAGGTGATGACTGGCAGATTGCCGGTGATCCGATGGAAGCGGCGCTGTTGGTGGCGGCGCGCAAAGCGGGGCTCGACCCGGTTGACGAAACCGCCGCCTGGCCACGCCAGGCGGTGATCCCGTTTGATGCTGCCCATCGTTATATGGCGACATCGCATCAGACACCTGAAGGCGATGCGCGGCTGGTGGTCAAGGGTGCGCCCGAGCAGATACTGGCCATGTGCAACTCGGTGCAAACGGCAGACGGCAGTGCCGAACTGGATTTGAATCACTGGGAACAACGTATTCATGCGCTGGCCGCGCAGGGTCAGCGGGTACTCGCGCTGGCGCACAAACCGTTGGCCAATACCGGCCAGAAAGAACTCAGCCATGATGATGTGGCAGGTGATCTGATGCTGCTGGGTTTACTCGGCCTGATCGATCCGCCGCGTGACGAAGCCATCGCCGCGGTACGTGAATGCCACGATGCCGGTATCGCGGTCAAAATGATTACCGGCGATCATGCCGAGACCGCCCGCGCCATCGGTGCGCAAATCGGCCTGAAAAACAGCGCTGAAGTCCTGACCGGTGCCGATCTGGATCAGATGGATGATGATGCGCTGGCGGCCCGGGTTACTGAAGTCGATATCTTTGCGCGCACGAACCCGACGCATAAACTGCGGCTGGTCACGGCCCTGCAGCGTGATGGTGATGTGGTGGCGATGACTGGTGATGGTGTCAACGATGCGCCTGCGTTGAAGCGCGCCGATGTCGGTATTGCGATGGGACAAAAGGGTACCGAGGCGGCCAAGGAAGCCGCCGAAATGGTGCTGACTGATGACAACTTTGTTTCTATCGCCGCCGCCGTGCGTGAAGGCCGCACGGTGTATGATAATCTGAAAAAAGCAATCATCTTTTTGTTGCCGGTCAATGGCGGTGAATCACTGAGTCTTATTATTGCCATTTTGTTTGGTTTGACCTTGCCGATTGCACCGCTGCAGATCCTCTGGGTGAATATGGTGAGTTCCGTGGCGCTGGCGATGGTGCTGGCATTTGAGCCGGCCGAGCGTGACATTATGCAGCGGCCACCGCGGCCGGCCAGTGAAGCGCTGTTATCGCGTTTTCTGGTCTGGCGTATCACGCTGGTATCCGTCTTGTTCACGCTCGGGATTTACGGGTTGTTTGGCTGGGCGCTGCAACAGGGGATGAGCGTTGAAGCGGCGCGAACGCTGGCGGTGAACGCACTGGTGGCGATGGAAGTCTGGTATCTGTTCAGTGTGCGTTACCTGAGCGCACCGTCGTTTACGTTTACCGGTGTGCAGGGCACGCGGCCGGTGTTGATCAGTCTGGCCACGGTGGTCGTGTTGCAGTTGTTGTTTATTTACGCGCCGTTTATGGGGCGGTTGTTCGCGACCGAGGCATTGCCGTTCGTCAGTCTGATGTGGGCACTGGCCGCCGGCCTGGTGCTGTTTGTCCTGCTGGAACTGGAAAAATGGATGCGCCGTTCCATGCCGGCGGCATGACAAACTAACTCAAGTCCAGTCGCAGATTGACCACGCCGTCATCGCCGTGGCGAATGTCGAAATCAAAGGCTCTGGCCAGATGCAGCATGGTGCTGTTATCCGGCAGGGTCTGGCCGACCAGTCGTTTTGTGCCGCGTTCGCGACAGTAAGCAATGATTTTTTTCATCAGCAGGTGACCAATGCCGCGACCCTGATTCTTGCTGGCGATCACGATGGCAAATTCGGCTTCAATATTGTCGGCATCACAGACCTTGCGTACGACACCCAGTGTCTGCCCCGGTTGACCGTTACCCCCTGTAGTCGCGATGAATGCCATCTCGCGGTCGTAATCAATCTGGGTAAAACGCGCGAGTTGATTATGTTGCACAACATTGCTCATGGCACGAAAGAACCGGAATAACTTGTCTTGTGGCGACAGGCCGCGGAAAAACTCCAGATGCGAAGCTTCATCTTCCGGTTTGATCGGCCGCAGTAACAGCGACGTGCCATCCGCCAGCGTAATCCGTTCCTCCAGTTCCTGTGGATATGGCCGGATCGCAAGCCGGCTGCTGTCATTTGCTTCCGGATTGCTCACGCGAACGCGTGCATCCAGTGCCAGCACGCCATCACTGTCGGCGAACAATGGATTGATGTCGAGTTCCTGAACTTCCGGCAAATCAATAATAATTTGCGCGACCTTGATTAAGGTCAGCCGGATGGCTTCAAGATCCACCGCTGCGGTATCGCGGTAGCCTTGCAGCTCACGGTAAATCCGGGTGCGTGCCATGAGTTGATCGGCCAGTGCCAGGTTCAACGGCGGCAGTTCAATGGCCGTGTCATCGGCGACCTCGACCGAGGTGCCGCCCTTGCCGAACAGAATCGCCGGGCCGAAGATGTTGTCGGTGCTGGCGCCGATAATCAGCTCATGTGCGCCGGGTCGGCGTGCCATTTTCTGTACCGTAAATCCGTCAATCCGGGCATCCGGATGGGAACGCTGGATGCGGCTGAGCATGCCTTCGGCCGCATAACGCAGTAATTTGCCGGATTCGATATTCAGTAGTACACCGCCGACATCGGACTTGTGCGTGATGTCGGTGGAGAGAATCTTTAGTGCGACCGGGTAACCGATGGCATCGGCCGTGGCAACGGCGGCATCCACGTCTGCGGCGACGCGGGTATCCACTACCGGGATATCGTAGGCCGTGAGCACCGCCTTGGCCTGGGGTTCGGTCAGTAACTCGTGCCCGTCAGCCAGGGCCTTGCTGATCACTTCCCGGGCCTGTGCGGTATCCGGCGTGAATTCTTCCGGAATGGATTTCGGCGTTTGCATCAATGCCTGCTGATTGGCCTGATATTCGACCATCTGCAGGAAGGCACGTACGGCGGCATCCGGTGTTTCGTAACTGGGCACGCCCTGTTCTTCAAAATGTTTGCGCGCCGCATCGACAGCGGCTGCACCCATCCAGCAGGTAAAAATCGCCTTGCGGTTTTGTTTGATCTCGGTACAAATCGCCCGTGCCACTTCGGTGTTGTCTATAACTGCGGACGGTACCAGCATTACCAGGATGGCGTCACAGTTTTTGTCCTTCAGCAGCACCTTGAGGGCATTGACATAGCGTTCGGCACCGCCATCGCCAATGATGTCGACCGGGTTGCCATGCGACCAGGTCGATGGCAGCAACTCATCAAGCGCGTCCAATGTGCCCGCTTCGAGCTCAGCCAGGTGGCCACCACCACTGACAAGTGAATCGGTGGCCAGCACACCGGGCCCGCCGCCATTGGTCAGGATCGCCAGCCGGTTGCCGGGCACTGGCCGGGCGCGCGCCAGCGTTTCAATGGCACCGAACAGATCCTCGATTGTGAATACGCGCAACATCCCGGCGCGGCGGACAGCACTGTCGAACACGACATCGCTGCCGGCGAGTGCGCCGGTATGAGACGTGGCCGCTTTTGCACCCTCCTTGACGCGGCCGGACTTGATCACGATGACCGGTTTGTTACGCGCGGTGGCACGTGCCGCCGACATGAATTTGCGCGCATGCTTGATCGATTCGATGTAGAGCAATATGCCGGAGGTCTTTGGATCGTTGCCGAGGTAGTCGAGCAGATCACCGAAGTCGACATCACTGCTGTTGCCGAGTGAAATGAAATGTGAAAAACCGATGCCGCGTGATTTGGCCCAGTCGATCATCATCGTGCACAGCGCGCCGGACTGTGATACCAGCGCCAGTTTGCCGGGCAGCGAATCGGTGTGGGCAAAGCTGGCATTGAGTCCGAGGTTGGGTAACAGCAGGCCGACGCAATTCGGCCCGAGAATACGCAGGCCATAAGGTTTGGCGGCATCCAGCAATTGCTGTTCCAGTGGCTGGCCGTCAACTTCAGTGTTGAAACCGGCGCTCAGGACGACTGCCGCGCGCGTGCCGCGTTCACCGAACTGACTGATAATGCCCGGCACGGTCGCCGCCGGCGTGGCGACGACCAGCAGATCCGGCGTCTCCGGCAAGGCGGCGGCGTCCGGATAACAGGTCTGACCGAGGATTTCATCGTACTTTGGATTGACCGGCCAGACAGGCCCCTTGAATGAACCATCCAGCAGATTTTTCATTACCAGATAACCAAGACTGCCGACAGTGGCCGAGGCACCGACCAGGGCGACAGATTTCGGTTTCAGCAAATGATCAAGATTCAGAACGCTCATGGTGATTTCAGACTAGCGGTTTAATATTGCCGCCAGATTACACCTTGATGTTGCGTTGCAGCAAGAGTATTTATGCCCTGCTTTGCTGGCGGGAATATCAGCTACGAGAGCGAATATGCCGGCAGCGACGATAATCACGCCTTCGGCGCTACGTACCGGATGAGGTGGTAGGCGTTTCTTTAACAAGCGGGATTGATTTCTGAGCAGGCCTGCGGCAGTTCCGGAATAATTGCAGCGTGGCTGCCGGCGGCGAGGATGACGAAAAGGCAGGACTAGTAGCAATGCCTGGGCACGCAAAGCGCGCTAGTGGGTATTCAGTCATGCTTGAGATGAGTTCGAACGTGCTTTGCGTTACATGCTGAACAAGTCAACATGGGAGCCCGTGCGCTCAAACCGGATCGAGATCGTGTCGGCCTTGTAGATGAGCAGCCAGTCCGGCTCGATATGCAGATCGAGCCAACCGTTCCATGCGCCTTTTAGCGGGTGGTCATGCAAGCGTGGCGGCAACGGCTCAGCATCGATCAGCCACTGCATGACGAGGCGTAATTTCGCCATATCCTTGCCCCGTTTCCTGGCGCGTTTTACATCGCGCTGGAACTGTCCGGAGTAGCTGGGTGTCCGCACTCAGAGGCCCAGATCCCTGAACAATGCTTCTGCGTCCTCGGCGCTGTGCACGTCTTCCCCGCGCTCGCTCTTGCGCAGGGTCGCGGCTGTCTGTTCATTCGGCACATGCACGGGAAACGGCACCGCTTTATCCCGCGCCACCCGCACAAGAGCCATGCGGATATAATCCGATACGGACAGGCCCATGGCCGCCAATGCCTTGGCGGCCTGCTTTTTCGTCTTCGCATCGATCCGGGCTCGAACCGTAGTATCGGCGGTCATAGTTATATTCGCTAACTTTATTGGTGTGGCTACATTGTAGCTACAATCAGCAATGCCGGCAATGCCGACGTTGTCAATTTACTTCAGGCCGCGCTCGGCGCAGCCTATAGCGTTGAAGTAATCGTGGGAATAGTGTGGGTATCGACTTCGCGCTGCGCATGCCAGGTATCGTAGGCGGCCTGCATGCGCAGCCACACCTCGGCACCATCACCGAACAGCTTGCCGAATCTGACCGCGACCGCCGGCGAGACCGGTTTGCGTTCCCCAATGACATCGTATAAATGCTGGCGTGAAATCCCCAGCAGGCGGGCAATCTCCGCCTTGCTGTGGCCGGTGGCCGGAATGATCTCGGTCAACAACGCTCCCGGATGCGCTGGGCAGCGGTCGGGGTTGCGGCGGGCGGTATAGTCTTTCATAACTTCATTCCTACTCAGTGGTACTGCTCCAAATCGACTCGCCAGGCTTCGCCGGCCTCAAATTCAAAAGTGATGCACCAGGGGCCGTTGATATGCACACTGTAACGCCTTGGCTTGCGGCCTTGTAAGGGATGCAAATCAAAGCCCGGCAGATTCATTTCCTCCGGTCGCCTAGCGGCATCCAGACGGTCAAGCCGCAACAAAATACGCTGTTGCAGCCGCTGATCGATCCGCGAACTTTTGCCTATGGACCAGAGCTCGGCAAGCGTCTTGCTGCGAAAACTTCTAATCATAAGTGTAAGCAATCAGCTGACAACTGTAAACAGTTAACTGACAATATTGAGGGTTCGTAGCCGGTTTCACAGCAGCCCGCGTTCGGCAAACGACACCGCCTCGCCATCGCCGATGACAATATGATCGAGCACACGCACGTCGATCAGGCCCAGCGCTTCGATCAGGCGCCGGGTGATGGCCTGGTCGCTGTGCGACGGTTCGGCGACGCCGGACGGGTGGTTGTGGGTGAGAATAACGGCGGCGGCGTTGTGCTTTAACGCCCGGCGCACGACTTCGCGTGGATGCACCGAGGCCGAGTCGATCGTGCCCTGGAACATTTCGTCAAAGCTGATCACGCGATGGCGGTTATCAAGAAACAGGCAGGCAAATACTTCATGTGTATAACCGCGCAGGCGCGAGCGCAGGAAATCACGGGTTTGTTGCGGGCTGGTCAAAACATCTTCGCGTTCCAGCGTCGCGGCGAGATAGCGCCGGCCGAGCTCCAGACCGGCCTGCAAGTGTACATACTTGCTGGTGCCGAGTCCTTTAAAGGCACATAACGTCGCCTGATCCGCGTCCAGCAGCGGGCGCAGCCCGCCGGTTTCGCTCAACAGTTCACGCGCCAGATCGACGGCACTTTTGCCACGCACGCCGGTGCGCAGGAAGATGGCCAGCAGTTCGGCATCGGACAGTACGGCACTGCCGCGGGTCAGCAGTTTTTCACGCGGCCGCTCGGCGGCGGGCCAAGTATGAATAGACATCATGACCTCCTTGTCAGTTGGTGTTCCTAAGGAACCTCTGATTTATTCAGAGGTTCCTGCAGTACATGGATGTGCTGCCATTTTTCAATCATTTTATCTGATTGAAAAATGAAGAAAATTGAAAATCACAATTTTCGATATTGCATCCTTTGCTTCGTAAACGCTACATCCATGTAGCACTGCTCGTGCTCTGATCATACATGGATGGATTAATCAGAGCTTTGCTAAATTAACTACAGAATGCCGGCTGGATCAAATCCGGGTCACTGGCGGAATTTTCGGTTACACTTTGGCCTTATGTCGATACTGGCACAAAAGCGCATACTGGTTGGGGTAACCGGCGGAGTGGCCGCTTACAAAGCAGCCGAACTCGTGCGCCGTTTACGCGACGGTCAGGCCGAGGTTCGGGTGGTCATGACGCGCGGCGCGCAGGCCTTTATTACACCGCTGACTTTGCAGGCCGTGTCCGGCCAGCCCGTGCGCACCGAGTTGTTTGATACCGAGGCCGAAGCCGGAATGGGGCACATTGAACTGGCGCGCTGGGCCGATGCGGTGCTGGTCGCGCCGGCGAGTGCGAATTTCCTTGCCCGCCTGACCTACGGGCTGGCCGATGATTTGTTGACCACGCTGTGTCTGGCCACTGCAGCACCACTGTTGGTCGCACCGGCGATGAATCGGGTCATGTGGCACAATCCAGCGACGCAGGCCAATCTGGTCACGTTGCGGGAACGCGGGGTACAGGTACTGGGACCGGCCAGCGGTGCCCAGGCCTGTGGCGAGACCGGTGCCGGCCGTATGTCGGAGCCGGCTGACCTGATTGCCAGCCTGGGTGAGCTATTTAACAGCGGCGAACTGGCCGGCCTGACGGTGGTGGTGACGGCCGGGCCGACCCGCGAGGCGCTGGATCCGGTCCGCTACATCAGCAATCGTAGTTCCGGACGCATGGGCTATGCCATCGCCTGCGCCGCCCGTGATGCCGGTGCGCGGGTGATTCTGGTCAGCGGCCCGGTCAATCTCGACACACCCGCCGGGATGGAAGTCGTCAGGGTGCAATCCGCAGCCGACATGCAACAGGCAGTTGCTAGCCATATCGACAGTGCGGATATTTTTATTGCCACTGCTGCCGTGGCTGACTATCGCGCCACGCGTCCGGCTGAACATAAAATGAAAAAACAGGCCGACGGCCTGGTGCTGTCACTTGAACGCACGCCGGATATTCTCGCCGGTGTTGCCGCGCGTACGCCGCCACCGTTTTGTGTCGGCTTCGCGGCTGAAACTGAAAATGTCGCCGCCTATGCACAGGCGAAGCTTGCGGCCAAACGGCTGGACCTGATCGCTGCCAATGAAGTTGGCGAACAACTCGGTTTTGACACTGATGACAACGCGCTGACGTTGTACTGGCCGGATAGTGCCGCGGGCACTCAATCACTGGCACTTGAACGCGCACCTAAAGTGCGGCTTGCGCGCGAACTGATTACCCATATTGCCAGACGCTATTATGCAAAACACTCAGACACAAACCATTCAGGTCAAGGTAGTCAATCCGCGACTCGGCCGTGATTTTGAACTGCCACATTATGCAACCGATGGCTCAGCCGGCATGGACTTGCGTGCCTGCCTTGACGCTGCGATTACTGTCGCGCCGGGTCAGACACAGCTAATTCCCACCGGGCTGGCACTGAATATTGCCGACCCGGCACTGGCCGCCGTGATTCTGCCGCGTTCGGGACTCGGCCATAAACATGGCATCGTGCTGGGTAATCTGGTGGGTTTGATTGATTCGGACTACCAGGGTGAGTTGTTTATCTCCTGCTGGAATCGCGGCCATGAGTCTTTTACCATCGAACCTGGGGATCGCATTGCACAGTTGATGTTCGTGCCGGTAGTAAAAGCTGCCTTCGAAATAGTTGAAGACTTTACTGCAACGGCGCGTGGGGCGGGTGGCTTTGGCCATACCGGGATCTGAACGTTTACCTACCAGACTGAGAATTAACTATGGACGGGCCTATAAAACGCCGGCGCATCAAACGCCGTACCTTGCGTAATATTATTATCGGTGCGCTGGTGCTGACGATCGGCCTTGGCCTGATTTTCGGTGTCCGCAGCTATTTCGACGCCAAGCAAGCGCGTGAAATGGAATTGTTGCAACGGCAGGCAGAAACAGCCAGTCAACAGGTAGCCGTCAGAACCAGTCAATCAATAGGTGTGCAGTTGGCCGAGCTGGATGCTGTTGCGGCTGATCCTGAAGTCCAGGCGGCGTTGCAGGCAAACGATACTCAAGCACTCGAAGCACTTGCCGACCGGCAGCGTGCCCGCTTTGACAAGGTTATCAACCTGCGCATTTTCACACCGCGCGGCTACGGTCTGGAGCCGGACGCGACCCCGCCGCTGACCTATGCATCACTGGATCTGTTGAACAAGGCACGTGATGGTGAACAGATACGGGCCGAGTTGCATCGTCATGACAGTGATGATGCGCATATTGTCCTGATAAAGCGGGTTGAAGCCGCCGTTGGCAATTTACTGGGTTTGCTGCATTTGAGCCTGCAACCGGCGCTGGTTGAAGAAGCGCTGGCACGTGGTGACTTGGCCAATGGCCATTTTGAGATTAAGCAGTTTGCTGACAATTCACCGCCGCTGGTGCTGTTTAGCGGCGGCAACCCGGCGTACAAGGGTCAGGCATTGTCCGCGGTTGCGCCGATCACCAACACGCGCTGGTCAGTAGAATTCTGGTTCGCGGCCGATGGCGCGCCGCCACCCGCTGATTTTGACAACCAGCTTGAGATCCCGTGGTGGACCCTGATCCTGATCATTGCACTGATAGGTGCCGGTATCTTCTGGCGGCAGCGCGCTGGCACAAGCAGTGGATCGCTTGCGGCTGATAACGTCACTTATGATGGTGCCGTCAAGGCGTTGATGGAAGGTGTGCATCCGGGGCTGGAAAAACTGGTGCCGCATTTACCGGCCTACACCGGCCCGGCCAGTAATGCCGCTAGCGAAACGGCGGATAAGCCGTCGGTGCCGCTGGAAGGCGACGATATCACCAGTATCGCTATACCTGCGAAAAAACCAACCGACAAGGCAGCCGAGACTGATTCGGCGCCACCCAAAAAATTCAATATTGCGGCCGGGATTTTCCGCGCCTATGATATTCGCGGCGTGGTTGAAACCGATTTGACGCCGGAAGCGGTGCATGAAATCGGCCGGGCGCTCGGCAGTGAAGCACGTGCGCGCAAGCAGGGCGGTATGGTGGTGGGTCGTGATGGCCGCACCCACAGCCCGGCTCTGTCTGAAGAACTGATCAAGGGCTTGCGTGCCAGCGGTGTGGATGTGATCGATATCGGTCAGGTGGCCACACCGGTGTTGTACTTTGCCACACACTACCTGGAGGCTCACAGTGGCGTGATGCTCACCGGCAGTCATAACGGGCCGGAATATAACGGTCTGAAAATGGTCCTGGCGGGTGAAACTCTGTCCGGTGATACGGTGCAGGCGTTGTACAAGCGTATCCAGGAAGGCAAGTTCAGCAGTGGTCAGGGCAGCCTGCAAAGCGTCGATATTCTGAGTAATTACATACGCCGGATTGTGGAAGATATTCCGACAGCGCTGGGCAACAGTTTCAAGATTGTTGTTGATGCCGGCAATGGTGTCGCCGGCCAGATCGCGCCGCAGGTGTACAAGGCACTGGGCCATGATGTGGTTGAGCTGTTCTGTGATGTTGATGGCAACTTCCCCAATCATCACCCGGATCCGAGTCAGCCGGAGAATCTGCAGGCACTGATCGCAAAGGTCAAGGAGACCGGTGCCGATATTGGTTTTGCGTTTGATGGTGACGGCGACCGGCTCGGTGTTGTCGATGGTGAAGGCAATATTATCTGGCCGGATCGGCAATTGATGCTGCTGGCCAAGGATGTGTTATCAAGGAATGCCGGCGCGACGATCATTTTTGATGTCAAATGCAGCCGTTATCTGAAAGCAATTATTGAACTGTCCGGTGGCAAGCCGTTGATGTGGAAAACCGGCCATTCACTTATCAAGTCGAAGATGAAAGAAGTTAATGCACCGCTAGCCGGTGAGATGAGCGGTCATATCTTTTTCAAGGAACGCTGGTACGGGTTTGATGATGCCATTTATACCGGTGCCCGCATGCTGGAGATCCTGATGCAGTCGAAAGAAAAGCCGGTTGCCGTTTTTGCCGATTTGCCGGGCGGTATTGCGACACCGGAATTGCGTATTAATCTGGCTGAAACCGGACATGCCGATGTAATGCTGGCATTGCGCGACAAGCTGAATACGGACACTGCTGATCTGACCGACATTGATGGCCTGCGGCTGGATTTTGCCGATGGTTGGGGGCTGGTCAGACCATCAAATACGTCACCCTGTCTTGTCGCACGGTTTGAAGCCGAAGATGCTGCTGCACTTGAACGTATTCAGGGCGTATTCAAACAGGCATTGCTGGCGGTCAATCCCGACATGCAACTGCCGTTTTGAGCTAGTTAAATCAGGCATGACTGTTACAGCGGCCTTTGCCACTTTTACCAAAACATAACTATTGAACATGCAGACACGAGCCGTTTCCGAGCAGCCACTTGATGCGCTGAACATCGCCCGGGTTTTGACCGAGGCGCTGCCGTATATCAAGCGCTTCAGTGGCAAGACCATGGTGATTAAATATGGCGGCAATGCCATGGTGGATGAGCAACTCAAACAGAGTTTCGCCCGTGATGTAGTGCTGATGAAACTGGTCGGCATGAATCCGGTCGTGGTACATGGTGGCGGTCCACAGATTGGCGAGCTGCTTAAACGGATCGGCAAGCAAAGTGAATTCGTCAATGGCATGCGCGTGACGGATACCGAGACCATGGATATTGTGGAAATGGTGCTCGGTGGTCTGGTTAACAAGCAGATTGTGAATTTGATCAATCAGCATGGTGGCAGTGCAGTGGGTTTATCCGGCAAGGACGGTGATCTGATACGCGCCCGGAAGCTGACCATGAGTCACCAGCGGCCGGAAATGAATGCACCGGAAATAATTGATATGGGGCACGTCGGTGAAGTCGCCAGTATTGATACCGGTGTTGTCGACATGCTGGTGCACGGTAATTTTATTCCCGTCATTGCACCGATTGGTGTCGGCGACGATGGTCAGTCCTACAACATCAACGCCGATATGGTGGCCGGTAAGCTGGCTGAAGTGATGCACGCTGAAAAGCTGATGATGCTGACCAATGCCCCGGGTCTGCTGGATGCTGACGGCCGGGTGTTGACCGGCTTGTCGGCCGCTGAAGTGTCAGAATTGATTAAGGATGGTGTGATTGCAGGTGGCATGTTGCCAAAAATTACGGCGGTCATGGATGCCGTGCAGGCCGGTGTAAAAAGTGCACATATTATTGATGGGCGTGTACAACATGCCGTATTGCTGGAAGTGTTTACCGATCAGGGTGTGGGTACCTTGATTCAGTCCGGCAGTGTCAAGCCGTGATGACCCGGGGCTGTAACCAGGATGTTCACAAAATAATGCTTATGTGCAGGGGAACACAGTGACGACAAGCGATAAACCTAACCGGCGCCAGCAGATCCTGGAAACGCTGGCACATGAGCTTGAAACGCATCCGGGTTCGCGTATCACCACCGCGAGTCTGGCGCGTGCGGTTGGTGTTTCCGAAGCCGCCCTGTACCGGCACTTCGCCAGCAAGGCAAAAATGTTTGAAGCATTGATCGATTTTGCCGAAGAGTCCGTATTTGGTCTGATCAGCAAGATTCTGGCGCAGGAAACAGCGCCGGATGTACGCTGCGAGAAAATCCTGCAATTGCTGCTGGGCTTTGCCGAGCGCAATCCGGGCATTACCCGGGTGTTGCTGGGTGAAGCGCTGGTCGGGGAAAACGAGCGTTTGCGCAGTCGAGTCAGCCAGTTCTTTGAACGAATCCGCACCCAGCTCAAGCAGGTATTACGTGAAGCAAATCTGGCCGGCGGTGCGCGTGCGTCGATCAGTATTGATGCTGCGGTGGATGTCTTGCTGGCATTGGTCGAGGGCCATATGAATCAATATGCCCGCAGTGGTTTCAGCGATCGGCCTACAGCGCACTGGCCGGAACAGTGGCCGGTGCTGGCGCAGGCATTATTTCGCGACTAGTTGGCCGGTACCGGGCTGTCAGCACTAAGGAATCTCTGATTAATTACGTCCTTTGGTTTCGTAACCGGCGCATCCATGCGCCACTACCCAGAGGTCCCTGCGGCACAGGGATGTGCCGCCATTTTTCAATCACATAAGTGATTGAAAAATG
>JBBDSJ010000140.1:0-15976 GCA_040905025.1 Gammaproteobacteria bacterium
CCGGTAAACCAGTCACGTCGCCAGAACCCCTTTTTCATTCAGGCTGTTGGCCCTTGTGGTTTTTATATATTTATGGAAGCTCTGAATAATTCCCTCCTGGAATTATACATCCTTAGCTGCGTAATCAGCACATCCATGTGCTACTTCTCAGAGCACGAAATACGAAAATCACATTTTCGTATTTCCATCCTTAGGTTTGTAACCGCTACATCCCTGTGCCGCAGGAACCTCTGGGCAGTGGCGCATGGATGCGCCGGTTACGAAACCAAAGGACCTAATTAATCAGAGGTTCCTTATCAAAGCCGGTCGGTGTCAGGACTGGCTGCCCCTTGATAAACCTGAAACTAATCCGGACAAATCCGGAATAAACGTGAAATAAACCCGATTTAAACGTCTTGTAACCGGATATGTGATGAAATCGGGGTTAATTCAGCTAACTGCATACTACACCGGATATTTCAGTACTGTCTATTTTCAGGTTGCCAATATAACGTTGTGATTCCATTAATATAATTGTCAACGCGCGCGCCTACTGATTCATCTGCATTAACGACACAATTTATCCCTGGCCGCTGCTGCCTTGTCCTCCTCGATAGCACGCTCGGAGTCGGTCAAAATTCGAGGCTCACCAGTAGCGGTCTCATCGTAGAGGTAGCGCGAATCCCGGTATATTTGCAGTGTCTTGCGCGCCTGTTCGCACTCCTGCTGGCGCTTTTTTTCAGCTGCTTCAGCCTCGGCTTTGGCCTTGCGTTCGGCTTCACGTCCTTCGGCAAATTGTTGCAGCAGGCGGTCACGGCGTTCATAGCGATCGCGCAGGCCGGGATCGGGTTCCGGGTTTTGTGACTGTGAAGGTGATAATTCAACCTGCTCGGCTGGCACATCGGCAGCCGGTGGCCTGGCACCGTAATGTACCTGGCCGTACTCATCGACCCATTTGTAGATTTTGTCAGCGTGGACAGGCGGTGGCCAGAGCAGGCCAGTGGCGATAACCAGCAGGCATACCGGCAGGACTGGATAATGGTAGTTGACAGATAGAAACCGGCCGCCATACAGCAGCGATTTGCAGCAGCACTTACACAGGGAAATGGCCATCCTTGGCAGCCTCATTACGTACGCACAGGCCGGGCGGTGAGGGTTTTCATCGTATCAGCGTTCCAGATACTGGAGTTTATCCGGCACATCTTTCCACTCATCAGCGTCTGCCGGCGGATCTTTCATCTCATTGATCACCGGCCAGTCACGCGCTAATTCGGCATTCAGTTCAAGGAAATGCTGTTTGTCTTCCGGTACATCATCTTCGGACAGGATAGCATCGACCGGGCATTCCGGTTCGCACAATGTGCAATCGATGCATTCATCTGGATCAATTACCAGCATGTTCGGGCCCTCATGGAAGCAGTCCACCGGGCACACTTCAACACAGTCGGTATATTTACATTTAATGCAGCTGTCAGTGACAACAAAAGTCATGGGATGTTCTCAGTCAGTATTTTGTTCTGGTAATAATATTAGGGAACCTCTGAATAAATCAGAAGTTCCCTAGTTTGCAGGTGCGCACCATATGCGTCCAGACGCAAAACAGCCGCTTTCCATACACCTTAACCGCTTATGATAACGCGCAAGCCGGAGTTAATGAAGCTTTGTCAGTGACTTTGGCAGGAAATGGGCTGTATCAGTACAGGGAAAATCAATTATTTTGAGGCGGCAGCATTTTCTTCAAATCGTACATTAGTGCCAGCGCCTCGCGCGGACTCAGTTCATCGGGATTAACAGCGACAAGTGCGGTGTGGAGCGGATCGGGCTTTGCCTGAAACAAGTCTGCCTGTGGTGCCAGCGCAGTGGCTGCTACCGGCTGACCGGATTCAAGCGCTTCAAGCCGGGCCCGGGCGGCATTGACCACCGTAGCCGGAATCCCGGCCAGTAATGCGACCTGCAGGCCATAGCTGCGATCCGCAGGGCCGGGCTCCACAGTGTGTAGAAACACGATCCGATCGTCGTGCTCAACCGCCTGCAGGTGTACATTCAGCGCCGTGGGTTGTTCCTGCGGCAATGCCGTCATTTCCATATAGTGTGTAGCGAACAGGGTAAATGCACGGCACACGCCGGCCAGTTGTGTCGCTGTTGCCCAGGCCAGCGCCAGACCATCAAATGTGCTGGTGCCGCGGCCGACTTCATCGACTAACACCAGGCTTTCAGCCGTGGCGTTATGCAGGATATTGGCCGTCTCGGTCATCTCCACCATGAACGTTGAACGACCGCCGGCAAGGTCGTCCGCAGCACCGATACGGGTAAATATGCGGTCTATCGGACCCAGCCGGCAGTAACTGGCCGGCACAAAACTGCCGCAGTGCGCCATGATGACAATCAGGGCTGTCTGCCGCATATAGGTGGATTTCCCACCCATATTCGGCCCGGTAATCAGTAACATACGGCGTTGATCATCAAGCTCCAGATCATTTGGCACGAACGCTGCCGCCTGCAGTTGCTCGACCACTGGATGCCGGCCGGCCTTGATAGTCAGTCCCGGCTCCGGGCTGAATTCCGGCGCTGCCAGGTTGAGGCTGTCGGCGCGTTCGGCAAAGCCGGCAATAACATCCAGTTCGGCCAGCGCCGTGGCGGCATGCTGTAGCGGCTCCAGGGCTGTCGCGAGTTGATCCAGCAGTGCATTGTAGAGTTCACGTTCACGCAGCAACGCCCGCTCACGCGCACTCAACACGCGATCTTCATGCTGCTTCAATTCAGTGGTGATGTAGCGTTCACTGGCTTTCAGTGTTTGCCGGCGTTGGTAGTCTGCCGGCACATGGGTCTGGCGGGCACGGCTGATTTCAATGTAGTAGCCGTGGACGCGGTTATAGCCGACCTTGAGATTACTGATACCGGTGCGGTCACGTTCGCGTTGTTCAAGTTCCTGGATGTAATTGCCGGCGCTATGACTGAGCGCACGCATCTCATCGAGTTCGCTGTCAAAGCCGGTGGCAATCACGCCACCTTCACGCAGGCTGGTTGCAGGTTCAGCGGCAATCGCCCGGCTGAGCAAATCATGCCAGTGCGGATCGATATTCAATTCAGCATGCAAGCGTTGCAGCAGCGGTGAATCGATGTCTGTGAGCTGTATGCAGAGCCCCGGTATGACATTCAACAGATGCAGTAACTGCAGCAAATCGCGTGGCCGTGCTGAACGCAAGCCAATGCGCGCAAGAATACGCTCCATATCACCCAGACCATCTAACTCGCCGCGCAGCTCGCTGTAGCGGCGGTCTGTCAGCAGACCGGCAACAGCATGCTGGCGCTCGCGTAACGTGGTGTGGTCGCGCAGAGGCCGCAGCAACCAGCGCCGCAGGCAGCGGCTGCCCATGGCGGTACGGGTGCTGTCGAGAACCCGCAGCAGCGTGTGCTCGCGCTGGCCGGCCAGATCCCGGTCCAGTTCCAGATTGCGGCGGCTGACAGCATCCAGCAGCAGACTATCGCCAGGTTGCTCCAGCCGTGGCGGTTGCAAGTGTGGCAGTTCAGTGCGCTGGGTCTCCTGCAGATATTGCAGTAGCGCGGCGGCGGCAGTCAGTGCCAGTTCGGCAGCGGCACAACCGAAACCGTCAAGATGCTGGACGCCAAACTGCTCACACAAGCGTTGACTGGCGCTGGCGGAATCGAAGTGCCAATCAGGCCGGTGCTTGCAGGCGGGATGACGTGTAGGCAGTTCGCTGTGTTCGGCGAGCAGAATCTCGGCCGGCTGGAGCCGTTCAATTTCAGTGGTGAGGTCGTCGGCTTGTGTGAGTTCGGCGAGTATGAAACGACCGCTGGACAGTTCGATGCTGGCCAGACCATAGCCGTTATTATCAGTATGTATTGCCAGCAGCAGATTATCGTGCCGGGCATCCAGCAATGCGTCATCGGTCAGCGTGCCGGGCGTTACAATACGGCTGACCTGGCGCTCGACCGGGCCTTTGCTGCTGGCCGGGTCACCAATCTGATCACAAATCACCACCGATTCACCCAGCCGTACCAGCCGTGCCAGATAATTATCGGCGGCATGGATGGGTACCCCGGCCATCGGGATTGGTTCACCGGCCGACTGGCCGCGCCGCGTCAGTGTGATGTCCAGCAGGCGGGCGACGCGGGCGGCATCGTCGTAAAACAATTCGTAGAAATCGCCCATCTGGAAAAACAACAGCATGTCCGGATACCGGGCCTTGATGGCTAGGTATTGCTGCATGACCAGTGTATGGCTGATGGCAGGACTCGTCATGGCCGTTGCCATGATTTATGGACAGCCGCCCGGACGGGTAGCAGGCGAATGCATACGGACGATTGCCTGGGCATTGATGGGGAAGCGGTTGTTGGTAAGGCAGGTGCGCTCGATACTGGTGCCGCCTTCATAGGTACCGATACAGTGCGGGCAGATTTCGCTGGGCGCCTGGGTCATGATGGTGGTCAGCATCCGGTTTATAAATGGCACATGCAGGGGATAGCAGTAAACGACGCGCAGTTTCAGCAGGTTCGCATCCTGGATATTCTGATCCCCCTTGACGGTACTGTCGCGGTACATGAGATTGTCATTCGGAATTTCGCAGTTACCATCAACCGCAATGCCGTGTTCGGCAAAGGAATCAATGTTGGGGTTCAATAACTGGAATTCGGCAAACACCGGATCGCCGCTGCCGTCATCGATGATTTCATCGCGGACAAAATCACGTGCCGCGCCGGTGCGATCCACGCCGGCGTCTTCGTCAATATCCATATACATGGCCGCCATTGCGCGCGCGAATGCATTCTGCATGGCCGGGATCTGGGCCTTGTTCAGGGCGCCGGCCCGGGCGGCCTCAAAAGTGGCGTAATTAAGCGTGGTTTTGGCCTGGTAAATCAGGGCAAATTGCAGGGCGCCGAAGACCAGCAGAAACATGACCGGCGTAACGATAATGAATTCGACCATGCTCTGGCCGCGCAGGCGGGCACGTCGGGGTACATGACCAGTCCGCATCAGCTGGAGCTGGAGGCCGCTGTTATTAGCCTGTTGCATTTCTTTGCCGGGATGTTTGTGCTGTCAATTATTCAGTGACCGGTGTATCCACGCTGGCGTCGAAATCCTGTTCCAGCAATTGGGTGACGGCTTCGACCATGAGTTCTGCGCGTCCATGCAGTGGGTCTGTGTTATCAACATTGTTTTGTAGATTCAGAAAACTGTAGGTTGCCTGACGAAGCTGGACAACACCCATATTGTGCCAGGCCTTGGCATTTTTCGGATCCCGCACAAGCGCTTCACGATAAGCATTAATCGCAAAATCAGGTTGTTCCTGACGCGCATAAATATTACCCAGCCGGAACCAGGGATTGGCCTCACGTGGCACCTGCCTGGTCAGTTCCTGGTAGAGTTTTTGTGCTGTCGCCATGTCGCCAGCCGCATAGGCTTGTTCGGCCTGTTGATTGATTTCCATTGCATTGCCGGTTGCCGGCCGTGGCTGCCCGGTTGTTTCACAGCCCGTTAAAATGAGCAGACTCAGGCCAAGGGCAAAGAATTGTTTGTACATCATGGTAAAGATTCCCAGCGCAGGGGTAATCCCGGCGACAGTTGCAGTGTGTCCAGACGCCCGGCCGGTAATTCGATAACCATGCTGGCACCGGGACAAACAGAAAATCGCCATGGCGCCAGCCGCCGGACAAGTTTTTTGACTTGCCAGTCACGCGACAGGTAAATCAGATCCAGAGCATAGCGCATACCGAGAGTATGTACCGCTTGGCATTGAGTGATCAGCAGGCCGGCATCTGCTGCCAGTTCGGTTCGGCCGAGCAGACCGCGCATGCGTTCCAGTGGCGTTTCTGTACGTTGCAACCGGGCAACAATACAGGCACCGGTGTCCACACGCGCTAGACGGCCATGCAACATGAACTCAGAACAGACCCTCGTTCAGGAACTTCATCGCAATCGGGAAACCGAGGATGATAAAGGTGACCGGGAAAATAAAAATAATCAGTGGTGCCACCAGCTTGACCGGTGCCTCCATTGCAATTTTTTCAACGCGCAGGAAACGTTCACTGCGGCGTTGCTCGGACTGGACACGCATGACGGTGGCGAGACTCGATCCCATCCGTTCGGCCTGGATAATCGCACTGACGAAGCTGGTGATTTCGGTAATATCCAGCCGCCCGGCCATGCGCCGCATGGCTTCCGAACGTGACAGGCCGGAACGCAGGTCGCGCAGCACGATGGCAAACTCGTTGCGCAGCGGGCCGCTGGGCGCCTTTTCCATCGCCTGTGCCAGTGCGCCCTGCAGGTTGAGACCGGCTTCCACCGACATCGTAATAAAGTCGAGATAGACCGGCAGGGTCTTGATGACTTCAATGCGGCGTTTCTTGCGCGTATCCGACAGCCAGATGACCGGGAAGAAATAGCCGAGTAAAACGCCACCAAATATATACCAGCCATTGAAGTTATCCAGCGCCAGCATGCAAATGACGACGACTATCGGTACCAGAATCATGCCGACCAGACGCAGGGCGCAGAATTGTTCGGCGGTCATCAGATAACCGACGCCACTGGTTTCCAGATCGCGTTCGACCTTTTGCAGATACTCGTACGGATACATCGCCGTCAAAAAGTAGGCGAAGACCTGTACGAATGGCCAGATCAGTTTTAACAGCGGTGGCAGTGGATCCATGTAGTCACGACTGTCTTCCTCAACCATGCTGCTGATATGCATGCCGAGTAATGCCATTGATGTGCCGCTGAGTGCGGCCAGCAGGGCAACCATTGTCAGCATGCTGTTGCCAAGAAAAGCGTTCATATATCAATGCTCACAATCTTGCGAATCCAGAGGTAACCCAGTGCCAGCATCGTGACGGAAATACCGAGCACGACCAGACCGATGGTGGTATCAAACATTTTGCCCATGGCTTCCGGTTCAATAAAATTCAGCAAGACGCCAAGCAGTACCGGCAGCCCGGTCATGACAATACCCTGCAGGCGGCCCTGCGCGGTAAGACTCTGGATCTTGCTGTCCATGGCCTGTTTCTTGCGCAAGGTATCGGCCAGGGTGTCGAGAATCTCGGCAAGATTGCCGCCGATTTCGCGATTGATGCGTAAGGCCGAACACAGCATTAGAAAATCCTGTACCGGCAGGCGTTCTTCCATGTTTGTCAGTGACTTTTCAAAGTCAACGCCAATGCGCTGCTCGCGCAAAAATAACTCGAACTCCTGGCCCAAAGGCGGAGATTGCTCGCGCACGACATTTTCCAGTGCCACGTTCAGGCTGGCACCGGCGCGCATTGCGCCGGAAATCGCCAGCAGGCCGTCCGGCAATTGTTGTTCAAAACGTTTCAGACGCTTGGCACGCATGACCTTGTAGATGGTCGCCGGGATGATAACCAGTGCCGCGAATACGCCGGCACCGAGAATGAAATTGCCGGTTGCCAGCCACAGCATCAGTGGTATCAGCAGTACGGCGAACATGTTCATCATGAAAAGCAGATTCGGATCCACGAACATGAACATGTCTTCCATATTGGTGGACGCATTTTCAGTAAACGTGGTCTTGTAGGTTTCCCAGAAGCCGCGGAACTTGTTCAGAATGACAAACCCCAACAGCGCGGCGCCGGCAAATACACACAGCACCGCGAGCAGAAAAGTAGTGTTACCTATCAGTGCGCTCAGCATGATGGTTACTGGAACAGGCTCATGTCGGGATTCAGGCCGCGGTTGCGTAGGTCTTCATAAAAATGCGGAATACGCCCGGTCGTTTGATATTCACCCTTGACCTTGCCATTGGCATCAAAACCTTCCTGCTTGAACTTGAAAATGTCCTGTAATTGCACGATCTCACCTTCAACACCGGTGACCTCGGTGATGTTGATAATCTTGCGACTGCCGTCGGAGAAACGCGTTTGTTGCACGATGATGTCGACCGCAGAGGCCACCTGGTCGCGAATGGCACGACTCGGCAGATCCATGCCGGCCATCATGACCATGACTTCAAGCCGGGCAATCAAATCGCGCGGCGTGTTGGCATGAGCAGTGGTCAGTGACCCGTCATGACCGGTATTCATGGCCTGTAACATGTCCAGCGCTTCACCGCCACGACACTCGCCGACGACAATTCTGTCGGGACGCATACGCAAACAGTTTTTAACCAGATCCCGAATCGGTACATGGCCCTTGCCTTCCATGTTTGGCGGCCTTGCTTCAAGACCCACAATATGCGGCTGGCCGAGTTTCAATTCGGCGGCATCTTCAACCGTCACAATGCGCTCGTATTCGGGAATGTAATTTGACAGGACGTTCAACAGTGTAGTTTTACCGCTGCCGGTGCCACCGGAAATGACGATATTCATGCGCTGTTCAACTGCAATTTTCAGGAATTTCATCATTGCTTCATTAGCAGCACCGAATTTGATGATATCGACGTCAGTGAGTTTTTGTTTGGCGAATTTACGAATTGTCAGGCATGGGCCACGCAAAGCCAGCGGCGGAATGATCGCATTCACGCGTGAACCGTCTTTCAGGCGTGCATCCACCATCGGCGAGCTTTCATCAATGCGCCGGCCCAGTGGTGAGACAATGCGTTCGATCGCCGATAACACGGCATCATCACTGCTGAAAACCACGTTGGATTTTTGCAAACGGCCATTTTTTTCTACGTAAATCTCATCATGCTTGTTGAGCATGATTTCAGTAATGTCGTCATCGGCTATCAGTTCTTCCAGTGGCCCCAGCCCGACGGCTTCGTTGAGTACATCAACCGCCAGTTTTTCGCGATCGACATCGGCTGGCAGTTTGTTGCCCATGTCCTCGATAATCTGCCGGATCAGTTTCTCGACGTGCCGGCGCAGTTGTGCCTCGTCCATGCCGCCGACATCGGTGCGGCGCAGATCCATCGCTTCCAGCAGTTCCTGGTGCACACGGTTGCGCCACATGAACTTGTCCTTTTTCAATAATGTGGAATCTTCCTTGATCTCGGTATGGCGTGGTACACCGATCATGGTTTTGACTTCATCGACATCATCATCGACATCGGTATCGACAAAACCTTCATCCCAACCGGCGGTGATGACGAAGGAACCTATCTGGATTTTATCGGCGGAGCGTAATGGCCCGTAACGGTCAATCGGTTTACCATTAACCATGGTGTTGCCATGACCGCTTTTATCCTCGATAAAGATACCTTCGCCGTTTTGCTGTAACTCAGCATGATGGCCGGCGATACGCCAGCCACGCAGCTGGATTAAATTGTCCCGGGCTTTGCCGATACCACATTCAGTAATCGGCACACGCAGCCCCTGGAGTTTGTCACCTTTATCGTTGTAGACGACTACATCAAACATAAATATTACCCGAGTTTTAGATTATGGAAGTTCTGATCTGAATCAGAAGCCCTTAATGTGAGTAACGCATTAATCCAGGATCTGGTAGCCCTTGCGGGTGACCCGTTCGTTAAATTTGTCCATAAGTTCCTGACTGCGCCGGATGTTGCGTTGGTTGGTTTCGGAGTCATGGTCATAAACGGTGGGTGTTACGAAAATCACCAGTTCGGTTTCGCGATTACGCCAGCTGTTCGAACGGAATAATGCGCCGAGAATCGGGATGTCACCGAGAAATGACAGCTTGTTGACGTCCTGACCGAGTTCCTGACTAACCAGACCGGACAATACCAGCGTTTGGCCATCGCGCATGCTGACATCGGTTGAGGTCTTGCGGGTAAGAAAACCCGGCACACCCTGTACGGCAATACTCTGGTCAATGGCGCTGACTTCGGTCGATACCTTGGCGACGATATTATTCATAAAGTCCACCACCGGGCTGATGTTCAGCGAAATGCCAAACTCCTTGAATTCCACATTCGAAGAACCGAGTGAGCCGGTGGTCGGGACAGGCACTTCGCCGCCGGCGAGGAATTCCGCTTCTCCACCACTGCGGGCTGACAGCTTTGGCTGTGCCAGAATGACCGCGTCACCGTTGTTGACCAGAAAGTTGAGACGGGAACTGATTTCGGTGGCAATACCGAAAAAGCCGAGATTGGTTGCCCCCAGTGTCAGGTTGGGCGTGAAACTGGTTGCCTCGCCGGCACGAAACTCATTGTTACGCACCGCGGTCCCCACAACGCCGGCCGCCGGTCCGGCAATCGGATTGGACCACTCAATACCCAGATCTTCCAACCGATTGGTGTTGAACTCGGTGATCTTTACATCCATATAGATCATCTTATCGAGCGCGCCGGCAAGCATCTGTGGTTGCGGTGCTGTAACCTTGGTCAGATCCATCACATCAGTATAGGCAGCCTTGACAGTTTCAAGTATGGGTTGCTCGTCCGGAGTTACTTGTCCAGACAGAAATATCCGTTCACCTACGCGCTTGACCTTGATGCCTTTGACTTCTTCGAGCAGTACCAGCAGTTCGGTCATGATGCGGTTGGTGTCCTTGGGCATGATATGTACTTTCATATCCTCTTCCTTGCCATCGCTGTACCAAAGATGCAGAGTGGTCTCGCCTTCCCCTTCTGCAAGCAGCAAAAGCTGGCCATTGTCGAGCATGGTTGTGCTGAGCAGATCGCCGTTACCGACCGCGACGCGGTCCAGCTTACCGACATTCAGGATTTTGATTTCGCCCTGAAACACGGTAATGGTTTCGGCAGCCATGGCGCCGGTGCTCATCAGCATGAGCAGTGCGATATGCAATAGTTTTTTGATCATTGTTATATGTCCAATGCTTGAATCATTCATCATGGCGACCCCGTTACTGCAACATTTCCGGTGATGCCTGCTCACCAAAGGTTTGCAACAGCGCATTCATGTCCGGCCGATCCTGTTTCAGCGGTATTACCGGCATGATTCCCGGTTTCGCAACACCGGCTTCCGAGTCGCCGCCGCGGATATAACCGATAATGCGCAGCATGGCATCAAGGTCCGCAGGGGTGCCGTCTGCACCGACTCCCAAGGCCGCCTGCAGAGTACCTGCGCGACTGGCGTCACGGCGTCCGGTCATGCCGGCAACGCTTTCGGTTGTAGTAATTGAGCCGTCGGCGTTCATGCTGTATTCACCTTCCTGCAGGACGGTGCCATCGGCGAGAGTGACACTGCCATCAGCATTCTTCCTGAAATCAGTGTGGGTTTTGCGGGTAGCTATAGAGCCGTTTTCATTGAGCACAATATCGTCGGCTTTCAGCACTGTGCCGTCGGCAGCAACCACCTCGCCATCGGCGTTCAAACGTGCGCCTTCCAGCACTACACCGTCTTTGGTCATGATGGTGCCGTCTTCAGCAATGATGAAGCCATCCTCGGTCATGCGCGCGCCCGGACTGCTCAGGATTTTGCCGTCCTTGGTCATGACCACGCCGTCGGCGGTAGTAATGATGTCATCGGCGCTGACGACAGTACCGTCAGCTGTTACCAGTTCGCCGTTTTCATTCACCGTCAAGCCGAGGCCGGCAATATCAACACCATCCCTGGTACGTATAACGCCGTCTTCACCGACGACAAGATTCTGATCTTTCAGCACAATGCCGTCGCGCGTCATGATGGTGCCGTCAGGGCCTACCGTCAGGCCATCAGCACTGCGTTGCGAAGCCTGCATCATCGCGGCCTGATGCATGTCCTGCGCATTCTTGTACAGGTCGGCGGCGGTAATGCCGGCAAATTTGGCGCCGCCGCGATCCTTGCGATTGCGCAGCAATGCCAGTAAATCGCCGTTGTCCTGGGCCGCGGTCAACATCGCTGCCTGCTCGGGCGTGACATCCAGCGTCAGCGTGGTATACATCTGGTTACGCAACTGGCCGCGCAACAGCTGTTCCTGGAAATCGGCATAACCTTCGCGGCCGGTGGCCAGGACGCGCACATCCTGCAGAATCGGCATGATTACATCGCGTACCTGCGGGCCGGTCAGCTGCTGTACGGCCTGTTGTGCGAGATTGCCGTCGGCCTGTCCCGGCACCGGATAGCCGGTGACATTGATGGGAATGTTTACGTACAGATCGATGTGATTGCCGGGCCGGGTCATATTCGCTTGCGAGTTGATTTCATCGACAGTGATCGTCATGGCGCGGCGGCCGACTTCAATTGTGTCGGAGAAATCCATTGGAAACTCGTCGTCAATAAAACTCGACAGTATGGGCTTGCCCTGTTGTACCGGCTGGACCAGCACCTTGCCTTCAAAATTGGCGAATCCGTCCGGCACAATCGCATCACCATGAACAAATTCAACCGGCACTTCTCGCACGGCGGCAATGCCGGGCGTCAGTTGTGTGCCCTTGGGGAGATCACGATTGGCCACGACAACGGCTGCCATACGCTGTTCCTGGACATCCATCTGTGCCCGCAGCGCTGCTTCACGGCTTTTCAGATAGAACACTGACAATATCGCTGCTGCCACCCCGAAACCGATAGCTCCAAGCAGCAACAACCAGGTACGGCTGGCATTTGCGTTTCCGCTTCCTATAGCCATATCAACCCCTTGATAAGATAATTATTGTGAAAGCTCTGATCAGCCCCCACCCAGGAGTGTGTCAGAACACGAAAAATAACAAATATTTTTTTCGTCCCTGGGTTTGTCTGGCGCTGTCCGTGCCGCACTTCTATTATTCGTTTTATCTGTCATCACATGATGCGGCGGTGCATTCATGTGTCGCAGGCAATTCTGCATTCTTGCAAAATGCCCTTTCTATAAACTTCAGAACCCCGTTCCTGCTGCCAGGAATTTGCTACAAAAAGTCGCCTGGATCAATTTCAGGAAACTCGCCGGCATCCGGGAAGCCCTTGCCGACAAAGTCCTCAATGCTGTCAATCCATTCGTCCGGACTGGTGGTAATGCCATCCAGCATGGCGTCGATATCTTCATTACTGTAACCCTGCGCTTCCAGTTGCGCACGCAACATGGCTTCCAGCTCCGCCAGCGTGCTGGCATCCGGGTAATCGGATAACGACACCGTATAGGAATAGTGCTCAAAGCGTTCCTTCATAACATTATTCAATTCGCGCATGACGTTCAGTGCAGGATCCGATGTGAGCACAAGACAAAAGAACACAACGACAATCGTGAATTCCACCATCGACTGGCCGGATTCGTGTAGTCGTGAACCGGATTGTGTTCGTTTGTGAATCAATGTTGTCCCCTTGAGTGCCATCCTAGTGCTACTCGCTCGAGTTTGCCACTATATTGGTCGTATTGTTCTCGTGCGAAATGACCAGATTCACCTTTTCCCGGCCCTTGCTGAAACCGAGGACTTCCTGCTTGCCGGGAGCCACGGTTTTCTCCATGTCCAGCCGCCAGCCGCGATTCTCGTACCAGTCACGGTAATAACTGCTGTTGGCTGTGATGCTGTATTCGTTACTAATCAACAGTGTGCGGCCATCCTTGCCCTGGTCAGGTGTCATGATGTCATTGAATACCTTGCTGCCATGCATCTTCGGAAAACCCTGGCCAATTTCGGGAGTATCGGCAATCAATTCATCCAGGTGGCTGACAGACAGGTAGCCACTGGAGTCATTGCCCTTGGTAATAACCTGAACGGTGAGCAAATGTTCATCTTCTATGCGTGTGATCATCTGCCACGGCTCCAGCGCATCGGTTTCCTGATAACCGGGCCGATCCGCCTCACCGCGTTGCCATAGCTGACGGTAGTATTCCAGTACCCGTTCGGCCGACAGGCGGCTTTCAAAGGAACGCACCTGCATGGTGCGGCCGTTGTATACCATGTTATTCGACACCCATTGCACCTGTGCCCGTGGCGGCGCCGGGAAGTCCGGTGCCGCCTGCACAAGCGGTGCATACATTGCTACTGAAAACACAGCAGTCAATAACAGGTTACATACAGAACAAGGCATCATATTCATGGCGGTGCATATGCACAGAGATTGCTGCCAAGCACCTTCGGCACACGGTCTGGTATCGGATCAAAATCACAAAAGCCGCCATCATTACAAACATGCGTGCCGCTGTTGGAACCGACCAGACGATCCGGGTGTACGGTGTCGAAATCGATATGGCCGAGCCAGAGGCTGCCGCCATCACCGGAATAAAGCGGTATCCACGGATCGCACAGGCGCAGTTCCGGGGCGATGATTCCGATCAATCCCCAGATTTCCCGGAACGGTGTTTTATCGACAATCTGGCCCAGCGCGCGGGTCGGTACAATACCGCCAACCTGGAATGCAGCATGCTCACGGCCGCCGGCATTCCAGCTATCAGTCAGTACAGCTGCTTGTGCGGTCACCGTGGTAGCCGGGAACAGCGGCTCATCGGTCATGAAGCCACCGACTTCCTCGGTTTTAGCCATGACTTGCGATTTGAAATAGCCGTCTGTATTGATTGCGGTAAAGCCGACGTCCAGATTCAGAAACGCGGCAATGTCGGCCAGCAGGCTGAAGACGGTATCAATCGCATCGAGTATGCCGCCAAATATTCCACCCGGATCCGGCGTGGGATCGTCGGCGTCGGTATCGCTGGCGATATCGCCATCAAATAAACGTTGTCCCGGCACATGTGTGTTCCAGAGCGGGTTGGCGGCGGCATCGTCCCAGCCACCGCTGTCTGCATTCGTAATCGGCAGGGCGGTATTCGAGAAAAACCGTTGTTGTGATTCGGCCTGCGTGGTGGCGACGCTCTTGATTGGCTGACTGGTCGCGTTGAAGCCATCCGGTGTTTTATTGCTGCCGCTGTACCAGACTGTATATTCCCAGACCTCGTAACGCGCCGCCTGGACGGCGCTGTGCTTCAAATCTATCTGTTTACCCAGCAACGGGATCAATAGAAACAGTGGTACCAGCACCGCCGCCGCAACAATCGCCAGTTCGGTCATGGCCTGACCTTGCTGTTTGCCGGTATTGCGCGAACAGTCCATGGTTCAGAAACTCGGCAGACTCGGGGCTGTGATCTCGTCCATGATATCGCCCAGTTCAAGGAAATCCTGCTTCTGCTGCAGGTACAGCGACATGATCCGGTCCGCCCATGACGTGTCGATCAAGCGTGCCTGCCAGAACGGATTAAAGGCGCTGCCGAGTTCCTCGTTGCCGTCCAGGCGCGCAAAGTAGCCCAGATCCAGTGGCCGTTTGAAATAGACTTCGCTTTTGGCAATCGCGGCAATACGATCGTTACCGGCGTCGTACTGCGTTCTCAATTCATCAAGTTCATCGCTGCTGTAGTCCGGGCCGGTGGCCTGGACGTCTTCCATATCCTTGATCACGCCGACCAGAAAATACGGTGCCAGAAAGCCCGGATTCACGGTTTGCTGAAGCGTGTCGGTGTACATCGGCAGGCCACGATAGGTCGGTGCAATATTGTTCAGCGGAATCAGGTTGGCAGCGGCCGGTGGCAACGGTGGCACGGTGATCCACGACAGCAGGCTGGCCGGTGCGGTGCCGTAGCGATGCGGTTCGAGTTGACCGATCGGCTGTGGTGTCAACTGCAGTATTTTTGCCATTGAGATCCGTGATGCGCCGGCCTGGGCACCACCGGATCCCAGTGGGCCGCCAGTCGGGAACGGAATCGTCGGCAAATCCAGAATGTCGGAAATATCAATGCCGGCGAGACTTGCGGAAAAGACAAAACCGCCGGCATCCTGGCTGATTTCAAAACTGATGTGGCCGAGTGTCGAGCCGAAAATCGGATCCTCGATTTTAAGTCCGGCGCCGAACAGAAAATCCAGTGACAGACGATCACCGGCCGACCAGTTGAATTGATCGCCGCGGCGGCTGGTGCCACCTGTCCCCGGTACGCCGGGCCCCTTGATATGGCGCAGTTCGGTGCCACCCTTGCGGTTGACGTTGAGTTCCAGATCAAAATTGATGGTGACGATGGCCAGCACCAGATTGATCGTTTCATTGATATGAATCGGCGGAATAATGTCCAGCGTCCAGCCCGAGGTCAGGTCATGCGGCGGCCAGATGCGCCGGGTCTTGCCGCGCTCGCGGCTGAACGGATCGCGGGCCTCGTTGGTAATGGCGGCTAGCCGTTCATAACCGACGCCGTCGGCCCGTTTGGTCGGCAGATAGGTTTTGGTAA
>JBBDSJ010000141.1:0-15798 GCA_040905025.1 Gammaproteobacteria bacterium
TCCCTGCAGCTGGATACCGGACATTCCCTGTCCGGTATGACGGACTTAATCAAGTTATCCCGACCGAACGCAGTGAGTGGAGGGATCTTGATGCATGTGGTTCAAGATTTCTCCACTCGGCGCTAATGCGCCTCGGTCGAAATGACATGCGGGGATTATTCAGAGGTTCCCTTAGTGTGTGGGCCGGATGGTAACCGGGCAGATCGCCGCGATTCGTAATCGTATTGATCAAAGCCAGGCTGGTCAGGTGAAGATGACTTCATCGCATCCTTTTCGTTAAAAAGGAATGTTTGGAATTCCTCAGCAGGTACCGGGGCGCTGATCAGAAAACCCTGGAACAGATCGCAACCCTGGGTACGCAGATAATTCAGTTGCTCAGCAATCTCGACACCTTCTGCAACCACCTCCATACCGAGATTCCGCCCCATGGCGATAATGGTCGAGGCAATCTGGGCACTTTGCGTGTCCTGCGTTATGTTACTGATGAAACGACGGTCGATCTTGAGAGTATCGGCAGCGATCTCCTGCAGGTATGCGAGCGAAGAGTAGCCCGTACCGAAATCATCGATCGCAAGCCGTACACCTAGCGCGCCGATATCCTGCAAGGCCTTGAGGGATCGATCATCCTGCAGCATCAATATGCTCTCGGTTAATTCCACCTCCAGGTATCCAGGGTCAAAACCGGTATCAGCCAGAATGGCGGCCATCTTGTCCACCAGATGTGGATCCAATAGCTGGTTAGCCGAAATATTAATCGCCAGCCGCAGTTTTCCATAGCCATTCTCATGCCAGCCGGCCACCGTAGTGCATGCCTGCCGCATTACCTGTTCGCCCAGCTGGCCGATAAGCCCGCTTTCCTCGGCCAGCGGAATGAAACGGTCCGGGGAAATCATGCCCTGCTCGGGATGCCGCCAGCGCGCCAGGGCCTCGGCTCCCTTGATGGTTCCATTGCTGACCGACAGCAGCGGCTGAAAATAAACCATCAGCTGGCCCTGATCCAGGGCAGAACGCAGATCGGCCTCCAGCTGCATGCGTTCCTGCGCCAGTTCGGTTAATCCTGGCGTATAGTAACTGAAATGTTCATGCTGCATCGGCTTGGCCTGGTTCATGGCGTTATCGGCACTCTGCAAAAGAGTTTCCGGATTGACACCATCTTCAGGGAACATGGCAATACCGATACTCATGCCGATCCTGACCTCTGTGCCATCCTCCAGGGCTACAGGCTCATCGACAAGCCGTACAATACTCTGCGCGAGATGACCGGCTGCATCATGATCTTCAAGAGACTCGATTAACACAACGAATTCGTCGGCACTCAACCGAGCAAGAATATCCTCTGCGCGCAGCCGGCCCCGTAGGCGTTTTGCCATCTGCTGCAATACCTGGTCACCGGCCCTGTGCCCGAGGCCGTCATTAATGGGTTTGAACCTGTCAATATCGCAATACAGCAGCGACAGCCGTCCCCGCCGCCGACTCATGCGGGCAATACCCTGCTGTAACAGTGTCATGAACAGTTCGCGGTTCGGCAGCTCTGTAAGGGGATCGTAATGCTTCAGGCGTTCAAGTTTGCTTTCCGACTGCTTGATATGACTGATATCGGAAAATACGCCGACATAGTTGGTGATATTGCGCTGCTCGTCATGGACTGCACTGATCGTCAGCCACTCGGGATAGATTTCCCCGGACTTGCGCCGGTTCCAGATCTCGCCCTGCCAGTGTCCGGTCTCCATAATGGAATGCCACATGGCCTCATAGAAAGATTTATCATGGTAACCGGAGGACAGGACGGCGGGCGTCTTGCCGAGGACCTCTTCTTCCGTATAGCCCGTGATATCGGTAAAGGCCTGATTGACACTGAGAATGCGCTTGTCCAGATCGGTGATGGCCACGCCTTCGCGGGTACTGGCCAGTACATGCGCGGCCTGGCGCAACTGGAGTTCATAATGCCGCTGCTCGGTAACATCGGTCATGCCGCCAACCATTCGCAGCGCCTCGCCGGCATCGTCCCGGATCACGATACCCCGGTCCATGATTTCCGCGATCGATCCATCGTGACACACGAACCGGTATTCATCTTTCCATTCCGTTCCGTTGCCGTTGATAAGGTCGTATATGCCTGTCGTCACACGGTCCCGGTCATCGGGATGAATACGTTGTGTCCAGGAGCTCGAGTACGGCTCCAGTTCCTCAGGCAGGTATCCGAACTGTTGTTGCATGCCGTCACTCCACCAAACGGTGTCAGTATGCAGATCCCAGTCCCAGATCACATCGGTGGTGACACGTGCCACGTTGCGGAAGCGTTCCTCACTTTCCCGCAGTTTGTTTTCTGCGCTTTTCTGCTCGGTAAGATCGTGCCAGACGACATGTAGCACACGCTTGCCTTCCAGAGAGACTGGCGTGAGCGTGGCTTCAACCGGAAACTCCTCGCCACTGGCACGTATATGGATCCATTCAAAGCGGTGGAAATTGCGCTCATGCGCGATACGGATCATTTCCTCGGCCTTCTCCGGTGAGGACCGGCCATCGGGCTGCATGGGTGGCGACAGATCCCACGGGAAGGCAGGCAACAGTTCATCCTTGCTGGCATAGCCAAGCATCCGGACAGCGGCCGGATTGCAATCTATAAAGGTGTCGTCATCAAGAATGAACACAGCATCTTCCGATGATTCAAACACTTCACGGAAAAGCGCATCATATTCCATCATGATTCTTGCGAGGGCATGGGAGAGCTGTCATCTAGACAGCATTCATAATTAACAGCAACCTCGCAGTTGATACCCTTGTAATGAATCGTACTTGACCCAATATGTCTCTGGTTAACACACTGTCTTCCCAGGATAATTAAAAACGCTGTTGCTGTTAGCAACAGTAGACCACCAGATCCGAAAGCGCAACAATCACCATTCGCGCAAGCAGACTGACCGAGATTGATCATGTCATGAACCGCCTGAACAATCGGCCACGCAAAACCCGTGGCCATCGCACACCGAATGAAATATTACTGGGGCAATCAACTGAACTGTTGACTGCATAACTCAATTGCACTTATTGGTAGAATCCAAGAGGTATGAAAGTTTGTCATCCTGATATTCTAGAACAGGCTCTTAATTGGTAATATAAATACTAGTTTAAATCTGGCCACTTTACCAATATGCCAGGTGGCAAGTTACCGGAGGTTAGGAGAAGCGATCATGAGCAGGCTTTATGGCGATCAGCATCGCAGTTTTCAGGATCAGTTCGACACCCGGCCGATGGCCGATCGGATCGAGGAGTTGGCGGTCGTGACCGAAATCAGCGAAGAAACCCGCGCCTATATCGAGGCGCGCGACATGTTCTTCCTGGCCACGGTCGATCAGAGTGGCCGCCCGACCGTTTCCTACAAGGGCGGCGCGCCTGGTTTCGTCAAGGTGTTTGACGACAGGACGCTGGGGTTTCCCAACTATGACGGCAATGGCATGTATTACTCGATCGGTAATATCGCCGCCAACAGCCAGGTCGGAATGCTGTTCATCGATTTCGAAAAGCCGCACCGAATCCGTGTTCAGGGTACAGCCGAGGTCAGTACCGACGAAGCGCTGCTGGTCGCATGGCCCGAAGCCGATGTCGTGATCATGGTCCATGTCTCCGAACTCTGGCAGAACTGCCCGCGTTACATTCATCGCTACCAGAAGGTTCAGGAATCGCGTTATGTACCGAAGGAAAGCTGCGAGACACCGATCGCCGAGTGGAAACGTACCGACGCCGTCCAGGACGTGCTGCGCCCTGAGGAAGCCGAGAAAGTCGAGCGCAGCGGCGGGCAGATCAGCATCGAGGAGTGGATGGAACGGGTAAAGACCGGCGATGAGAATGCCTGACAAAAGCCATTACGCGGCGGTGCGCTGACATGCTGGCCCGGCCATTCTGGTTTATCTTCGGCTGTGCAGCCACCGGTTGCGGTATCGTCGGTGCCGTGCTGCCGTTGCTGCCGACTACACCGTTTTTGCTGATCGCCGCCTGGGCCTTCGCGCGCAGCTCGCCACGGCTATATACCTGGCTGCTGACACACCCCACTCTCGGTCGTTTGATCGGCAACTGGCAGCGCGACGGCAGTCTCAGCAGAAACACCAAGCTCGTGGCGATGCTGGTGATGCTGTCCTCTCTCGGCCTTACCTTGCTGCTGGGTTTTCCGATGCTTGTGGCGATGGTACAGCTCATGGTGTTCGTGCCGGCGGGCTGGTTCCTGTTGAGCCGGCCGGAACCGCTCGGGGACACGGTAGGCGAGAGGTCGTGACTGATATAGCCCTGGCCCGGGCCCTGCACGTGCTGGCTGTCGTCCACTGGATCGGCGGCGTAGCCATGGTGACGCTGGTGATTCTGCCCGCGATAGCCCGCTTTGCCGAGCCGGCCCGGCGTTATGCCCTGTTCGAGGCCGTGGAAGGCCGGTTTTCCGACCAGGCCAGGATTTCGGTAACCGTTGCCGGCCTGAGCGGCTTTTACATGACCCATCGGCTGGGAGTCTGGGATCGGTTCCTGGATCCCGGCTACTGGTGGATGCACGCCATGGTGCTGGTCTGGGCCCTGTTTACCTTCATATTATTCGTCGCCGAGCCGCTGTTCGTACATGAACGCCTGCGTCGGCTTGCCGCGGCCGATGCGCCGGTGGTGTTCGCGTTTATGCAACGCTCCCACTGGCTGTTGCTGGCACTCGGCGCGATTACCACGGCCGCCGCGGTCCTGGGTGCACATGGCCTGTTGTCTTAGCCGGCGGCCTGTTTTTTTCCGTCAGGTCGTTTTTAGCCCGCACAATTCAAGGAGAACCACCGATGATAAAAAGCATGACCTGCGCAGTGGCTCTGCTGGCGCTGGCCACTGCCGTTTCGGCACAACCTGTTCACGATAGCGGCCATGACCGCCACCAGCATACGGCAACGAGCGGCGTTCTGGCGCTGCAGCTGAACGACGCCGAGCGCTGGGCCACCGACGAGTCATTGCGCACGGGCATGGCCGGTATCCGCACCGTCTTCAAGGTCCGTCATGCTGAGTACGACAACGATGCCTTCGGCCCCGAAGAGGCCGCTGCGCTGGCGACGACTGTGGAAGAGCGGGTCGATTTCATGATTGCCAACTGCGAACTGCCGCCGGCTGCCGACGCCGAGCTACACAAGTTGCTGGCTGCTGCCCTGGCCGCCGCCGACACCCTGCGCACCGGTGCCGATCCCCACGCCGGATTGCATCGGCTGCACCAGGTGCTGGACAGCTATGGCACGCATTTCGATCATCCCGGCTGGGACGGCTGACTTCGCGCAGCAAGCAGCGCTCCTGCACCGCTTCGAGGAACGGGCGCCGAGGTCGGTACGCATACCGGTGGCGCCTATCCGGAACGGCTGCGCCGGCTGTTGCCGTTGCTGGATTGGGTAGGGCTGGACGTGAAAGCGCCTTTTGATGACTACGACCGGGTGACCGGTGTGCCGGCTAGCGGTGAGCGTGCCCGCTTGAGCCTGGAACACTTGCTGGCAAGCAGGAGAGGCACTTACAAATTGAATTCACGGGTCTTGTTACCGATCAGATCAATGAATTAATCAGAAGTTCTTCAACCCATCAATACAAAAAAATTTGATCCAGCTCAAGGCTGATCCGGGACATTGTGTATAGGGTGGATTCGAGCTAGGCCAAACCCGACCACCAGGAGGGATATTCCATCATGTCAGCAAGTGATCGGCCGGTATCCGGTTCAAACACTACAGGCCGTCGCACCAGGCTATTGCTGATCAATCCCCGCTTTCCGGAAAGCTTCTGGAGTTTTCGCTTTGCCATAAACTATATCCTGCCCGGGAAACGCGCATTAAACCCACCGCTGGGCCTGGCGACACTCGCCGCGCTTTGTCCAGCGGAGTGGGAGGTCAGTATTATCGATGAGAATGTGGAACCGCTGCCCCTGACACCAGCTGTCGATCTCATTGGCATCTGCGGCATGGGAGTGCAGTTTCCACGGCAGGCCGAGCTGCTGAAGTACTATAAAGAACTGGGATATTACGTTGTGGCGGGAGGCAGTTATGCCTCGCTATGTCCCGAACGCTATACAAAACTCGCTCATACCGTAGTGTCCGGCGAAGCGGAATATATCTGGCCGGCATTCTGTGCCGATTTCTTGGCTGGAAAAGCGGAGGATCTGTACCAGGAGTCCGGAATAGTCGCTATAGAGGACTCGCCGACGCCCCGTTTCGATTTATTGAAACTGGATCGTTATACCGCCATCAGCATGCAGTTTTCGCGCGGATGCCCGTATCGTTGTGACTTCTGTGACATTATCGTCATGTTCGGCCGCAGGCCACGCACCAAGACACCGGAACAAATCGGCCGGGAACTGGATCAACTGCGACAGCTCGGCGTGACCAACATATTCTTTGTTGACGATAATCTGATTGGCAACCGAAAAAAAGCAAAACAATTGCTGGCCCATATTCGGGATTACCAGAATTCTCATAACTACCGGTTCAGCTTCGGCACCGAGGCATCACTGAACCTTGCAGAAGACGAGGAAATGCTCCGGTTATTCCGTGAGGCCGGGTTCGGATGGGTATTTATCGGTATCGAGTCGCCGGATGAAAAAAGTCTGCAGGAGATGAAGAAAAGCCAGAACCTGCGTGGCAATCTGCTCGATTCGATCGTTACCCTGTATCACAATGGTATTGACGTCATGGCAGGTTTCATAGTCGGATTTGATAACGACACGGTCGACACTTTCAGGCGCCAGCACGAATTCATCACGGAATCCGGCATTCAGGTTGCAATGGTCGGCCTGCTCACCGCCTTACCGAAAACCCCTCTTTACATTAGACTCGAGAGGGAAGGCAGGCTAATCAAGAATGCGCCAGACGGAGACAACACCGGGGCCGCCACCAACATGATCCCGCTTCGTATGAGTTACGATGAGATGGTCTCCGGCTACAAGCAACTTTATCGGCAATTGCAATCCGATGCCGGTATCGGCATGAGAATATTGTTCAAACTACGCTATCTTCATTCTCCCATATACAGAGTGCGTTATAATATGCGCGAAAGCCTGATCATATTGTTGCGACTTGTATGCAAGGGTATCGTGCCGGGTGGGCCACGGCGCATATACTGGTTCCTGAACACTCTTGTGCGTGGCAGACCAGCTGTCTGGCCACAGATCGTTACTGACTGGATTACAGGTCTAGCAATGCGTGACTATGTTGACCGGCATTTTCCAGTTGACATGACACCTTACAAACTGCAGATAATAAAGCATATTGATTGTCTCAAACTTCTGGGCAGAGACGGGCTGAACGGGGGAACCCTCGGTTTGTCAGCCTCTTTCAATAAAGGGTGCAGCTCTGTCGAACTGGCGATCCGGGGATATTCCGGTCGCAGGTTTCTACGGCAGGCGGGCAGGAAACTTGAGCGCCTCTTGCGCAAGACACCTGTAACAGTGATTCTCCGTATTGATTCGCTTGCCGACGAAGGACCGGAACAGTTGCAGGATTTACTGCGGCACCTGAATCGTCATGGTGACAGGGTATTCATTTACTTGAACAACAGGCTGCGCTCCCTGATCAGCATCGATTCATCCATATTTCATCTTGTATTGAACGATTCTGCAGAGCCCCTTGCCACCTCGTAATCCTGAAATCGGGACACTCACCACCCGTAATCACGATCGTCATGCTGCGGGACTGACCTATATATATCCGGTTATTTCCCGCCGTTCTGGCGGCCTATCGGTCGGAATCAACCTGAATACCAATAATGCCTGCAACTGGCGTTGTATATACTGCCAGGTTCCCAATCTGCGCCGAGGCAGTCCTCCGCCTGTAGATATGACACTGTTACGCTCCGAGCTTGCTGCATTTCTTGCCGGTATCAGTGACGGCTCGTTCTTTCAGCGAATGTCCGTTCCGGCTAAATATCGCCGTATCCGGGATATCGCCATCTCGGGTAACGGCGAAGCCACGATGGTTGCCGAATTTCCCGAGGTGGTGAGAATCATCGGCGAGGAAAGAATGGCAGCCGGGCTGGATGATAGTGTCAAGACTGTCCTGATTACCAATAGCAGCCTGATACAGCGCTCGCATGTCCAAGCCGGCCTGCAGTGCATGAGTCAAATGAACGGCGAGATCTGGTTCAAGATCGATACCGCTATAGCCAATGAAAGGCAGTTCATCAATAGCTGCACGATTTCTGAAACAAGAATTCTGACCAATCTGCAGCGTTCAGCCTCGCTATGTAGCACTTGGATCCAGACTTGTGTGTTTGCGCTGGACGGTCGCCCAGCAGCTAATTACGATGCTTACCTAGATCTCATACGGAAAATTGTTGATGGTGGGCAGCAGGTATCTGGCGTAATGTTGTATGGGCCGGCACGTCCATCCATGCAGGCGCATTCTGCACGCGTGTCTAGAGTGCCGGAACAACTCCTACGGGAACTGGCAATAAAAATCAATAATATCGGGCTGCCGGTTCGCGTATCGGTCTAATTATATGTTTGAACAACTCCTGCCAGTGGGAATATGAATATGTACTGAATCGGTAGCGAGTACCCTAGCGACGTGGCTGTCCGTGATCCAACATCTGCTCGCGCTCGACCAGCACAAGCTGCAGCAATATAGCCACATCTTCCTAAGTGTGTTAGCGGTGATCAACGAGAAAAATAACCTGTCTGCTGCCGAGTGATGACGTCTATCAGCGAAGGCCAGATGGCACAAGATACTCGCCGTCTAATCAAGAGGTCTCTAATTTCTAGCACAATATGGTAATAATAATGTTGCCATTAATATCTGAGGCGCTGGGTATCGCACAGACTCTCGAGAAAGACAGCCTACAATGCCATAGTATAATTAGGATTCAGAGAGTTTGAAAATGGAAAATATTAAAGATGATCTGATGAACAATCATTACTTGTTTGCCGAACTGAATGCCCGGCAACGAGAACTGCTTGAGGAGACGATGCGTCGGATCGAACTTGACGATGGCGATATTCTGTTTGAAATGGGTCAGCCGGCCAACCGCTTCTACCTGGTGGCCGCGGGCATCATCCGGTTACAGCGGGTATCGGACCGCGGGGACGAAAAGGTCATCAATGTCATGCGTGCCGGCCAGAGCTTCGCGGAAGCGCTGATGTTTCACAAGCGTCCGGTCTATCCGGTGATGGCGGTGGCGACTGGCAGCACGATTCTGCTTTCGTTCGAAAACGAAAGGTTTCTGCAGATACTGCACGAATCCGTGGATACCTGCTTCCAGGTTATGGGGCACATGAGTATTCGTCTGCATCAGTTTGTCAACGAGCTGGACAACCTGACGTTACAGAATGCCTCGTATCGGCTGATCCATTACCTGCTGAAAAACCTGACCGAGGAGGAGCCCCCGGGAGTGGAACTGGAACTGGATATGCCGAAACACTTAATTGCCTCTCGCCTGTCCATCAAGCCGGAAACGCTTTCCCGTATGCTTCACGAGATGTCGAAGCGAGGGCTCATCTCGGTTAGTGGCAGAATTATCCGGATCCACGACATAGCCGCATTGCGCTCGAGCCTGGACCGAGGTTTCTAGGTGAGCCCTGGACTAATTCTTTTAGCTATTTTGACTCACGGAGAAATCACCATTGATGTCGGCAGGGTTATCCTGATGAAGTCTCTCTTGTTATGGAAGAGATGATAATATCGAGTGCATCAACTGAATAACTTGATCTGCATCAATTACGGATACGAATAATGTTGATGGCTACGGCAAACAAAAAAACTGCGGCTATGCGGAAGAGTCCTGTCGGAGCAGCAGGGAGGTGTTGATACCATCGAAATAGAAACTGTTCGACAGGACGGTACCAAGTTTCCGAATCATCTATGCGCGTGGCCACAATCGGATAAATCATTTATATTTCCCTCCTGTCATGCGCCTAAAACGCGTCAGTCAGTAAAACGTTACCGTTTTTGATCTAAATCATAGAATCGTCTGCCAACTCGCGTAGATTATCACCATGAGTGAATCTATCTTGGCTCATCTGCCGGGCAGCGAGGCGAGCTTCGATCGCGACCTGATCAAGCGCTATGACGTTGCCGGACCCCGCTATACGTCCTACCCGACCGCCCCCGAGTTTCACGAGAATTACGGCGAGGCCGATTACCGCAGAAACGTCAAGGAATCCAACGGCGATCTAATTCCGTTACCACTATCATTGTATTTTCACCTGCCGTTCTGTGCCCATGTCTGTTTTTATTGCGCATGTAACAAGATTATCACTGCCAATCGTTTCCGAGCGGATCGCTATGTCGATTACCTGATACGCGAACTCCACATGCACGCGGAGCTATTCGACAGAGATCGTTACGTAAGCCAGATTCACTGGGGAGGGGGCACGCCGACTTTCCTGAGTCCGGAGCTGATGCAAAGGCTGATGAGGGAGACCCGCCGCAGCTTCCGAATGGAGGGTGACGATACCGGCGAGTATTCGGTAGAGATTGATCCGCGAGAGGCCGATCCGGAGACGATCGGTCTTTTGCGCCGTCTGGGATTCAACCGCCTTAGCGTAGGTGTCCAGGATTTCGATCCGAAGGTCCAGAAGGCGGTGAATCGCCTGCAATCGTTTGAGCAGACTGAAGCGGTGATACGGGCCGCGAGGGAATGGGGTTTCCGTTCCATCAGTATGGACTTGATTTACGGATTACCCTTCCAGAGCATCGACAGTTTCAATCTCACCCTCGACAAGGTACTCAAACTCGCACCGGACAGGCTGTCGACATTCAATTACGCGCACCTGCCCGATCGATTCAAGAGTCAGCGGTATATCGAAACCTCCACCCTGCCGTCCGCAGACGAAAAGCTGGAGCTGTTCAACGCTATTGTTGAGAGACTGAGGGGAGTGGCAGGCTATGTCTACATTGGTATGGATCACTTTGCCTGCCCCGAGGATGATCTCACTGTAGCGCAGAAAAACGGTCTGCTTCATCGGAATTTCCAGGGATATTCTACCCACGGTGGCTGCGATCTCGTCGGCCTCGGTATTTCATCGATTGGCACGATGGCCGACAGTTACAACCAGAATGTCCGGGGGATCGATGAATATTACAAGTGTATTGACGCAGAACAGATTCCTGTTTTCCGGGGTATTCAGCTCAGTGAAGAGGATCTCTTGCGGCGTGACATCATCATGTCATTGATATGTAATTTCAGCCTGGACATCGACGACATGGAACGAAAACACGGTATCCGGTTCTTCAGGAAGTTCGCTGAAGAATTACGGCAGCTGGATGGGATGCAGAATGATGGTTTGCTGCAAATGGATAGCAAGAGCATTGAGGTTCTGCCACTCGGCCGGTTCCTGATCCGGAACATTTGCATGGTGTTTGACGCCTACCTGAAAAAAAATAATCCTGGAAAGTTTTCCAGAATTATCTGAAAGACACTTGTATCATCTATCTGCTTTTACTGGAAAGCCGGACAAGACATTAATGCTTGAACAGTTCGCTTTTGAGTTATTGGTACTCCCTCTTATATTCGGTGCAAATGAAGCAGAAGAGGCAGCAATCAAAAAACTTAAGAGAGCGTGCCCATCAACTCCCAGATAAGATTGCATATCAACTCAAATTAAAAGACTTCAAGCATCTTACTGCCTTCCTCGGTCGATCTGAGCAATGACCTGCGACATTTTCTTTGGCAGATCAATGCTACAATGGATTTACGCGAATTTGACTGGCTGGTAGTGAGATGCTTGGATCAAATCGCCAGTCGCATTTTGACCTTTACCGATCCGGTAGACCAAGACTGCATCGAGGAAGCCAAACGTTGGATGGGCTGGTATATCAAAAATGCAAACAAAATAGACGGGAAGGTGACAGAGACATTTCGCATGACGCCGGTCACTACCACTATAAGTCCCATGATAAATAACGGCATTATGCAGCATGACTTATATGGCTGCCTTTTCTACACACATGCAATCGACGATTGAACCCAGCAAGCCCACGTATTGCTATTCGTAACTTTCTCTGGAACGACGATGCTACGATAAAATATTCCAGCATGTATTTCGTGCCTATCCGACAGTGCCTTCGCCATTTTATGCATCGGTTTAGTTTCTGATCTGTCATTTTGTGACCATTTTAGCTAACACTCACTTTTTGCCAGAAATGACACAATGTAAATTCAATGCAGCAAAAAGTTGGTCACAATTTGGTCACAGAGGGTCAGTGATAACTTACATGTAGTAAGTAAGTTATTGAAATAATTGGTGCGCCCGGCAGGGCGAGGCGAGACCGAAAGTCCGGTGGACTTTCGCAGCTGAGTTATAACTGAATCTGGTGTTTAAGCAGTTGAAAAAAAAGCGGCGTATCTGGTTGATTTGTTGTTACCACACAGCAAACTAACCTGAGGAGATACACCGCCGTGGCTAAGCATAATATCGTTGAGCTCGAAGGTCGAGAGCAGATTGTCGACCCGGTGACACAGTTGTTGAGACAAGGGGCGAGAAAGCTGATTGAACAGGCGGTTGAGGCCGAGCTGGCGCAGCTGCTGGCAACCCATTCCGAGCGCCGCACCGAGGATGGCAAAGCAGGCGTGGTGCGCAATGGTTATCTACCACCGCGCCCGTTACAGACCAGCCTGGGGCCGGTCACTGTGCAGATCCCCAAGGTCCGGGCCAAGAGCGGCGCGCCGGTCACGTTCCGCTCCGCGCTGGTGCCGCCCTACGTGCGTAAGACCCGCACGCTGGAAGCGGCACTGTGCCCTGGCTATACCTGAAGGGCGTGTCCAGCGGCGAGATGAGTGCGGCACTGGGTGCGCTGATTGGGCCACAGGCACAAGGACTCTCGGCCAGTGTGGTATCACGCTTGAAGCAGGCCTGGGAGGCAGAGTACCAGAGCTGGTGCAACCAGCCACTGGGCAAAGATCGCTGGGTTTATGTGTGGGCCGATGGGGTGTACAGCGGCCTGCGGGCCGAGCAGACCAAGCTGTGTGCGCTGGTCGTCATCGGCGTCAATGAGCGCGGCGAGAAGCACTTTCTGGCCATTGAGGATGGTGTGCGCGAGTCCACCCAAAGCTGGCGTGAGGTGCTGTTGAAACTCAAGGCGCGCGGCATGAACTGCCCACAGCTGGCCATTGGTGATGGGGCAATGGGCTTCTGGGCGGCACTGGAAGAGGTTTACAGTGATGCCCGCCAGCAGCGCTGCTGGATGCACAAGAGCATGAACGTGTTGAACTGCCTGCCCAGGTCGGCGCAGGCAAAAGCGAAACAGGCGCTGCACAATATCTGGCAGGCAGAGACACTGGTTGAGGCAGAAAAAGCGTTTGACCTGTTCCTCCAGACGTATGAGGCGAAGTACCCCAAAGCCACGCTGTGTTTGCAGAAGGACCGTGAGGAGCTGTTGAGTTTTTACGCCTTTCCGGCCCAGCATTGGCAGAGTATCCGGACCAGCAATCCGATTGAATCAACGTTCGGCACGATCCGTCACCGAACCAAGCGTTCTAAAGGATGCCTGACCCGCGACGGGATGCTGCACATGATGTTCAAGTTGAGTCAGTGTGCGGAAAAAACTGGCGCAAGCTGCGCGGATTTGATTACCTGGCTAAAGTGATAACCGGGGTTCAATTCAAAGATGGAATCGAGGTGACACAAGCCAATCAGAAGGTCGCTTGATTTAACTGGCTAAACACCAGAATTGACAATAACTCGGCGAATTAACACTCGACAATCGTGTATATGTGAATGCATCTACTGGAAAAATATTCCGCTAATGCCACCTATAATATTCCGCGGATTCAATTCTGAAGTACAACGTTGCTATTGAAGAGTACTTCATGGGGTGTTCTGTAATCTAAAGTCTTTCTGGGTCGACGGTTTAGCTTGTTCATGACTCGATTGACCTGTTTCTTTGTGATGGTACTGAAGTCCATCTTTTTCGGAAAGTACTGACGTATGAGGCCACTGATATTTTCATTCAGCCCCCGTTCCCAGGACGCATAGGGATGAGCAAAATAGAAGCGTGCATTCAATGCTTCGCTGATAATCTTATGCTCAGCGAACTCCTTTCCGTTGTCCGAGGTGATGGTAGGCACCGGCCGCTTCAGCACCAGCGACAATCTGACGATCGTCTGGCGCACGGCCGCTGCGGTGCGTCGGTGGATATGCGTAATCAGGGTATACATGGATATTCGCTCGGGCTGCGTCACCAAGGCCTGCCGATGGTGCTTGCCAATGACAGTATCGACTTCCGAGTCACCGATCCGGGCCTTGCGCTCGATAATCGCCGGGCGCTGGTTGATGGAAACCGTGTTTTTCAGCTGACCACGGTGGCTGTAACCGCCGTAGCACTTACGGCGCTGACGCTGGCAGCGCAGATGCCGATACAGTTCACCGCCTGAGGCCTTGTTATGCAGCACATACTGGTAAATCCACTCATGACTCAGGCAGAATCCCGTGCCGGTCATGTAGCACATGGCCGATCTATTCGGGACTCCATTTGTCCCGCAGCCAGCGCTCGACCGGTACCCCTTAAGGCCACGATTGTGGCGGACTTCACGGTTGACCGTGGCTTTGTGAACACAAACGATAGCAGCAATCTTCGTTTGATTATGTTCGGCTTTCATCAGTGCGTAAATCTGGTAACGTTGGTGCCCGGTGAGCTGCGTGTAGTGTCTCATCTATGCCTCTCATTCTTGCCGGAACGAAAGGCTTTGATGCTACCGCAGCTCGCCCCTTATTCTGAACCAAGGAGTTGCACTTAGAAGTTGGGAGTTGCACTTAGAAGTTGAATTCACGTAATTTGATAGATCAAAAAAAAGGGGCATCCAAGAAAGATGCCCTGAATCGCACATAGCGAGAGGCAGGAGAAGTTACTGACTGAAGCGTCCTTCTAGCCAGCGATGGGACGCATAGTGCGTGCTCAGAAGGTTCGACTCACAGAGAAAACGACCCGCTCTTCAATGTTGTCTTCACCAAAGAAGGCAGCGCTCTCCGCATCTTCATTGGTGTCATGATAGCGAAGATCAAAATTGAAGCCTTTCAGGGAGTTGGTGAGACCCACGGACCAGTGACTGTAACTATAGCCATCGTCCAGGAAACCAGGTGAGGCAAACAGACCATTCGATCCAGTGGCGCCATCACCCTCGACATCCTGATAACCGGCATAACCGTCGATGCCGAATCCATGCGGCAGGCTGAATTCAACACCTGTACGGAAATAATGACCATCGCCATCTTCGAGTGTGAAATCAGGTGACCAGGAATAACGACCGTAAAGGTTGGGCGAACCGGGCAGATCGGCAAACTGATGGCTGAGCGTTAACCAGGTTTCGAATTGGTCGGTTTCTAGGCCGTTAAAGACGTCGTCAGATCCGGGAAAATGGAAATAGATCAGCATCAAATCGTAGTTGATCGGACCGATTGAATCAGCATAGCCGCCGTAGTAGTCAAGCTCCGCACTGAAGTCAGGACCATTAATGCTACTGCCCCAGACGCCGGCGTAGAAATTGTTGTAGCCCCAATCAAAAGAGCCCTGAATCGCGGGATCTTCCCCAGAGAATGAAATGCCACGGAATACATAATCGGTGGTCAATGTCACTGTGCTGCTGAAATTGGATGCAGCGAATGGCCCACCATCCTCGGCCAGGGCGCTTTGCGATGCAGCAAATAATGGCATCCCTATTGCCATTGCTGATATAGCTAACTTGGTCTTCATGAAGATTTCCTCCTCGAGTATTTTTCTGGAGAAGAGTGCCTACTAGTACGGTAATTGTCAACGTAGTTGTCGCCTGTGTTAGCGCAAAGCAGTAATGTCCCCTTTCTGCAAAGCTAAAATGTCCCCTTTT
>JBBDSJ010000142.1:0-2572 GCA_040905025.1 Gammaproteobacteria bacterium
ATTCTGGAACTTTCCGATCATGGATTCTGGTTTTATCCGATCATTTTCGTCGGTTTTCCAGAATTGCTGATCGGGTCTTTCCAGAATCTTTCCTAACGCGTTGATTTAACTCAGCGACTGCTATCCTCCCGTCCTTTTTCGGCGGAGACGGTGGCGGTGGCAAAGAAGAGGTTATCAATGCGTAAAATCAGAGACATTCTGCGGCTTCGATACGAGACCGGGCTGGCCTATCGAGGCATCGCCAATGCCCTGAATATTGGTTACGGCACGGTGGTGGATTATCTGAAGCGGGCGGAACGCGCCGGGCTTGGCTGGCCGATTCCGGACGGACTGAACGAGCGGGATCTGGGTCGATTGCTGTTTCCGACGCAGGCGGTTGGCAAGCAGCGGCGCTTTGCGGAACCGGACTTTGCGGCGGTTTTTACGGAACTGAAAGGGAAAGGCGTGACCAAGCTGCTGCTGTGGCAGGAGTACCGTCAGCGGCACAGCGATGACGGCTACAGTTACGCGCAGTTCTGTCATCGTTACCGGATCTGGTTGGGTCGGCAACAGCTGAGCATGCGGCAGGTGCATCGCGCCGGTGAGAAGTTGTTCGTGGATTACTGCGGACCGAGCAGGACCATCGTCAACCCGGACACGGGCGAGTGTCGTCAAGCACAGATTTTTGTTGCCGTGCTGGGCGCCTCCAACTACACCTTTGCCTGTGCCGGCTGGAGCCAGCAACAAGCGGACTGGCTGATGGCGCACGTCAAAGCCTTTGAGTTCTTCGGTGGCGTGCCGGAACTGGTGGTGCCGGACAACCTGAAAAGCGCGGTGCGCAAGACGCACCGCTACGACCCGGACATCAACCCCAGCTACCAGCAGCTGGCTGCGCATTACCAGTGTGCGATCGTGCCGGCGCGTCCCTATCGGCCGAAGGATAAAGCCAAGGCCGAGGTGGCGGTGCTGATCGTGGAGCGCTGGATCCTGGCTCGCCTGCGGCATCAGACGTTCTTTACCCTGGCGTCGTTGAACCAGGCGATTGCCGGGCTGCTCACAGAGCTGAATCAGCGGCCGTTCAAGAAGCTGCCCGGCACCCGGCGAAGCCAGTTCGAACAACTGGACCAACCGGCGTTGCGTGCTTTGCCGGCGCAACCGTACCGCTACGCGCACATCAAAAAGGCGCGGGTGCACATCGACTACCACGTTGAGTACGACAAACACTATTACTCGGTGCCGCACGCGCTGGTCAAGCAGGAGGTCGAAGTGCAGGCCACCGACCGTACCGTAGCCATTTATCGGCAGGGCCAGCGCATCGCGAGCCACGCCCGCAGCAACCGTCCCGGTGCGCACAGCACCTGCCAGGAACACATGCCGGATGCCCACCGCGCGATGCAGGACTGGTCGGCGGAACGCTTTTTGAGCTGGGCGGGCGATATCGGTGCGGAGACGCGGGCCGTGGTCAGTTGCCTGCTGATGGAGAAGCGGCATATCGAGCAAAGTTATCGGCGCGTTCTGGCGCTGCTGAGCAACGCCAAGAAATACGGCCGGGATCGACTCAACGCGGCGTGTGGCCGGGCGTTGTTGATCGGCTCGCCGACGCGCAGCAGCGTTGAGTCCATCCTCAAGCAGGGGCTGGATCAAGTCCCTTATGAAGCCCCCGGTGCGGCGGTCCAGGACGAACTGGCACTGGACACGCACGAAAATCTACGCGGTGAAGACTACTACCATTAACCCCAACCCAAGGAAGCACACACTTGAACAATCAGACCCTACAAACACTGCGCACGCTGCGCTTAACCGGCATGGCCGAAGGCCTCGAGCAACAGCAGGCACAGCCGTCCACGCATGACGAACTTGGCTTCGATGAACGGCTGGCCTTGCTGGTTGACCGGGAGGCAACGTACCGCAGCAATAACAAAGTAACGCGGCTGCTGAAAGCTGCCAAACTGAAACTGCAGGCGAACCCCGAGGATATCGACTACCGTCACCCCCGCGGCCTTGAGCGCAGCCAGTTCGCCGACCTGCTCAGCAGTCACTGGATCCAGCAACATCACAATGTACTGATCACCGGCCCCACCGGTTGTGGCAAGACCTATCTGGGTTGCGTGTTGGCCACGCAGGCTTGTCGTCATGGACTGTCAGTGCGCTACTTCCGTACCTCGCGATTGCTCGAAGCACTGAGCATTGCACACGGCGACGGCCGCTTCGCCAAACTCATCGCGCAGCTGGCCAAGACCGATTTACTGGTAATGGACGACTGGGGCCTGGAAAAAATGACCCTGGGTCAACGCAACGATCTGTTGGAAATTATGGAAGATCGACACGGCCTCAAATCCACCGTTGTCACGAGCCAGTTGCCGGTGAATCAATGGCACAAGACCATCGGCGATGCCACCCTGGCGGACGCAATCCTCGACCGACTGCTGCACAACAGTCACAAGATAAAACTCCGCGGTGAATCCATGCGTAAGGTCATGAGTGAGATGACTGAATCCGATCACTCACAGTGATACGATCGGCAACGTTGCGTTAGGAAATATCGGTGATCGAATAAAACCAGTGCCGATGATCGGAATCACCAGAATACGCA
>JBBDSJ010000143.1:0-2557 GCA_040905025.1 Gammaproteobacteria bacterium
AACAATACATAACCGGTCAGCGCATAAACTTCATCAGCGCTTAACGAACCCGGTGCTGCCATTGGTTTGCTGCGGCGAATAAAATCAAACAGTGTCGTCGCGTATGGCCAGAAGTTGCCGACGGTCTTGTCCGGATATTCATCTGTTAAACCGGTTCCGGCCTGTGCCAATCGATCGCCACTGCCGCCACTGCCATCGACAGCATGACAGGTCATGCAGTGTTGTTCATAGAGTTTGCGACCCGTGCTGACGTTGCCCTGGCCGTCCGGCAAGCCGCGGCCATCGGCGAATACGCTCAGGTTCCAGCGTTGCACCAGTTCCCGATCTGCCGGTTGTCCCAGTGCCGGTGTATGGGTTGCCGGTGTTTCAGAACCAGCCGGCGTCGATGCCGTCAGCATCATCACCAGTGTGGCTGTCAGCAATTTCATCATAGACATGCGATATGCTTCCGTCGGCGGCAATCTCGAACGTAAGAATGCCATTGAAATGATAAAACGCGTTATGGCCGCGTTCGGCAATCAGCACGGACCGTTCCGGCTGTACATAGCCGGTTTCGTCGGTGGCGCGTGCTTTCAGACGCGCGGGTTTGCCATCCCAACGCCACGGCAGGCGAAACCGGGTAAACGCTTTTGGCAATACCGGCGTATCCAGTGTTGCGGTCTGCCAGCTTACGCCGTTGTCGGTGGAAACATCGACCTGGCTGATTTTGCCGCGACCGCTCCAGGCCAGTCCCTTGATTTCGTAAACGCCCGGGCCGGGCAGGGTATGGCCGCTGGCCGGAAACGTCAGCACGGCACGCGTGTTGATCACGAAGGCAAACTGGCGCGCACTGCCATTCGTCAACAAGTCGGTATAGCGCGCCGTTTCATTGCGTGCCATCACCGGCTGGTCGGCGAGCATCAAGCGCCGTACCCATTTCACATTGCGCACGCCTTCCAGACCGGGAACGACCAGCCGCATTGGATAGCCGTTTTCCGGGCGTAAGCGCTCGCCGTTCTGGTACAACGCCAGCAGACCTTCATCCAGCGCCAGCTTGAGCGGAATACTGTTCTGCATCGCAAACGCATCGGCGCCTTCGGCGATCAGCCATTTGGCCGAAGTTTTTAGTCCGGCTTCGTCAAACAAAAGCTTCAGTGGAATGCCGGTCCATTCCGAGTTTGACACCAGACCGTTGAAATAGCCCACCGGGGACTGGATCGGTGTCCGGTTCCAGAGTGCGTTGGAATTGCCGCCGCATTCGATAAAGCAAATCCGCGATTGCAGCGGATAGCGCAGCAGGTCTTCGGTATTGAAGATCAGTTCGCGTTCCACTGCACCGTGAATCAGCAATTGATGTTCGGCCGGATCGATCTTCGGCACGCCGTTATGATGGCGTTCGAAATGCAGGCCATTGGGCACGATCGTGCCTTCAAGCAAATGCAGCGGTGTCCATGACACACCATTGCCCGGCACATTGCGGTTATCACTGATCCAGCGAATGACCGTGCTCTCGAATTCAGCCGGCTGGCCGTAATTGCTGAACGGTTCACCGGGTTTGTTCATCCACGGCGGCCGCGCCGGTAAATCCGCTGGCAGTCTGCTGGCAGTATCCGCCCAGACCGGTTCCGGCAGTAGTGTCGCGAGTGTGGCGCCGGCGCTCAGACCGAAACCGTATTTCAGCAATTCACGCCGCGGTAATGCCGGTAGTTTCGGTGTGGCCACTGCAGGCAAGGCGGCGCGTTTATTTTGATCGGATTTCATTGTCTGGCAGACCCGGTCGGATATTCATGGCGATTGGATGCACGAGCGGCGCAAATGCGACATTAGCTGTTAGAATACGCCCCCATGTCAGGCAATACACTCGGAACATTATTCACGATAACCACCTTTGGCGAGAGTCACGGGCCGGCCTACGGCTGCGTGGTTGATGGTTGTCCGCCGGGACTGGCGTTGACCGAGGCCGATTTGCAAACCGATCTGGACCGGCGCAAGCCCGGCCAGTCACGCCATGTGACCCAGCGCAAGGAGGCCGATGCAGTGAAAATCCTGTCCGGCGTCATGGATGGCATTACCACCGGCACACCGATCGGCCTGCTGATTGAAAATACCGATCAAAAATCCAAAGACTACTCTGACATCAAGGACGTATTCCGGCCCGGTCACGCCGACTACACCTACCAGCAGAAATATGGCCTGCGTGACTATCGCGGCGGCGGTCGCTCATCGGCGCGCGAAACCGCGATGCGGGTGGCGGCTGGCGGAATCGCGAAAAAATATCTGCAGGAAAAACATGGTGTGCAGATCCGTGGTTATCTGGCACAGCTCGGTCCGATCACGATTGATCTGAAAAGCTGGGATGCTGTTTATGCGAATGATTTTTTCTGCCCCGACCCGGACAAGATCGCTGAACTGTATGAGTACATGAACGCTTTGCGCAAGTCCGGTGATTCGATCGGTGCGCGTGTGAATGTGGTGGCCGAAGCTGTGCCACCGGGCTGGGGTGAACCGGTATTCGACCGGTTGGATGCCGATATTGCCAAAGCGATGATGAGCATTAACGCGGTCAAGGGCGTCGAGA
>JBBDSJ010000144.1:0-2521 GCA_040905025.1 Gammaproteobacteria bacterium
AATTCGGCTATCGTCATCCCTATGCCTGCAATCTTGAAGATATTGTGCATTATTATTTGAAGCATAAAGAAATCATGCGGCATTGGTTATCGTTTTATAATGACAATATTTTTATACTGGACTATGAGGCATTGATTGCAAGTCCTGAAAGTACTGTAAATAATCTATTGCAATTCATGGGTCTGGCCTGGGATGACAACTGTATGAATTATAGTAAAGTTGACAGACCAATCATGACAGCCAGCCATTGGCAGGTGCGTCAGGGTCTATATGCCAGCGCTATCAATCGATGGCAGCATTATGAAAAATATGTCAGCGAAGCATTTTCTGAATTACCGGAGAAGTAATGAGAGAGCTATACAACCCTGTTGAGGTTAATTCGCAGGACTACTATGTGACCGGGGATGGTCATAAAATTTATTTTGAAGAATCAGGTAATCCTGAGGGTATTCCGGTAATTTTCCTGCACGGCGGACCCGGTTCAGGTTGCAAACCCCAGCACCGGCAATATTTCGATCCGGCCCGTTATCGCATTATTATTTTCGATCAACGTGGCAGTGGTCGATCTGAACCGCAGGGTCATCTGAAAAATAATACAACGCAAATGTTATTGGCCGATATGGAGGCTATTCGTGAACAACTGGGTATCCATATATGGCTGGTTTTCGGTGGATCCTGGGGCGCCACGCTGGCGCTGCTTTATGCCGAGCAATATCCACAGCGCGTGTCTGCCCTGATTTTGCGCGGCACTTTTCTCGCCCGGAAAAGTGATTATGAATGGTTACTGGGTCGCGGTGCAGAACGATTTTTCCCTGAATACTGGTCTGACTTTGTATTACGATTACAGACTTTGGCGGATCAGCTGCAACAAACATTCAAAGCTACACCTGCCGATATTATGGAATTACTGGATTCAGCATTGCAGCATACAGATACACACATCGCCGAACAGGCAGCTGAAGCCTGGGGCTGGTGGACTGGCCGGGTTGTGACTTACACATCAATAGATGACTTCAGCCTTGATGGCTATGATAAAGCACAACTAATCAAGTCAGCAGCCATTGAATTGCATTATGCCAGAAATGCCTATTATATTAATGAAAACCAGATCCTTGATAATATTCAGAAAATCCCGGATGTGCCGGTACAAATTATTCATGGCCGTCGCGATATGATTTGTACATTGTCTGCTTCCTGGGCCGTACACAAGGCGTTGCCAAATTCGGAATTTCTGGTGTTGCCGGATGCAGGCCATCTTGGTGGTGAGCCTGTCATGATAGATGCGCTGGTCAAGGCAACGGACAAGATGGCCAGGATATTACGTGCCCGGGAGACAGATGTTGGATAGTGCTGACAGACACCAGCAAATTATGGGCATATTGAATCTGACGCCGGACAGTTTCTCGGATGGTGGCAGATTCAATGAAGAAGCCAATGCGCTTGAGCATGCGCGGCAAATGGTGGCCGATGGTGCCCGGATTATTGATGTCGGCGGTGAATCGACGCGACCCGGTTCCGAGCGAGTGAGTCCTGCAGAACAAATTCGCCGGATTGTCTCTGTTATAAAAATGTTACGTGCAGAGTTGCCTGCGGCCATCCGGATCAGTGTAGATTCCACCCGCGTCGAAGTTGCCGGGACGGCGCTGGATGCCGGTGCCAACATGCTGAACGATGTTACTGCGGGACGTGAAGAACCGGCTATATTGAAACTGGCAGCTGATCGGCAGGTGCCGATTGTGCTGATGCATATGCAGGGCACACCGGCAACGATGCAGAACAATCCACACTATGAAAATGTTGTGAATGAAGTCCGCGATTTTCTACTTGAACGTGCCAGGGCTGCAGAGCAGGCAGGCTGTCAGAAACAGAATATTATTCTGGATCCGGGTATAGGTTTTGGTAAAACGCGCGAACACAATATGGAATTGATGCGGCATCTGGGGGTATTTACCGATACCGGTTATGACATCTTGCTCGGTACCAGCCGCAAACGTTTCATGGGTTCAATCTGTCAGGAAACGGTGCCGGCCGAACTGGTGGGAGCTACCTGCGCGACAACGGTCCTCGGTGCGCAGGCAGGTGTGCGTTATTTTCGTGTGCATGACGTACGTGCCAACCGGCAGGCACTGGATGTGGCATTGGCACTGACTTGAAACTACCGATTATTAGGCGTAAATTTTGAAGCCCGAACGATTTATGGAGCAGCAGCCATGCAAATTATTGCGGATATAGACATGAATACAGCAAAAAAACTTGAAGACATCGCCAGGCAAAATGGAATGTCAGGATCTGATTTGCTGCGTGATGCTATTGCTAATTTTATTGCTGATCATGATGATATTGTAGCTTCTGAAATAGCTCGTGACGATTTTAACGACGATATTATCGACTGGGACGTCGCCAAGAATGAACTACTCTCTAAAGATTAAAAAGAGTGCATTACGGTCACTAAAAAATTTCTCAAAACCAGATCGCATACGCTTGATCAAAGAGATTGATGATATTGCAGAGGACGTACATA
>JBBDSJ010000145.1:0-2496 GCA_040905025.1 Gammaproteobacteria bacterium
TGCCCATGTCATCGTCTGGGTCGATCTTCCAGTCCTTGCGGTTTCTTTGGAGCGTGAACAGCGGTTGCCCACGTAAAACAGATTCACGCATAGCAGGGGTAATATTAAGGGAGTGGACTGTTTCCATATTCCATCCCCTGTCTGTCGTGCTGTCTGCCGGCCTGTCGGAATCTGCAAATACCTTGGAAGCACCAACTCTGCCGCCCCATTTTTTCACATATTTGTTTATCACGGACGGGAGCATTTGATCGTAGAACCCGATCATGCCCTCCATGCCCACTTTAAGATCGTCACCAGTCAAATCACCGTCTTCTGTCTTGCTGGCGATAATTTTTTCAGCGGCATCTTTTCCGACATAATTAGGTAGTTGTTGCTCGGTGACTACTTTTATCCGGTCGCCGTCAAACACCGGTAATAAACTACCGTCTTTTTCTGCTTGTATTTGGTATCTGCCATTGTCCAATCGCGTCCACTGAATCGCGTCGACCTGTTGGCTTAAATCATATCGTTCAGCCTGTTGCTCGCCGGTTGTCCAGGCCACGGAATCAAAGCCATTTTCAGCGGCATAGCGGAGCATCCGTTTCATGGCTAAAAGTGACCATGATTGAGTTTTGCCGACAAACGGGGCATTAGGCAAAGAATCAACGTCTGGCATAAACTTGGCAGCTTCGCTCGTAGGTAGCGAAAGTAACACGTCAGCAAATTGGTCAGCCTCGTATATCTTGCCTTTATACTTGTATCGGCAGGCCATTATGCGAACTCCAACGATGTTGGATTGCGGCGATGTCCATGCAGCCAGCGTGATATAGTGCTGCTCGCCTTACCAAATGCGGTTGCAGCATCCTGTACAGTCGGGTAAATGGTTCCGGTAGCATTATCAATAACGGCGCGGCTTTGCTTCTCCCTGAGGACATCTATGACATGCTGCGGACGCTTCTTGCCGTAAAATGGGTGTGATTCGCCAGAGCATTTATTCCCACGCGTAGCAACACGTTTAGCTATTGTCTCTGGAGAATTTTTCTTGCCAAAGTTCGGGTTACTTGGGCCGCTCATACGTATGGAGTGAGCGAGGTTTTGCTCTGGTGGATTCGGCACGCCTCGTTGCGCTAGCGACACTGCTTGTTTAACGTATTCTGACTTCGGAATACCTCGGTTACTTTTTGACATTTTGAGTCGCGTCTCTGCGCTTGGTGATAGGCCAGCGTGCCCTTCTCCACCGCTCGTAAGGTTGCACAACGTTCCGCCGTCCACTCGACGACCGTATAGTGCTATCAACTCGCGCTCATAGGCGAAAGCATCACACTCATCGAAAAAATCGGCAAAAATCTTGACATTGAACCATCCAGCCTTTTTTACGATGCGACGCCAATATATATTTCGGCGGACCGTAGTAGTCGCACGGATATATTGTTTAAGCCTAGTACGCGTACCTTTACCGACGTAAAACACTTCATTGGTGTCTGGTCGACTATGCGTATAAACGAAGAATGTTCGCTCAATCACAATTCACCTCTATTGCGCCCTCTTTTTCCATACGATCTATTATATCTTGAAAGTTATTTTCAACAGAGTCTTTAATTGCCTGTCTTTGTTTGCGTGTTTGTTGCCCGAAGTCACTTTGTAATTCTTCCAGAAAAAGTATCTTTCGGCCGTCAGCATCAGTACGTTCGTTGAAGCGGATATGGGCAAGGATGTTGGGTTCGTCGTAGTGGTTGGAGCGGTAATTTGTTTTATCGTGCGCAGGCACACCGTATTTTACCGCGTCACGCAGGTTATCCCACTGTCTGACTGAGTCAGGAGACGCCGTTCCCGGACCATTTTTAAGCAACGAGCCGTCTGGCAGTTGAAGCGCCCACCCAGTTCCGGACGGATGCTCGGTCGGCTTCATGGATTGGCTTTCTGGCAACGTCAGCAACAGCTCCTTGTAGTTCTCGCCGCCTGGGAGTTGCCATTGACCGAACTTAGTAGAATTTCCTGTCACTGACTTCTGTGCATCAATATATGCCTGGATTATTTCAGCGTCTTGTTCGTCGGTGACTTCCCATACATCACGCCAGTTGTCCTCATTAGTAGCATCAGACAGTGCCTGCTCAGCATAATCATAGCCAAGGTTATCCTGCCGCATTAACGCTTCAATAGCAGAATCATACATGGCTTCGGTAGGTGCTTGCCCCCCGCCCTTCGTCACTTCCTGTATTTCAACCTGATTTGAGGCAACAAACTCTGCCAGCTCATCCTTCGTGACCGTCTTCTTGCCGGACATGAACTCCTCTATACCCATCCAATCCATTTCCTCCTGCTTCACGCCAGACTTACGCATGGTCGCCAGCCATTGCTCCGGAGTGGCCTTGGCCTGCGAATTGTCCTGTACGGTTTTCAGCAGTTGTGAATAGAACCTGTCAGTCTCGTTACTGACTGATGCCATAGCCGTGTCGTAACTCGCCGCCTCAGTCTCCACTTCACCGGTACGCAGAAACTCACTGGAACGGGCCAGCA
>JBBDSJ010000146.1:0-67801 GCA_040905025.1 Gammaproteobacteria bacterium
AACCACGCCCGAGATAGCGTTCATAATCAGCCGAGGCAAACTTGCTGTTGGTCGGGTTGATACTGCGCTGTGTTGTCAGGGTCAAGCGGTCGGCGCCACCGGTAATGTTGTTCCAGTCGATCGTCAGGCGGCCACGGTTCAGGCCTGTTTCCGGCGTACCGTGGTTGTCCACGCGCAGCGCGAAATCAAACCGATCTTCCTTCTGCACCTTGAGTACAACATCGGACTCACCCACTTTCTGGCCTGGCTGAAATACGCCGAAAACCGTCAGACCGGGAAAATCCGTCAGTGTCAAAAGCGCCGATTCCATTTCGTCCTTGGTGACCGGTTTACCAATCAGGTGCTTGAATGGCTTGGTCATTACCGCTTCGCTATACATGGCATTGCCTTCGGCAAGCACCCGGCCAAGCTTGCCCTCAATGACTTCCACTTTGACAACACCATCGTCTTCAACGGTCTGCACCGGAATCACCGCCTGCGCCAGAATCAGGCCGCGTTCGCGGTAGTAGTTGGTGATTTCCGCTGTCATTTCATCGAGCAGCCCGATAGTGAATCCTTCCGGGCGGCTTAGACGTTGCTCTTCCAGGATGGCTTCTATGTCGGCAACGGCAACGTCGTATTGGGGCCAGTCATTGGCGCCCACCAGTTCAAACCGGGTCACCTCGACTCTCGGCCCCTCTTCCACGCCGAGCGGCCGATCGATCATCGCCGGGACGTCCATTACCGGATCAGCAGCCTCTCTCGGCAAGCGATCACGATCAATTTCTTCCGGCCGCAACGCGCCTGGACGTGCTGAGTCAGGAATACCGATCGGTCCGGCCACCAGGCCACCCGATGTGCCAAGCAAAGTAGCCAACAACCCATACCCCACCCAGCACTTGTAGTTGCGCAAAACCGTCATAGACTGCGCGAAACGCCCCCCTCGTTATACGCTTAGATCCACTTTTGACTCAGTTTGCTAATGAAGTTGGTAGAACGAAAAAAATCAATAACTCCCCAATCTTAGCGACTATATCAATAATGGCTCTTAAGAGACAAGATAAAACCGGCAAATCAGTCTGTACCAGCATTCAACCAGCCTTGATCAATGCCATTGCAACTGCATTATTCTTCTTCACTTGCCCAGTTGCGTTGTGCTTTGCTGAGCAAATCGTCCTGCCAGGATTTGATATCTGCAGCGTCAATTTCTTGCAGATATTGTTCACGCGCCTGCTGCACCACGGCAGCACGGAATTGCTGCTTCGCCCGATTGACCATGAATCGCCGTACCTGTGTTTCAACCTGCTCGAACTCAAGCTGTTCCGGCGCAATCACCTCCCCCTTGCGCAGAATGTGCCAACCCTGGTCTGTTCTTGCCAGGCCAATTTCACCTTTTTCCAGTTCGCCCAGCGCGTTAGCAATGTCAGGTTTCAAATTAGCAATACGGACAGCCCCCATGAAACCACCGTTCTGGCGGCTCGGCTGATGCCGGGAATGGGCTTCAGCAACCTCAGCCAACTTCTGCTTGCCCGACTTGATGGCAGCAAATAGCTCCCGTGCCTGCTTTTCAGTAGCACTGCGCGCGTCGGCATCAGCATCTTGCGGATACTCCAGGAAGACCTGCCAGACTTGCAGACGCTCGCCAATTTCAAACTGGTCGGCATTTTGCGCGTAGAAATCCCGGGCCTGCTGCTCTGTCGGAAAATCACCCGGTAACTGCTCCAGCATCAATTGATTGAGGTACATCTCCCGGAGCACATTATCGGCGGCCCGCTGCATCAAAAAACGAAAATTCTCGTCTTCATGCAACTGATTCGCCCGTGCTGCCGTGACCAGTGCGATGTTGTCCGCTTCCTGACGCACGAAGCGACTGAAAAATTCTTCATTATCCAGCAATTGCTGGCGTTGATTACGGTCAACATTGGCCAAAAGCCGCGCGACATAGGCCGAATCCAGCCGGGTTTCAGCAGCGCCAGCCGGATCGGCTACAGATTTGCTGGCGGGCTGGGTTGTTGCAGTTACAACGGCAGCGGGTTCTGGATCACCCAGGCCCAGTGTCTGGCGAATGCTGGCGTCACTGCCCGCACGAAACGCCAGCACAGCAACTACGACAAGTAATATGGCACTGGCAAGTATTTTATAGGCTGGAGTCATCAGGATATTAGTCTGGAGTCAGGGTTGAGTAAATTTTCTGTATCATCCTACCGAGATCACAGGCGATTCGACAACCGCTTAATGCGGTTGCAGGCAACCTCCATGATAGCCGGATTCCCGGCGCTCGGGGGTCGCATCTGGAATGATGACTTGGGCGCTGTAAATGGCTATGATAACTTATGTAGTGTGTGACCAATTCCCGATAAGTAGATGTCAGGCATCGGGAATTGAGATAACAGCATCAGGGGGTTCACCGGGGGTTGTCGATCTGGTCTGCGGCACGTCGGGAATATTCGACGAGTAACTGCTCCAGATAGCCACAGGCAGGAGCGGCCGCGACAATCCGGATGAAAAATCAGCACGGGCATGTGTTAATGACGGGCACTTCCAGACCAAGACATGGCGCAAAAAAACACTAATCTCGCCATCATGTTTGCCGATATCAGTGGCAGCACTAAACTGTATGAAGTCCTCGGCGATCATACGGCACGGCTGGCTGTTGCCGAGACCCTGGACACCATCGCCGAGATTGTCGAGCGTCACAAAGGCACCGTCATCAAAACCATTGGTGACGAAATCATGTGTACCTATGCGGACGCCGAAGCTGCCGCCACAGCCGCCTGTGAAATGCAGGAAACCCTCGAAGAAAACAATGAAAGCGGCGAAACCAAACAACCTGTGTCTATCCGTGTTGGCATGCATTTCGGCCCGGCCATTATGGAGGGCGGCGATGTCTTCGGCGATGCCGTAAATGTAGCAGCGCGTATGGCGGCACAGGCCAAGGCCCGCCAGATCATGACGACCAAGTCGACGATCGAATTATTACCATCCATCCTGCGTGCCAGCACCCGCTTTGTAGATTACGCCCCGATCAAGGGCAAAAAAGAAGATATCGAAATTTTCGAGATCATCTGGCAACAGGAAGATGTCACCCGCATGGCGACCGGCATGATGTCGAACGAAAAAAAGCCGCCGGGCGCCAAGATGCGGCTGCGCTATCACAAGCAGGATGTCATACTCAATCATGAACGCTCATCGGTGGTGATGGGCCGGAGTCAGGGCTGCGATCTCCCTATCAATGAAAAACTGGCATCACGCCAGCATGTACGGATTGAGCTGCGCCGGGACAAGTTTTTTATTATCGACCAAAGCACCAATGGCACCTATGTGCGTATTAATGACAGCGGCGATGCGTTCCTGCGGCGTGAGGAAATACCGCTGACAGGCAAGGGTCTGATTAGTCTGGGACGGGCTTTTACAGAAGATCCGGTGGAGGTTGTGCAGTTTTTTCTTGAGCAGGAATAACATTTGGCCGCAGTAAAGGCGCGCTGCAAATAAACTTCATGCTCATTGAATGCAGTGAGTCGAACCTGAAACAAGGTTAACAAATTACGGTTTATTTAATAATCAAGCCGTTTTCAGCCACGAACCTGACGGACGTCACTGACGCAAAAGCAGATGGCCGCAACAGAAGAAAACCAGAATGCTGGCATGAAACCCAGGTTGGCATGGCGCTCAAGCGCCGTGACGCATGTCGGTAAAGTGCGCAAACATAACGAAGATGCCGTGCTGGATCGCGGCAACATAGGTTTGTGGGTTGTTGCTGACGGCATGGGTGGGCATTCAGCCGGCGACTATGCCAGTGCCCTGATTGTCAGCTCGCTGGAAGAACTGGCCGAGAGCGCCAGCATGCCGGAATTCGTTGATGCTGTTGAAGATAAAGTTCTTGAAGTCAACGAACATCTGGTTCAAAAAGCCACAGAAGGCGGTCAGCGCCTGACTATCGGCAGCACCGTCGTTGCCATGATTGCCCACGCCGATGTTGGTCTGTTTTTGTGGGCCGGTGACAGCCGTTTGTACCGGTTACGAAATAACACACTGCAACAAATGACCACGGATCATTCCCAGGTCGAGGTTTATGTTGAACAGGGTTTGATGACACGCGAACAGGCCAGCAATCATCCGCATGGCAACATGATTACACGGGCTGTTGGCGCTGCAGACAAACTGTTTATTGATATGGACATGTGCAGTCTCAAAGTCGGCGATCGTTTCCTGCTTTGCAGTGATGGCCTGACCAAGCATCTGGAAGATGCCGAAATTCGCGATATGCTCGGGCATGGCAGTGCCGAAGAAACCTGTCACGAGTTGCTGGAACTTACCCTTAGCCGCCGCGCCGCTGACAATGTCACGGTGATTGTGGTCGATATTGAAGCGCAGTAAGGAGAATTACGTTGGCCGATTTCAAGACGGCATTACAGGCTCTGTCCCAGGGCAAAATCAAACAGAAACAGCTGAGCAAACAGCTGCATGATCTGTTGACGCGTTCGCCGCAGCTGGCGAACCGGATGCTGGTGCAACTGGACGAAGCACTGAATGAAGCCCTGATTAGTGACAAGTCTTATGCCGATCTCAAACGCCAGATCAATGATTTCCGCCGTGCCAATGCCCGGTTGACCGAGGCCGGCGATGAACTTGATGAACAGGCGACCGTATTCTCACGGCCGGAAACGGTCATTGGTGCAGGCGAGGAGCCAAGTTCGGAAGACCCGACCGAACGGCGCGAGCTTGATGATGAAGATGCCACCGAACGCCATGAAGTAGACAGTGGCGACGAAAAAACCGTCATGGACAGTAGCCGCGATGACATTGCGGCCGAAGCCCGCGCCGCCAGCGACATGACCGGTGGTGATACCAGCGACATTGATTTTGATATCAGTGCCGCAGCAGATCCGAGTGCGCCACCATCCATCAGCGGCACAGAAGATATCAGCGGTACCAGCAGCCCTTCGACCGGCAAGTCGTGGACACCACCTGGCGGCGAATCATCACCGGAACTGAGCGGCCTCGGCCCGGGCTCGGTAATCAAGGAACGTTTCATCCTTGATGCGGTGCTTGGTACCGGCGGTATGGGCAAGGTGTACAAGGGCCGCGACCTGCTGAAGGTCGAAGCCAAGGACAAAAACCCCTACGTGGCACTGAAAGTCCTGAACGAGGATTTCAAGGAACACCCGGAAGCCTTTATCTCGCTGCAACGTGAATCCAGCCGCCAACAACGGCTGGCGCATCCGAACATTGCCACAGTCTATGACTTCGACCGTATTGGCCGTTCCGGCACCCAGGTGTTCATCACCATGGAACTGATGGAAGGTGATCCGCTTAACACTTTCATCAAAAAAGTCGTCAAGCCCAAGGGTGGCCTGCCGTTTGAACAGGCGTTCCCGATGGTGCGCGACATGGCAGCGGCACTGGCTTACGCGCACAAGCAAAACATCGTCCACTCCGATTTCAAACCCGGTAACACGTTTCTCTGCAATGACGGCACCGTCAAAGTGCTCGATTTCGGTATTGCCCGTGCTGTTAAAAACCCGATGCTGGGTGAAGGCGGTGGTGAAAAAACCCTGTTTGACCCGGGCAAGCTTGGCGCGTTAACACCGGCTTACGCGTCACTGGAAATGCTTGAAGGCGAAGAACCGGATACGCGTGATGACATCTACGCACTGGCCTGTGTTACCTACGAACTGCTGACCGGCCGGCACCCGTTCAACAAGCTGCCGGCCACATCTGCACGCGAAAATAATCTCGTGCCGGCACCCATCAAGGGCCTTAACCGGCGCCAGATGAAAGGCCTGATGCATGGCCTGGCATTTGAACGCAAAAAACGCAGCCCCGATGTCGAAACATTTATTGAGGAGTTTGAAGGCAAGGCCAATCTGCACAAGAACCCCTATGCCATTACCGGCGCCCTGTTGCTGGCAATGGGTATCGGTGGTTATGTGCCGGTCACCAATTACCTGCATGAGCAGGAACTCCAGCGCCTCATTGGTCAGGTCAATACCGGTCAGCCGGGCCAGATTGAAAGCGTACTGGGAAATCTCGACGAACTGTCAGCCAGTGACAGGGCCACGATTGCGGATCAGACGCGGGATGTGATTCAGACCTATTTTGAGGATCAAATCAACCGCTATGTAAATCCCGAAGCCGAAGTTTACAATTTCCAGGCAGCGCGTAACGTACTCAAGCGTGCCGAGGAACTCTATCCGGATTCGGCGGCGTTGCGGGCCGTGGACCTGCGGCTTTCTGATAGCCGTAACCAGCGGCTTTATGATCTGAACAAGCTCTACATCGCGGCCCTGGAACAAAACAAGCTGATCCCGGGCCAGGATGAAAACGATGTTCGCGCGGTATTGAACAAGATTTCCCGGATTGATCCGCAACATCCCCTGCTTGAGGATCCGCGTCTTTCAAATGCGTATTCGATCGCTGCTGAAGAGTCCATCGAAAAAGGTGACTTTAAAGCCGCACAGGAATTTCTTGATGCCGGTCTGAGCGCGACACCGGACGATGTCAGTCTGGTTAACCTGCAGGATGAACTCGCCAGTGCCATCGCCGAAATAGCCCGGCAGGAACGCGTCGTAGAACTTGACATAAGTATTCGCGATACGCTCGGTGACGGCAAGCTGGCTGAAGTTGCCGCCCTGAAACCGGTTGAAACGGAAATTATTGAACTGGCCGAAATCGCGCCGGAAGATCCGTTGCTGGATGAATTAACCGCACAGTTTGAGCCGTTGCTCGACCAACGTATCAATACCATCACCAGTGATGGTGATCGTGCCGAGGCTGAAACCTTTACCAGCGAATACAGCGGACTGATGCAGGCACTGCGCCTGAACGAACAACTGGTCGAGATCAACCTTGCCCACCTGGAAGGTGCCGAGCGTGACGCTGCTGTCAGCGAACTGGCGGCACAGGAGCAGGAACGCATCGACACCCTGCTGGCTGAGCCGCAACTGGGAGACCCGGCCTGGGACGCCGACCTGCAGGCCAGACTGCTGCAACTCGACATTCTGCTGCCCGAGGATTCTGCCCGTCTGGCGGAAGTCCGTCAGCAAGTGGCTGATGTCTTTACCGAACGCGCCACTGAACTGCAGTCTGAAAAACGCTTTAGTGAAGCATTAAGCCTGCTGGATCGAGCCGACCGGCTGGTCCCGGATACAACTACCGTGGCGAATGTACGTGAACAGGTCAGCGCCGATGAAGCCGAGTTCCAGCGTCAGCGTGAAGAAGCAACACGGCAGGCCAGAATCGCTGGCTTGAAGGAAACCCTCTTGATTCAGGCACGCGCAAAAGACGTTGTCTCGGCCCAGATGACTCTGGAACAACTGCGTGAGGATCTGCCGGCGGATGACGAATTCCTGACCGGCACCGCCGCAGAAGTCATGGCCGAGGCCTACACCAGCCTGGCTGAAAGCCGTGCCAATCAGGACGATTACCAGAGTGCGAAACGCCTGGCCCAGTCGGGTCTCGAGATTGCGCCGGATAACCAGACGTTGCAGCAAGCCATGCAGGAATACACAGTCCAGGCAAACTCTGGCGAACTTGAACAAATATTTGCCAACGCCATCAGTTTTGATCTGGCCGACGTCAACAGCAAGATCGAGGAACTGCGCACCTATGCACCGGATCGTTACGGCCAATTGCAACAACAATACATCAACACATTGACCAACCGTGTCAACAGCCTGCGCAATGCTGATCCGACCTCGGCCAGCCGGCTGGTCAGCAATGCCACGCGAGTGTTCCCGAACAGCCAGCAGTTACAGGAATTACAGGAAGGTCTGGCACCGGAACCCTGGGATCAGGCCGATCAGGCCACTGCGGCGCTGGAAAATGGCCGTTTGAGCCAGGCCAATACGATTCTTGCTACCGCCATGGCGACAAATCCCGATCACCCGGATGTACTCGAATTCCGGCAGAATCTGGAAAACCAAATCACCACAGCCAGTCAACTGTATGACCAGTATCTGGACGCATTGGCAAACGAAGAACTGGAAACCGCCCAGGATTATCTGAATCAGGCCCGTGATCTCTGGCGCGACAATGCTGAATACAACAACGCCGTTGCTGTTCTGGAGCGCCGTATGGCGCCGCCCCAACAGGAAAGCCGTGTGTTGCAACGCGAACAGGACATCAGTGCGCTGGATACAGATGAGGCCGCCGCACAAAGTCCGCAGGACGAGCCATGGGAACCGATTGCCAGTGATCGTGAGTGCGCTACCCGTCTGGCCAGCTATGGCCGCCGCGCCCGCGCCATTTGTTATGACCTGATCCATGCGCGCATTCGTGGCCCGTTGATGGTCGTGGTTCCGGGCACGGACAACCAGCCAGGTTTTGCCATCAGCAAGTATGAAGTTTCGCTGAATGACTACAATAAATACTGTTACCTGAGCGGCGATTGTGAGGTCTCGCAGGCCGAAGATCGTAAGGCCCCCTTGACCGGCATCTCGATCGAAGAGGCCACTCGCTTTACTGAATGGCTGTCCGATCGCACCGGTAAAACCTATCGGCTGCCGACTGTCAGCGAATGGGAATATGCCGCCAACGCCGACGGTGCACAGCCACCGAAGGACTTCAATTGTCGTGTATCACTGGGCGATCAGGTGCTCAAGGGCACCGGCACCGTGAGTGTCACGATTGGTCACCAGAACGGCTGGGGGCTGAAAAACTATGTCGGCAACGTGCAGGAGTGGGTTCGTGATGGCAACAGCCTCTACGCCCGCGGCGGTGCCTATTCTGACGCCCATTCCAACTGTGAACTGAGCTTGCAGCGCAGCCATAACGGTCAGCCGGATACCATCACCGGTCTGCGGTTGTTGCTGGAAGAAGTGAAAGAGAGCGAAACGTAATGGCACAGCTGAGTTTGCGCGCACTGGCACGTGACTATGCTGAAGGCAGAATGTCACAGGAGGACTATCGCAAGGCTCGTGCCGAGCTGATTGAATCAGTGCTGGACGCTGATAATACTGACCAGCCACTGACGCAGGCCAACTATACCCTGTCGGCTGGCGGCGAAAGTGCAACAGCAGAAACAGCTACTTCGAAAAGCAGTCCGACCTTCAGCAATGTTGACCTGGACAAGCCTGCAGAAGATGTCGGGTTCAACATTGAACCGACAAGTAATCTGGCCACGCAACAACATCTGATTCTGGCAGCTGTTGCCGGCGCAGCAATTTTATTCGGTGCTATCGCTTTGCTGGGTGGTGGTGATGATGAAACTTCTGCAACGACTACAGCCGTTACAGCAACAAATAGCAGTACTGCTGATGCCACCGAATCAGATAGCGGTACAGTTCAAGATACTGATGCTGGCGACGCTGATACTGAAGCAATGTCAGCCGAGGATCAGCAACGACTTGCGGATGCCAGCAATCCCGCGGTCGCACTCATGCGTGAATTTCTCGACACCCCCAGCTGGCAAGCCCAGACCATGGATGACTTTGTATTGAAATGGCGCACGCTTTCAGTTGAAGAGCGCGAAACTGCACTGGACAGCCCGGCCTCGCGGCGACTGGCGGATCACATTTACCAGCTCCTGCTGGAGGAACGTGCGCTCAGTGCACTGGATGGTGGCGTACCCACAACAGCAGAAACCCGTCTACTGGAATTTGCCGAGCAAATTAACCTGCAGGACAAACGGCTGTCACAATCTGATCAATAAAAAATTATCGGGTTAAATCGACGTTAATAAAAAAGGGCACGACAGTGCCCTTCTTTACTATTCATATTGTATTGCCAATCAATACGCATCCATATCCTGCATGTCCGGATTTGTACCACCTTCAATCTGCGCCCGCCGCCGTTCCAGATACGCACTTTTAACAAAATCATATTCATCCAGCGCCGCTTCCTGAACCAATCCCTGGGTACTGGCCAGATCTGATTTTATGTCGACAAAATTCAGTGCCATCAGACTGTATTTTAACGTGTCATGATTGCCCAGATAAAATAACGGATTCATAAAGCCGTCCACAGAACGACTGGTATCACGTACGCTGCTCGGGCCAAACAGTGGCAATACCAGATACGGCCCGGACTCTACACCATAGTGTGCAAGCGTCAAACCAAAGTCATTTTCTGTCTTGGGAGAACCGGCGTAGGTACCGGAAAAATCAAATATGCCGCCGACTCCAAGTGTCGAATTAAGGACAAAACGCGTTACCGTTGTCATTCCCTGATGAAAATCCAGTTGTAAAAAGTCATTCGCGGCAACGGCAATATCGCCAAGATTACTGAAGAAATTACTGACGCCGTCATCTACCACACGGGGAGTAATGGCATCATAAACCTCGCCAACCGGATTGAAAATCACGGTATCCGTAGCTTCATTGAACTGATAAACACCACGATTAAACCCTTCCCACGGATCCGCCGGATCCGGTTCACCCGTGGTAGCGCAACCACAGGCCAGGGCCAATACTCCAAGCATAAACCCTGTGCGTATAAATCTGTTCTGGTTAAATTTCAGCTCATTCGCTACCATAACTTGCTCCCATACATACGGCCATGTGGCCAACACCAACCCGGTGCAGGCCGGACAATTACACGAAATTTATATTGTTATTATGGGGGCTGGAAATTCGCCCCACCTGCATAAATGAATGTACTGTATGCATGGGAAAAAATCCAGCTCCGGCCAATAGGGCAGAATGGACACCCATCTGACTTTTGTGGCTTACATCACATTCTGCTGAAATGCATTTGTGGCGTACCTCACCGTCTGGAATGCCAGTAATTATGACCATGACAAAACCTGCAGCAACCAGTAACGACACCCGGCAACATGATTTCGGTCAGCATGCTGACCGCTGGTGGGATAGTGATGGTCCATTGCGAACCCTGCACGGCATTAATCCGGCACGGCTGGAATATATTCTTGACCGGATTGGCGCAACAGACAGTCCGGCAAGACTGGCCGGACAACAGGCGCTGGATATCGGCTGTGGCGGTGGCGTACTAACCGAGGCCCTGGCACAGGCAGGTGCCAGGGTAACCGGTCTGGATTTGTCTGCTGAACTGATTGCCGTGGCCCGGACACATGCACAGACCAGTGGCTTGACTATCGATTACCGGCAGGGCCGCTGCGAAAACCTGCTGCCTGACGCTGCCGGGCACTTTGACATCATCACTTGTCTGGAAATGCTCGAGCATGTGGATGACCCCGGTGCAGTGATTGCGGCCTGCGCCGGACTGGCCAAGCCGGGCGGCCATATTTTTTTCTCCACTCTGGATCGCAGCCCGGCAGCATGGCTGCTGGCAATAGTTGCCGCTGAGCATTTATTGCGATTGCTGCCACGGGGCACCCATGATTATCAGCAGTTCATCCGGCCGGCGGAACTGGCCGCTTGTTGCCGCGAAGCCGGCCTGGAAGTGCTTGATATCAGCGGACTGCATTATGTGCCGGGCCTGAACCGTGCATTTATCAATTCAAGCCCCGGGGTAAATTATCTCCTGCATGCCAGACGCCCGCTCAACGATTAATGGCAAACCATGAGTAACAACATAAAACACGTCCTGTTCGACCTTGACGGTACATTGGTCGATACAGCGCCGGACATGGCTACTGCCCTGAACCGGTTGTTGGTCGAAAACCGGCGCGCGCCGCTGGATTTTTCCACGATCCGGCCGGTGGTCTCACATGGTGGTGCGGCACTGGTTGCGATGGCATTCCCGGATACTGACCCGGCAATGCTTGAAACCCGCCGGCAGCGCTTTCTGGCACTGTATGCCGAGCAATTGCAGCGGGAAAGCCAGTTATTTCCGGGAATGGAAACCGTATTGACCGAGTTGGCCAGGCAACAACGCCACTGGGGTATCGTAACCAACAAACCGGCCTGGCTGGCTGAACCGCTTATCCAGGCCATGATTGGACTCGGCAAGTTGCCGGACTCGTGCGCCTGTATTGTCTGCGGTGACCAGGTGGATCGGCCCAAGCCGGCGGCTGATGCACTGCTGCGTGCCTGTGAGCTGACCGGCTGGCAGGCTCAGGAATGTGTCTATGTGGGTGATGCCAAACGTGACATCGAAGCCGCACACGCTGCGGGCATGGCTGGCGTCGTTGCGAGTTACGGCTATCTTGCCAGCACTGACAATCCTGGCGACTGGACTGCGGATGCGGTTATCAATTCCCCGGAAGAGTTACTTGGCTGGTTGACTGCGTCAGCTGTCATCACCGCATCAGTCAGTTGAGACATGCAAGCAACAATACGCTCGATTATTGGCGCGAACAGACAGCCATCCCGGGCAGCAACCTCTATTACGCCAGTGTGTTTCTACCGATTGAACAACGCCAAAAAGTTGTAGCCCTGCATTCAGTTGAAGCTGAACTCAACAAAATAATCTTTGAAACCATCGACCCGGGGGTGGCCCGGTTACGGCTGAATTGGTGGCTGGAACAATTCCTGTCAACGTCGCAGGACGCGGCAACCATGCATCCCCTGATTATTGCAATTCGTGAACTTGTGCCGGCAGCAGCGATGACTTGTCTTGCCGGGCATATCCGTGCACTTGATAACGCACTGGCATCATTAACGATGACTGATCCCGACAAGATGGTGACAACTTTTGCCGGGGAACTGGGAGGCTTGTGGCAACTGTCAGCCAACCCGGAGACATACACACCCGATTCAAACCCTCAAACCAATTCCAGGCCTGCTACTGAAGCTCCTTTGATTCGCCGCCTGGCAGGATTACAACACTACAGCCAGACACTGCAAAACATACCCCAACAACAACGCCTCGGACGTTTACATGACAACATCACAGACCTGGACAAGATGTTCGCAATTGCAGAAACCGGTTTTAAAGAAACATTTGATGCTCTCGGAAATTCAAACACCGGAAATGTTCTGCATCTGCTGATTTTTGCCCGACTGGAACTGGCCTTGATCAGGGAAATACGCCGGGATGGATGTCAGGTTATTCAGCAACGCTATGCTTTAACGCCACTGCGCAAACTCTGGATTGCCTGGCGGTGCCAGCGTCGGGCAAACTAGACACCAGCTTTCCGGAAGTGGTTTCAAAATTTATTTCCCTTCTCTGACGGGATGGGGGTCAGGGAAAGGACATCTGCATCCAAGACCGCTTCTGATTAATTGCCGGTCAAGCGTAAGTGCACACGCAGATGTCGATGGTTATCGGCATTGGTATTGTCTTTGACAAGTAGTACGTTCCAGTATTTTTTTACCCCGGGTTTTTTTGCCCCGGTTTTGAATCGCAATGCAACCAACCACGGATGGATCAGCGGATCAGCATGCAATTCCGCCAGTTCACTATCACCTTGCCGATTGGTCAACCACCAGCGTCGCTGACTATCCAGCAGGATTTCATGCGGTTGATCCGACACAGAAAAGAGGACGTGCAAACGCAGCATTTGATAGAAATGCCAGCAGACAGCAATTGTCAGTGATATCTGTGCAAGCTGCGGTAAACTGGCCGAAAACAGCAGGAAAACCGCACCGGCATGCACGATACAAAAAGCACCAAACAGCTGGCGGGAGGGCCGTAACCGAATCCGGATTGGCTGTGTAAAGGCATTCCCGCCCATAAATCAACTGTTCCCTCAAGTCTTGCAATCATGCGGTCAAGTAAAGATACTAGCGCCTTTATCGGCATTTTGGCGTGACTGCCGCAGCGAAATTAACCTCGTTGAGATTATGCTTTCTGGGTTAAAATAAACCCCGGAGAGCATGATCGCCGGGCCGCCTGAACCGGCTCCATAATTAATACAAGTATTTATAAATATACTTTAACCGTGTTCTTTTGCACAGTTCAACATTTAGAAGAAAAATCACTTGCGGATGAAAAAAAACAAGCCAATGCCGCCTCTGACTCATAGCGGTGAAAAAAATCCGGTGACACCTGCTGCTGATACAACTGCTGCAACTGTTGATGACAAGCAGGCCGAGGAATTCGGCGGACCGAAGGGTCCGGAACCCACTCGCTATGGTGATTGGGAACGCCGCGGGCGTTGTATAGATTTCTGAGCTGCCAGCAGACAGATTCGATTACACTGCTGGTAAATACACAACCCAATATAAAAACAGGTAGCCCGAGATGACTGCCAGACAACGGCCTTTATCGCCACATTTACAGGTCTACAAGCCGCAACTGACCTCGGTATTATCCATCACTCACCGTGTTACAGGCGTATTCCTGAGTCTCGGTGCGCTGGTCTTGTGTTACTGGCTGTTGGCTGTTGCCGCTGGTCCGGAAAGTTATGCCCGTGCGCAAGCCCTGCTAGGTAGCTGGCCAGGTCAACTCCTGATATTCGGCTGGGTTGCCTCGCTGTATTATCATCTTGCCAACGGTATACGGCATTTGTTCTGGGATGCCGGCTATGGTCTGGAATTGAAATCAACCTATATCTCTGGATATGCCGTCGTGGCAACCACTGTCGTGTTGACGTTAATCACCTGGATACTGGTCATCATGCAAATGGGAGGTGGGGCATGAACCTGCGCACCCCTCTCAAACAGGCACGTGGTCTGGGTTCAGCCAAACACGGGGTAATGCACTGGTGGTGGCAACGGTTAACCGGTGTCGCACTGGTGCCATTAACGTTGTGGTTTGTTGTATCCCTGCTTGGAATGATTGGCGCCGAGCATGCTGCTGTTGTCAGCTGGATACAATCACCCGTTGTCAGTCTGTTGCTGATTCTGTTGATGATCAGTTTGTTTCATCATGCCCAGCTCGGCGTACAGGTCGTCATTGAAGACTATGTGCATCTTGGCTGGCTCAGAGTCCTGTCACTGGTGCTGGTTAAATTTGTTGCCGTAACAGCTGCAATAGCGGCAATCATCGCCATTCTTAAAGTATCGCTGGGCCTGTAAGGTTAATTATTATGTCCAAGGCTGATTTGAACGCTTATACCATCATTGATCATTTTTATGATGTTGTTGTTGTTGGTGCCGGTGGTGCCGGCCTGCGTGCCACTTTTGGTATGGCAGCCGAAAGTTTATCAACAGCATGTATTACCAAGGTCTTCCCGACCCGCAGCCATACTGTTGCTGCCCAGGGTGGCATGAGTGCCGCGCTCGGTAACATGGGTGAAGATGACTGGCGCTGGCATATGTACGATACCATCAAGGGATCTGACTGGCTTGGCGATCAGGATGCGATCGAATACATGTGCAAAAACGCGATGCAGGCAGTGATCGAACTCGAACACTATGGTGTCCCGTTTTCGCGTACAGATGCCGGCAAAATTTACCAACGGCCGTTTGGCGGCATGACAACGAACTTCGGCGAAGGCACTGCACAACGCACTTGTGCTGCTGCAGATCGCACCGGTCATGCCATTTTGCATACTTTGTATCAGCAATCACTGAAGAATGAGGCCGAGTTCTTCATTGAGTACTTTGCGCTCGATTTAATCATGGATGATGAAGGAGTTTGTCGCGGTGTACTGGCATGGAATCTTGAAGATGGCAGCCTGCATCGCTTCCGCGCCCATAATGTCGTACTTGCTACAGGCGGTTATGGCCGTGCCTATTTCTCCTGCACTTCCGCCCATACCTGCACAGGTGATGGTAATGCCATGGTTCTGCGTGCCGGCCTGCCGTTGCAGGACATGGAATTTATCCAGTTTCATCCGACCGGTATTTACGGTTCCGGCTGTCTGATTACAGAAGGCGTTCGTGGTGAAGGCGGCTACCTGACCAATTCCCAGAATGAACGCTTTATGGAACGTTATGCACCGAGCGCAAAAGATCTGGCTTCGCGTGACGTTGTCAGCCGGTCAATGACCATTGAAATTCGCGAAGGCCGTGGTGTCGGCGAGAACAAGGATCATATTCATCTGCACCTTGAACATCTTGGCCCGGACGTCATACATGAACGTTTGCCCGGCATTGCCGAGTCGGCGCGTATTTTTGCCGGCGTCGATGTTGCCAAGGAGCCGATTCCGGTAATTCCGACGGTACATTACAACATGGGCGGTATTCCAACTAATTACCAGGGTGAAGTTGTTACGCTCAGGGACGGCGATCCGGATCACGTTGTGGCCGGACTGATGGCCATCGGTGAGGCTGCATGTGTTTCGGTACATGGCGCCAACCGCCTGGGCTCAAACTCGCTGCTGGATCTGATTGTGTTTGGGCGTGCTGCTGCCAAGCGTTGCGCTGAAGTTATCAAGCCCGGTCAGCCGCACAAGACCCTGCCCGACGATTGCACCGACGCCGCCCTTGAACGGCTGGACAAGATTCGTCATAACAACGGTAAGACACCGGTGGCAAAAATCCGGGACAACATGCAACGCACCATGCAAAACGATGCCGCTGTCTTCCGTACCGGTGAAACCCTGCAACAGGGCATCGATAAAATGGCTGACGTATTCAGTTCATTCAGTGATGTCAGGATTAATGACAAATCGATGATCTGGAATACTGATCTGGTTGAAGCGCTGGAACTCGACAATCTGCTCGGCAATGCAATTGTCAGCATCCATTCTGCTGCGAATCGACCGGAAAGTCGCGGTGCCCATGCACGTGAAGATTATGCCGACCGCGATGACGAAAGCTGGATGAAACACACGTTGTCCTGGATCAGCGACAAAGGCGAAGTGAAATTTGATTACCGGCCGGTGCATATGTACACACTGACCGATGAGGCAGAAGTTATACCGCCGAAGAAACGAGTTTACTGACGTGAATTGTGAACCGCGGATGGTCGTCCGCACACTACACGGTTCACGGTTCGCTATTTACGAGGAACGATTGAATGGCTGAATTTACCTTACCCAAAAATTCGAAAATCAGACCCGGCAAAACTTTCAGTGTTGCCGAAGGCGCCAGCAGGAAAAAGCGTTTTCTGGTTTATCGCTGGGACCCGGACAATGACGAGAATCCGCGTGTTGACAGTTATGAAATCGATCTTGATAAATGCGGGCCAATGGTGCTGGACGCCATTATTTATATCAAGAATGAAATTGATTCAACACTGACGTTCCGGCGTTCCTGCCGCGAAGGTATCTGTGGCTCATGTGCCATGAATATCGGCGGCACCAATACCCTGGCCTGCACGAAAGCGATTGAAGAAATTGAAGGTGATATCAGGATTTACCCGCTGCCACACATGCAGGTAGTCAAGGATCTCGTGCCGGATCTGACCCACTTCTATGCGCAGTACGCGTCAGTGAAACCGTGGTTGCAATCGCAGACCCCGCCGCCACCGGATCGTGAACGCCTGCAATCCAAAGAAGACCGCGCCAGACTTGATGGCTTGTACGAGTGTATTCTTTGCGCCTGTTGTTCAACCGCCTGCCCCAGCTATTGGTGGAACAGCGATCGTTATCTCGGCCCGGCCGTATTGCTGCAAGCGTATCGCTGGATCGCAGATTCCCGTGATGAACATACCGGCGAACGGCTTGATGATCTGGAAGATCCATTCAAACTTTATCGTTGTCACACGATCATGAATTGCACCAATGCCTGTCCGAAAGGTCTGAATCCGGCCAAGGCTATAGCAGAAGTGAAAAAGTTAATGGTCAAAAGAAGCGTGTAAGCTGCCGACAGGCAATACCGGATGAACCAGATGTCGAAACTCCACTGGCGTTGCCGGCGTGGCATGCGGGAGATGGATTTGTTACTCGGCGGCTTTCTGGAACAGTATTACCCGACTGCCAGTATCGAACTGCAACAAAGCTTCACCGCCCTGCTTGACGAAATTGACCAGGACATCCTCGACTGGATCATGCAACGACAAGCCCCGCCGGCGCACTATATCGACATCATCGATCACTTGCGTAATCAACAAAGCCGACACTGAGCCGGGACGTATTCGCGCTGTCAAACCGCACCGTCTCGGTTACAATCCCCGTCCATGAACTGGACCGACTTTCTGCGTCAACAAAACCTCGCTGCTGAGACCGGGCAGCCGTTGGACATCAATAGCCTGAGTGAACTCAGTGACAAGGCCATTATTGATATCACCGGCACTGATGCGATTGCGTTTTTGCATGGCCAGTTTACCGGCCATATTGAATCCCTGCCTCCAGATCAGGCCATGCTCACTGCCTGGTGCAATCCCAAAGGCCGGGTACTGGCAACCATTCTGTTATGTCGCCGGGACGATGGCCTGCGCCTGCTCGTCAGTGCCGATCAGCACGCTGCACTACTGAAACGATTGCAGATGTTTGTTCTGCGCGCGCAGGTCACGTTAACAGACCACCGCCAGGATTATGCAAGTATTGGAGTCAGTGGCAGCGATGCCACCAGACTGTTGGCACAGCACCTGGGCAGCCTGCCCAACCGGCCATGGCATGTCATCAGTTGCAATGATGTCAATGTCATACAGATGCCGATGGCAACCACTGCAAACACTGGCAGCCGTTATTTACTCGCGGGACCCGTGGCAGCGATCATCAGGCACTGGCAACAACTCGAGCATGTATTTCAGCCTGCTGCCCATACATACTGGCGCCGGCTTGATATCGAGGCCGGATTACCGCAAACGACAACCGCAACGGCCGAATTGTTTTTGCCGCAGGAACTGAATCTGGACCATCTTGGCGGGCTGCATTATCAGAAAGGCTGTTATCCGGGTCAGGAAATCGTTGCGCGACTGCATTTCCGCGGCGAATTGAAGCAGCAGCTGCGTCTGGCCAGCACGTCGACTCCCCTGCCCGCACCGGCAACACCACTGTATGCAGCCAATGGCCAACGCGTCGGCACAGTCTTACAGGCCACCGGTGGCGCTGGCGGCGCAGTGCGGCTGCTCGCCGTCGCCGCTGCCAATATCAGCGTTGCCCATCGCGACAATGTTAGTGGTGATAGCGTGACATTCACCGCCGAACCCGCCGCATGACCCCCCGTCTGCCTCGCCGGTTGCCGGCTGAATGGGAACCACAGGCCGCCTTGCTGCTCGCGTGGCCGCATGAATCGACCGACTGGGCCAGCAGTCTGAATGCAATTGAGCCGGTCTATGTCAATCTGGTAGCGGCGACAGCCGCCGTACAGCCGGTATGGCTGCTATGCCAGGATAGTGCGCATATCAAACATGTTGACCAACTGCTGCAGACTGCTGCGGTCGATAGCGCCAACGTGCGCTGTATCGCCATACCCTATAATGACACCTGGATTCGTGATTATGGTCCACTGGCCGTGGCGAATGGCCAGGACTGGCGGTGGCTGGATTTTCAGTTTGATGGCTGGGGCGGCAAGTTTGCTGCTGAGCTGGATAATCAGGTTAACCGGCAACTGGCAGCGACCGGCTTTTTTGACAGCAACAAAGTTGATAGCCTCAAGGTCACTCTCGAAGGCGGCAGTATCGACACCGACGGCGCCGGCAGTCTGTTGACAACTGATTGTTGCCTGCTTGGCGCAAGTCGTAACGCCGGCATGAAGCGGGCTGACTGGGAACAATTGTTTGCCGAACAATTCGGTTGTGACCGCATTTTGTGGCTGGAAGCAGGCTATCTGAGCGGCGATGACACCGATGGTCATGTAGATACGCTGGCCAGATTTTGCAGCATTGATACGATTGCTTATGCCGGAGCAGGTTCTGATAAAAGTGATCCCAATCATGCTGAACTCAGCCGCATGGCTGAACAGATCAGGGGTTTGCGGCAACGCAATGGCAAGCCTTATCAATTGATCGAGTTACCTTCTGCCGGCGCATTGCAATCTGCAGACGGTGACTGGCTGCCGGCTTCGTATGCGAATTTTATTATCATCAACAAGCGCGTACTGATACCACAATATGCCGTGCCGGCTGATGTCGAAGCACTGCAGCAGTTACAATCAGCTTTTCCGGATCGGGAAATCATTGGTATCGATGCACGGGCAATGCTGGCGCAAGGTGGTGCCCTGCATTGCGCCACGATGCAACTGGCTAAGGAAGCTCTGATTTAATCAGAGCTTCCTTAAGCATAACCTGGATACAACCTGTTTTCTGTAAGAGTCCGGTTTACCGGGCGAAGCAACTATCGATTCGCGCAGCAAGCTGCGCTCCTGCACAAAATACGGCTGCTTAAATACTGAGAGTTAAACGTAATGACACGTACATTAACCGTTGCCGTTGCCCAGCATGCTGCCGGCGTCTACGACAAGCAGGCCAACCTCGAACGCTCACTGGAAGCCATCGCCGATGCGCACCGGCAAGGCGCGCAGCTGGTGTTGTTACCGGAATTGCATACTACGCCCTACTTCTGTCAAAGCGCCGATCCGGACAGGTTTGATCTGGCCGAGTCAATTCCCGGACCTGGCACTGAAACCCTGCAACGCGCTGCACGGGAACATGATATAGCCATTGTGGGTTCCATCTTTGAGCGCCGCAATGCCGGTCTCTATCACAATACTGCTGTGGTGATAGACCGTAACGGCGAACTGGTCGGGCGCTATCGTAAAATGCATATTCCCGACGATCCCGGTTATTACGAAAAATTCTATTTCACTCCCGGTGATCTCGGTTTCAAACCGATTCAGCTGGGCGATATCAAGCTGGGTGTGCTGGTCTGCTGGGATCAGTGGTATCCGGAAGCCGCGCGACTAATGGCACTGGCCGGCGCCGAGGTTTTGATTTACCCGAGTGCCATCGGCTGGGATCCGGCTGATGGCAGTGACGAGCAGGAACGCCAGCGCCAGGCCTGGATTACTGTACAGCGCGGCCATGCCGTTGCGAATAATCTGCCGCTAATGAGCAGTAACCGGATTGGTTTTGAAGCCGCACCCGGAGCAACAGACACTGACAGTCAGCATGGCGCACAGTTCTGGGGCTCCAGTTTTATCTGCGGGCCGCAGGGCGAGATCCTGCAACAGGCCAGTGTTCAGAATGCCGAAGTGATTGTCGCAACACTTGATCTGGAACGTTGTGAGCGTCTGCGCCGTCTCTGGCCATATTTGCGTGATCGCCGTATTGACGCCTATGCCGACATCCTGAAACGCAGCATAGATGACTAAGCAACAGGGCCGGGCTTGTAACTCGGACTTTAAACCTGCAAGCGGGCTGAGCAACCCGCACCTGCAAACCCTGTGGCCATTTCTGTTTCGCCACCAGCCACGCATGGCACTACGACGCGAACGGCTGGAACTCGCTGATGGCGATTTTATTGATCTGGACTGGTATGTGCCCCCAGTTGCAGTCAATACTAAAGGCCTGTGCATCCTGCTGCATGGGCTCGAGGGCGATTCGCAATCGCACTATATTCCGGCTTTGATGCAGAAACTGGCCATGCAGGGCTGGCGTACGTTATTAATGCATTTTCGCGGCTGCGGTGGTGAACATAACCGGCTTGCGCGCGGTTATCACTCAGGCGATACAGCTGATTTCAATGAAGTACTGATGCAGCTTCTGCAGCGTGAACAACCGTCTCGAACCGCTGCCATCGGCTTTTCACTGGGTGGCAATGTCCTGCTTAAGTATCTGGGAGAACAAGGCTCGCAAACATCGCTGAATGCAGCTGTTGCTGTATCGGTACCGTTTGAACTGGCTGCAGGCGCGGATCGACTGGCTTGTGGCTTTTCACGTATATATCAATGGTGGTTAATCAGGAGTCTGCAACGCAAACTGTACGACAAGTTCAGCCGGCATCTGTCAGCCGGCGAATGTCCATTACCCCTGCGCGAATTAAAACAGCAGAAAACCTTTTATCAGTTTGATAATACAATAACCGCACCATTACATGGCTTTGCTGACGTACATGATTACTATACCCAAAGCAGTTCACGCCAGTACCTGCCCGACATTCGCTGCTCAACGCTGATACTGCATGCGCTGGATGATCCGTTTCTGTCACCCATAGCCATCCCCGCCGATAGCGAACTCTCGACATCCACCAGACTCGAAATATCAACACATGGTGGTCATGTGGGTTTTGTCGGCGGGACGTTCCGGCAACCTGAATACTGGCTGGATAGCAGAATCTGCCAGTATCTTGCAGACTGAATTTTGAAACCACGTCCAATAAACCATTAACTATCAAACAAGGCAAAATATGCCCAATTCACGCTTGATATTTTTTACCGTTGCATTGATATGCGCAGTCTTGCTTGGTTCTGGCTACTATCTGGAGTTTGTCGAAGGACTCGAACCCTGTCCATTGTGTATTTTGCAGCGGCTGGCTTTCCTTGCGTTACTGATTGTTGCCGCTATCGCGGCTATTCATAATCCAGGCCGCACCGGTCGCTGGATTTATGCCGGCTTTGCCACTGTTGCTGCGCTGACGGGTGCAGCCATTGCCGGCCGGCAAATCTGGTTACAGCATCTGCCGCCGGATCAGGTGCCGCAATGTGGCCCGGGACTGGACTATATGCTGGATGTATTCCCGCTACTGGATGCGCTGAAAATGATATTGACCGGCTCGGGCGAATGCGCGGAAATTGACTGGACTTTTCTGGGATTATCGATCGCGCAATGGAGTCTGGCGTGGTTTATTTTACTGCTGTTGGCATTTCTGCTGGCCGCGAGCCGTCCACACTGATATCAGAAGTTGATACCGGGCAAAAAAACCGGCGGCAGAAAGGCTCTGCCGCCACTGAAAATATTCCTGAACAGGATTCACAGTCCCGACAGATCCTGATCGAACCTGCTCAAAGCTGTGATAAATTTTATTTGCTCTTAACCGGTGGCCGCAGCTACCGGTATTTACAGAATATTACTGAATATCAGATTTCAAGGCCTTGAGTACAGAAGCACGCACCGTAATGGACTTCGGCTTGGCCGCGATGGTCATGGGCTCACCGGTAAACGGGTTCACGCCTTTACGTGCCTTGCGGGCAGGCTGTTCCTTGCGACGCAGTTTCACGCCCATTTCAGGAATGCTGAATTCACCTGAACCACGCTTGACGAGATGGGACTTGGCCTGATCTGCCAATGCAGTCAATACGCTGCGTACCTGGGCACGTGTCAGTTCGGTGGTGTCAGCAATATCGGAAACGATCTGCGCTTTGGTCTGCTTTTCCTTGATAGCTTTAATTGCCATAGAGGATTCCCCTGGATTGTTGATTAAAAGATTTATGAGTCGGCACTGCTGTGCCACTCCCCGATAAATTAGTACTGATGTCAGCTGGAAATCTTTTGCCAGCCAGTTGCAATTTGCCGGGACACAGCCGGTATTTATGTACCGGGCTTGTTGTTTTTCCAGCCTGCAAGCCGTCAGCATAACATGAGTCTATAGCAGAAGCTGCTTATTTTTAGCATTAAAACCGCTGTTTTTGCGATGCGGTTACCAGTTTTGCGAAGGCACGGTATAGTGGGTTATTCACCAACCTGCAACAACAATCCCCGGCGTCTGGCCAGCTTGAATGTCCGGGCAAATATCCATGCGGTAAGCAGAATATAGAACAGATTCAATGCGATTGCATAGTAGAATAAAGTGGTTTCAAAGTTGCCGGTAAACAACACAGCACGCATGCCTTCAAAGACATGGCTCGGAGGAATCGACCATGCCAGTGGCTGCAACCATGCCGGCAGCGTGTCGATTGGGTAATAAATTCCGCTAATGGGTGCCAATGCAAATATTGACGCCCAGGCCAGACTTTCGACGCCAAGTCCATAACGTAACAACAGGGCACTCATGAACAGGCCGACTGCCCAGCCAAACACCAGTAGCTGGCTGAAGAATGCGAGCAACGGCCAGCCCATTTCGAATACCGAGATCTGATATAACGGAATTGCCAGTAACGCGGCACAGCCCACTCCAACCACTGTGCGCAGGAAACTGATGGTCAGAAGTGCCACAATCAGCTCATGTGGCCGCAGCGGGCTGGCAAACAAATGACCCAGATTACGTGCAAAAATCTCCTCCATAAACGCCACTGAGACCCCCAGTTGTCCGCGAAACAACACGTCCCAGAGCAACACCGCTGACAGCAATACACCGATTGCCTGGGCGACATAGTCACTGTTGGTTGCAAAAAACTCGGTGATAAAACCCCAGATAATCATCTGCACGGTCGGCCAGTAAATCTGCTCCAGCATGCGTGGCCAGGAGCCGCGCAGCAAATAAACATAACGCAGCAACATTCCCCTGATTCGCTCGCCGGCACCGGGCAGGGCGCGCAGAATACTGTCTTCATAATTGTTCATGCAGACACCCCGGTCCTTACCACCTGCAGAAATACCTCCTCAAGACTGGTCCGGCCATAACGGCCTATAAGCGCCTGCGGCTGGCCGCGATCCTCTATACGTCCGGCGCGCATGATGACGACTTCATCGCAAATACGTTCGACTTCATGCATGTTGTGCGATGCCAGTATGATCGTGGCACCACTGCGTTGCTGATAATCAGTCAAATAATGGCGGATACGATCTGCTGTATCCGGATCCAGTGAAGCCGTTGGTTCATCCAGCAGCAATAATGCCGGCGAATTGATGAGCGCCTTGGCCAGCGCCACACGGGTTTTCTGCCCGGCGGACAGACTGATACACGGGCGGTGACGCTGCGTCTGCAGGTCGAGTTCTGTGATCAGTTGGTCGATGCGCGCACGCCGGTCACGCACGCCATACAAATGCGCATACACATTCAGGTTTTCATCGATGGTCAGCCGTTGCGGCAGATCTACATACGGGGAAGAGAAATTCATGCGTGGCAAGACACGATACCGGTGCTGCAACATGTCTTCTCCAAGTACTGTAACCGTACCCCGGGTCGGAGTCAGCAAGCCCAGCAGAATCGCCAGTGCCGTCGTTTTACCGGCACCGTTGGCGCCCAGCAGTCCAAAAATACTGCCGCCGGGCACTGTAAAACTGATGTTATCGAGTGCCCGTACCGCGCCATAATCCTTGCCCAGATTACTGACGCTGATTGCATACTGCATGGTTTCGGCTTGCTCCTGTGATACACACTGGCTTGTCAATTCAGGCCTTGCCGGCAATATATTCGCAGGCTATTGCCGTGCCGCTGCACATACCTGTGCATCGACTACTGCCAGCGCGCTGGCGTTCATGATGCGGCGCACACTGGCTGATGAAGTCAGAATATGCACCGGATGCGCAAGCCCGAGCATTACCGGCCCGATAGTGACAGCATTTTCCAGTGTCTTGATCAAATCATAACTGATTCTGGCCGCATCTATATTCGGCATTACCAGTAAATTGGCCTCACTGCGCAGGCGTGAATCCGGCCGGATACGTTGACGGATAGTCTGATCCAGCGCCAGATCAGCGCGGATATTTGCATCAATCTGTAATTCCGGTTCACGTTCCAGAATTAATGCCAGGGCATCAGCCAGACGTTGCGAGGCATCCTCCGGGCCCGGCAGATTATTATGCGACAACAACGCCGCCCGTGGCGTCATGCCAAACCGGCGGACTACATCAGCGGCCATCAATGTCATGTCGGCGAGCTGTTCAGCATTCGGCTCCGGCGTTACCGCTGTATCACAAATAAAAAACACGCCTTTTTTTACAATGACAATATTCAATGCCGCCGCTTGCGACACCCCGGGTGCCAGTCCCAGATTTTGTGTGGTCAGCTGTAAATGCCCGGCAAACGGTCCTTCCAGACCGCAGATTAATCCATCCGCAAAGCCGTTCATTATCAGGCGGCTAGCCGTCAGTGTATTACTGCCGCCCGCCGCTGCCGGTGCCACCACTTCAACATCGTCATCCAGGCGCATACGCAAGCCCAGCTGGCTGAGCTGGCTGGCAATCCGATCACGATCCCCGATCAAAATCGGCCGGGCCAGTTTTTCATCAAGTACGCCCTGGACGCTGCGAAGTACAATGGGCAATTCACCTTCGGCGTAGACCAGCCGTTTCGGCTCGGCCTTGGCACGCTCATACAACGGCCGCATCACCAGTACGGATTCAAACACATAACGTGACAGTTGTTGCTGATAAGCGCCAAGATCTGCAATTGGCCGCGTTGCCACACCACTGTCCATCGCCGCCCTGGCCACCGCCGGTGCCAGTTTCAGAATCAGGCGCGGGTCAAACGGTTTCGGAATCAGATAATCGCGGCCAAATTTGAGGCTGGCACCACCATAGGCAGCCACCACCGTATCCGGCGCCGCCTCCATCGCCATGTCCGCCAGTGCATACACACAGGCAATTTTCATTTCTTCATTGACGCTGGTCGCACCGACATCCAGCGCACCGCGGAAAATAAACGGGAAACACAAAACATTATTGACCTGATTCGGATAGTCCGAACGCCCGGTTGCAATAATCGCATCCGGCCGCACGGCAAAGACTTCCTCGGGAATGATTTCCGGGATTGGATTGGCCAGCGCCAGCACCAGCGGATCCGGTGCCATGCCACGAATCATCTCCTGCTTGATGATACCGGGACCGGACAAGCCCAGGAATATATCGGCATCTTTCAAGGCCTCACCAAGGGTGCGTATATCAGTCTTGATTGCAAACTGACGCTTGTGCGGATCGAGTCCACCGCGGCGCCCGTGATACAACACGCCGTCACGATCCAGAATGATCATGTTCTCCCTGGGCAAACCCAGACTGACCAGTACCTTTAAACAGGCAATACCTGCGGCACCGGCACCGGTGCTGACGAGTTTGACCTTGCTGATATCTTTACCGGTCAGGCGCAAGCCGTTCAGGATTGCCGCCGCGACAATAATCGAAGTGCCATGCTGGTCGTCATGGAACACCGGAATGTTCATGCGCTGACGCAATTTACCCTCGACCATGAAACATTCCGGCGACTTGATATCTTCCAGATTAATACCACCAAACGTTGGCTCCAGACTGGCGATAATGTCGACCAGCTTGTCCGGATCGCGTTCATTGATCTCAATATCAAAGACATCAATACCGGCAAACTTCTTGAATAAGACAGCCTTGCCTTCCATAACCGGCTTTGCTGCAAGCGGACCAATATCACCCAGTCCCAGCACGGCCGTACCGTTGGTAATCACGGCAACCAGATTACTGCGGGCGGTATAATCTGCCACGCTGCCGGGATCAGCCGCGATAGCCTCACAGGCATCAGCGACACCGGGGCTGTAGGCAAGAGCCAGATCGCGTTGATTGGCCAGTGGTTTGGTCGGCGTTACTTCAATCTTGCCCGGACGGGGATAACGGTGATAGTGCAGCGCGTTCTTTTCGGTATCGTCGTTCATGGTGTTGCAGAGCTGTATTGATATCAGACTCTGGCAGATCATCCTCTGGATTATTGATATGGGAACAGTCCTGATTTAACCGAATATTCCCTGATTCTGATTCGTTATCTATTAACTCGCGAAGATCAGCCAGGGAAACTACCGGGCGGCATTTTACCCCCCATGCCACGCAGCATATTCTGCAAACCGCCTTTTTTCTTCATGCGCTTCATGGTCTTTTGCATCTGACCAAACTGTTTCAAAAGTTTGTTGACTTCCTGAATTGAACTGCCGGAACCGCTGGCAATACGCTTCTTGCGCGAGCCGTTAATAATTTCCGGACGCCGGCGCTCTTTCATGGTCATGGAATCGATAATGCAACCCAGCCGATTGAACTTGTTGTCGTCAACCTGCTGCAACGCTGCCTGCGGCAACTGACTCATGCCCGGAAGTTTATCGAGCATACTGCCGATACCCCCCATACGGTTCATCTCGGTAATCTGCTGACGAAAATCATTCAGGTCGAAACCGCCCTTTTTCAGTTTGGCGGCCATTTTTTCCGCCTGGGCGCGATCAGTATTGCGCTCGACGTCCTCAATCAGACTGAGCACATCGCCCATGCCAAGAATACGCGAGGCGACACGATCCGGATGAAATGGTGTCAGTTCATCAAATTTTTCACCGCTGCCAAGAAACTTGATTGGTTTGCCGGTGACATGCCGTACAGACAATGCCGCACCACCACGGGCATCACCATCGACCTTGGTCAGTATCACGCCGGTCAACGGCAGGGCGTCATTAAACGCACGCGCTGCATTCACGGCGTCCTGACCCATCATGCTGTCGACCACAAACAACGTCTCGACCGGCCCCAACTGCTCATGCAATGCCTTGATCTCGGTCATCATGTCGGCATCGACATGCAGGCGACCTGCCGTATCGACAATCAGGACTTCTGTGCCCTGCCGCCGTGCCTGCGTCACGGCCGCTGCCGCGATGGCCAGTGGTTGTTGATTAATATCCGATGGCAAACAGTCAATCTCGGCCTGGCGCGCCAATGCGTGCAGCTGATCAATTGCCGCCGGCCGGTAAACGTCACAGGACACCAGCTGGACACTGCGTTTTTGCTCGCGGCTGATCCACTTGCCCAGTTTGACGGCGGTAGTAGTTTTACCGGCGCCCTGTAAGCCGGCCAGCAGAATCACGGCCGGCGGTGCCGCATTCAGGTCCAGAGGTGTGGCGGCAGCCCCCATCAGACTTACCATCTCATCACGGACAATACCGATAAAGGCCTGACCAGGCGTCAGGCTGCTGGCAACTTCACGGCCAACCGCACGGCTGCGAACATGCTCTATAAAGTCCTTGACCACGGGCAATGCGACATCGGCTTCCAGCAGCGCCATACGCACTTCACGTAACGCCCCGCCGATATTGTCTTCGCTGATACGGCCCTGGCCGCGCAGGTCCTTGAGAACGCGCCCGAGGCGCCCGGAGAGATTGTCAAACATAAGAATTTAAAGCCTTGAATCTTTTCTGTTAGTAAGTGCGGGCTATTATATCTGAAGGCAACTGTGATTTAAGTAACCTCAAGCGTGCCCGCGTGCCAATTTGGCGGCGATAACGACTGCAAATGTAACAGCTTCAACCCATCGGGCAGATGTGCAATCATGCAGATATGTCCCGGAACGGAACCCAATTGTGAACCCTGTTTTTACTGGCAGTCTTGCCTGTGCCCTGTATTTCATCGCTGCCAGCCGCGTCGCATTTGGCCTGTTACACCAGCCGGACGCGGGTCGTTTGCGGGCAAAAATACAGGGGCAGCTACTCGGAATTGCCGCACTGCTGTTGCATGCCGTGGTACTTTACCAGTTGATGCATACCGGTGCCGGACTGAATCTGGGGTTTTTTCATGCCGTGTCACTGGTTGCCTGGATGATTGCCCTGTTTGTACTTATTGGTACGCTCAACAGCCCCCTCGAAAACCTGACCCTGCTGTTGTATCCGCTGGCGGCCATTAGTCTGTTGCTGGAAGTGCTAATCCCGAGTTCACGTGTACTACCCGATACGACACCGGTCGGACTGCAGGCACATATCCTGCTCTCCATTTGCGCCTACAGCCTGCTCGGCGTCGCGGCACTGCAGGCGCTGGTACTGGCGTGGCAGGATCGGCAACTGCGGCACAAGCATCCTGGTGCCATCATGCGTGCATTACCACCACTGCAGGTGATGGAAAACCTGTTATTCCAGCTCATCATGCTCGGCTTTTTTCTGCTCAGTCTGAGTCTGGCCACCGGCTCGATGTTCCTGCATGACCTGTTCGGTCAGCATCTGGTACACAAGACGGTATTGTCAGTCATTGCCTGGATTATTTTTGCATTACTGCTATGGGGTCGCTGGGCCCGGGGCTGGCGTGGACAAACTGCCATCCGCTGGACGCTCGGCGGATTTGCCTGCCTGATGCTCGCCTACTTCGGCAGCAAACTCGCCCTGGAATTGATCCTGAACCGGGTCTGATACCGCTGACTTCACTCTTAAGAGGTATATCTGGTGGAAGATACATCACTTGCCTATCTGTTCGGCAGTCTGGCTTTTCTGGTACTGCTGTCGGGTTATTTTTCCAGTTCCGAAACCGGCATGATGGCGCTGAACCGCTACCGATTGCGGCATCTGGCCGATGCCGGTGATAAATCAGCCATGCGGGTACAGCGGCTGCTGGATCGGCCGGATCGCCTGATTGGCGTGATTTTGCTGGGCAATAATCTGGTCAATATTCTCGCGGCATCCATTGCGACCGTGATCGGGCTGCGGTTGTTTGGCGAAGCCGGCATTGCGATCGCCTCATTGGCATTGACCGTGATTATTTTGATCTTCGGCGAGGTTGCACCGAAGACCATGGCTGCGCTATACCCCGAACGCATCGCCTACCCGACCTCTTACATCCTCGGACCGCTGCTGAAAATCACCTATCCGATCGTCTGGGCACTGAACGGAGTGGCCAACGGCATTCTGAAAGCGTTCGGCGTAAACCTGGACGATAAAGAAGATTCCCCGATGACGCGCGAGGAATTACGTTCTGTCGTGCGTCAGGCCGGCACCATGATTCCGAAACGTCACCAGCGCATGTTGCTGGCGATCCTGGATCTGGAAAACATGACGGTCAATGACATCATGATCCGGCGGGGTGAAATCACGGGTATTGATCTGGATGATGATATTGATGAAATTCATGAGATGCTGAACAATTGCCGGCATACACGGCTGCCAGTGTATCGCGGGAATCTCGACAACACCATCGGCGTTTTGCATGTACGACGATTATTACGCAGCCTGATAGAGCATGAGGAAATCACCAAGGAGACCATCGAAGCGAGTGTAAGTGAACCTTTCTTTGTGCCGGAAGATGCACCATTGAACACACAAATGGTCAATTTTCAGCGTAACCGTCAGCGTCTGGGACTGGTCGTTGACGAGTACGGCATGGTACTTGGGCTGGTTACGCTTGAAGACATGCTGGAAGAAATTGTCGGTGAATTTACTACCGACACGCAGACATTTGTCCGCGACATACATCCTCAAAATGATGGTACTTATCTGATTGATGCAACCGCCAACATTCGTGACATCAATCGCCAGCTGCACTGGCGGCTACCTGTCAGTGGTCCGCGTACCCTTAATGGCCTGATCCTCGAACACCTGGAAAGTATCCCGGAATCCGGTACCAGTTTGCGGATTCATGACTACGCCATTGAAATAACACAGACAACTGAAAATGCAGTAAAAACTGCGCGGCTCTGGCATCTGAATACAGCCAACAACAATCCATAGTAAAAATGGAGAGGCTGCTAGAATACAAAACCGAGCATCAGGCTCAAACCAAAATAAATTGCAATTACAACCCAGAAATATCGCGGTTCTTCATGCCGGTAAATCATGCGGCCACCCGGGCCGGACTTGGCATACACCTGTCCATTGGCCATGGCATAGAATGTATATAGCGCGAGAATACCAGCCAGAATTTTGAACATGGTCTGCCCCCCGTCTATGCTTGATTATGCTGTATTGAACAGTCTGTAATTAACAGCGCCGGCTAGAAGAAATCCAGCAACTCTGTGCATACCGCAGCGGGATTTTCCTCTGCCAGAAAATGGCCGGCGGCCAGCGCCCGGCCGCTAACCTGTTCGGCATAGTCAGCCCAGACGCCAGGCACATCATAGGTTTTCTGCACAAAGCCCGCATTGCCCCACAATACCAGTAACGGACAGCGGATTTTCCGGTCTCGATCCTGCTCATCGTGCTGCAGATCAATACTGGCGGCCGCACGATAGTCTTCACAGGAAGCATGGATCACTTCAGGCTGACTGAAGCAACGCAGGTACTCGGCCACCGCCGCGTCATCAAACTGTGCATCAGGTGCACTCCAGCGTTGCAGCTTCTCACGCAAATAATAGCCCGGATCATGACCAATCATGCGTTCCGGCAAAGCGTCCGGCTGAATCAGAAAAAACCAGTGATAATAACCGGTGGCGAAATCCTTGTCCGTCATGGCATACATATGCCGGGTCGGGACAATATCCATGACACAGGCTTTAAGTATTTGCTGCGGATAATCCAGTGCCAGACGCTGGGTAACGCGCGCACCACGGTCGTGGCCTGCTACATTAAAATGCTCATAACCAAAATGCGCCATCAGCGCAACCATATCCGCCGCCATCGCCCGTTTGGAATAACTCGAATGATCGGTTGTGCTTGCAGGTTTTGAACTGTCGCCGTAACCACGCAAATCCGGACAGATAACATGAAAATGCGGCGCCAGTTGCGGTGCCACCTGGTGCCACATCACATGTGTTTGCGGATAACCATGCAACAACAGCAGCGGCGGGCCTGAGCCACCGTGCACAAGATGAATATCAGCCGCACCGGTTTTAACGGTCTCGGTGACGAATTCCCTGCCGAATAAGTGCATGTAACAGTGTCTGGTTCGAACGCCGGTCTGGATCAGATCACTCGGCGGCCACCCGCAATGCTTCGCTCAGGGTCCGCACCCCGATCACATCCATGCCGTCAATGGCCTGCTTCGGCTTGTTGGCATGCGGGACAACGGCGCGTTTGAAACCGTGCTTGGCAGCCTCTTTCAGGCGCTCCGGCCCATTCAATACCGGCCGGATTTCACCGGCCAGACCTACTTCACCAAAGGCAATCAGTTCCTGTGACAAAGGTTGATCACGGAGACTGGACAGCACCGTCAGGACAATCGGCAGATCGGCCGCAGTTTCGGTAACACGTACGCCACCGACCACATTGACGAACACATCCTGATCATAGGTTGCGATACCGCCATGTCGATGCAGTACCGCCAGCAGCATGGCCAGGCGGTTTTGTTCCAGACCGAGAATCACGCGGCGCGGATTGCCACTCTGGCTCGAATCCACCAGTGCCTGCACTTCCACCAGCAACGGCCGGCTGCCTTCACGTGTCACCATGACAATGCTGCCGGCGACGGGTTTTTCATGTCGTGACAAAAAGATCGCTGACGGATTACCGACTTCCTTCAGGCCCTTGTCGGTCATGCCAAACACACCGAGCTCATTAACCGCACCGTAGCGATTCTTGACGGCGCGAATCAGGCGATAACGGCTACCGCTGTCACCTTCAAAATACAACACGGCATCAACCATGTGCTCAAGCACCCGCGGGCCGGCCAATGTGCCCTCTTTGGTGACATGGCCCACCAGAAATACAGCCGTACCGGTCTGTTTGGCATAGCGCACCAGTTGCGCGGCACATTCGCGCACCTGTGCTACCGCGCCAGGCGCCGATTGCAGTGCATCGCTGTAGACAGTCTGAATCGAATCCACCACCAGCACGGCCGGATGTTCTTTCTGGCTGGTGGCAATAATGTGCTCAAGCTGGTTTTCCGTGGACAATCGCAAGGGTTTCAAATCGATTCCCAGACGGCGGCCACGCAATGCGACCTGCTGGGCCGATTCTTCTGCGGTGACATATAAACACGCGGTTTTGTGCGCTGCCAGATGACCGATGGTCTGCAGCAATAATGTTGACTTGCCAATGCCGGGATCACCGCCAAGCAGGACAATCGAACCCTTGACCAGACCGCCACCCAGGACGCGGTCGAATTCACCCGCACCGGTATGCAGCCGCACTTCGGCCTCGGCTTCAATGGCATCCAGATCAACAACATCGGCGACATCCCCGACCAGGCGCATACTGCCACGCTGATTACTGCGGGCAACATTGATCGCGGCGATTTCCTCTACCGTATTCCAGGCGTCACATTCCGGACACTGGCCACTCCATTTCGGCAACATGGCGCCACACGCATTGCACTGAAATTGTTGTCTGGCTTTGGCCATTTTTTTACTGATATTCCCTAGCCGGTCTTGTAATGATAGGGCATGCGTTTGCGATCGCCACAGAGCAGTTCATATGGAATCGTATCGGCGTATTCGGCAATTTCCTCGACTGCCAGGCCGTCTCCCCAGAGCACCACCGGATCCCCGGGTTGCGCTTGTGGCATGTTACGCAAATCCACTGCCAGCATGTCCATCGACGCATGGCCAATCAATGCAGCGCGCTGGCCATTCACCAGCACCGGTGTACCGGATTTGGCATGGCGTGGATAACCATCACCATAGCCGGCCGCCACAATGCCAATCAACATATCTTCCGGGCAGCGCCAGGACGCACCATAACCCACCGGGTCATTCCGTTTCAGGGATTTAACCGAAATCAATTGCGAACGAAATGTCATGACCGGCTGCAGGCCGTGCTGCAAGCCGGTACTGCCGGGATTGGGTGACACCCCATAAAGTAACAGGCCCGGCCGTATCCAGTCGCCATGACTGTCCGGCCAGCCCAGTACCGCGGCCGAGTTGGCAATGGTGCGTTCACCGGCGAGAGACTGCGTTGCCAGGGAAAAATTCGCGAGCTGGGTTGTAGTCAGCGGATCAGCCGGATCGTTGGCACTGGCCAGATGCGTCATCAGACGAATGTGATCAGCGACGACCGACAAGCTTTGCAGGCGGGCATATGCCGCCGGAATTTCAGCCAGTTGAAACCCCAACCGGTGCATGCCAGTGTCGATTTTCAGCCAGACATTGATCGGTTTGCCGGGAGCTGCAGCTTCAAGCATGGCGAATTGCCCGGCATGGTGAATGACCATGTCCAGCTGCAGTTGCTGAATCTGGGCCAGTTCATCGGTGGCAAACGGGCCTTCGAGCAGCACAACCGGCTGTTGAATGCTGGCCTCACGCAACTGGCCGGCTTCCTCCAGACAGGCCACGCCAAACGCATCTGCGTCCGTTAATACTTCGGCGACACGAGTCAGACCATGGCCATACGCATCTGCCTTGACCACGGCCATGATCTTCTGCCGGGGAGCCAGTTGGCGGATACGCTGAAAATTGGATTGAAGAGCGGCGAGGTTAATAACAACGCTGGCCGGTCGGCTCATGCAAAGCCCCCGCCACCGTAACGGCTGTCATCAACAAAATTTTCAAAGCGCGTGTATTGGCCACGAAATGCCAGGAAGCATTCACCAATCGGACCATTACGCTGCTTGGCAATAATGATCTCGGCCTTGCCTTTATGCACACTTTCCTTGTCATAAACTTCATCGCGATAAATAAACACAATCAGGTCGGCATCCTGCTCAATGGCGCCGGATTCACGCAGATCCGACATGACCGGACGTTTGTCCGTGCGCGACTCGACCCCACGGTTCAACTGTGACAATGCAATCACCGGCACATTGAGTTCCTTCGCCAGCGCTTTGAGGCCGCGTGATATCTCGGAAATTTCGGTCGTACGATTCTCGGCGGTACCGGCCACCTGCATCAATTGCAGATAATCGACAATGATTAAATCCAGTTCATGTTCACGTGCAATCCGGCGTGCCCGCGAGCGTATTTCCGATGGTGACAATGCCGGCGTATCGTCGATGAACATTTTGGCGTCCTGCATCATTTGCAGGGTCGAGGTCAGGCGTGGCCAGTCGTCCTCGGCAATGCGGCCGGTACGGATCTTCTGCTGGTCAATGCGTGATAGCGAACCGAGCATACGCATCGCCAGTTGTTCACCCGGCATTTCCATACTGAAAATAGCGACCGACTTCTTGCCCTTGATTGCCACATGCTCGGCGATGTTGATCGCGAACGAGGTTTTACCCATGGACGGACGGCCGGCGACGATAATCAAATCCGATTTTTGCAAGCCGGCGGTACGATCATCAAAATCATCAAAGCCGGTGGCGACACCGGTAATCGGACTGTCACTGCGATAAAGTTCATCGACCTTGTCCAGTGCCGCTGACAGCAGATCATTTATCTGGCGATAATTCTTGCGGCCACGATTTTCCTGTTCGGCAATTTCGAACACACGGCGTTCAGCATAATCGAGCAACTGCTCGCTGTTCTGACCTTCCGGCTGCAACGCAGTACTGACAATATCGTTACCGGCTTCAATCAATTGCCGCAGAATCGAACATTCGCGCACAATGCCGGCGTAGCTGCGCACATTGGCGGCACTGGGGATATTTTCGGCGAGTGCGGCGAGGTAATCATGACCGCCGGCCTCATTCAGAATGCCGGAATTGTCCAGCCATTCGGACAGGGTAATGATGTCGCAGGGTTTAGCGTCACTGATCAGGCGACCAATAGCACGGAAAATCAGCCGGTGATCGCGGCGGTAGAAATCTTCCTCATGCAGCAGTTCGGCAATCGAGTCCCAGGTGCGGTTGTCGATCAGCAGGCCACCGAGCACAGACTGCTCGGCCGGAATGGAATGCGGCGGGACACGTAAAGACGAGCGTGCGCCATCCTTGCTGAACTCGGAGACGGCGGGTGTCGTCATCGGCCGTGATGCCTCCTGAAAGAATGACGGCCTGGCTGCTGCCGGCGGAAATACTGGAGACGCCTGTAGACGTCTCCGGGATATGTTCGAAAAGCGCTGACCTGGTCAGAGTTTCCAGTGTTCTGACTTACTGTTCCGCGGTTTACTGTTCGGCGACGATTTCAAGACTGATACTGCAATCAACATCGGCATGCAGTGTGATGTCGATCGAGTATTCGCCGATGACGCGGATCGGACCATCCGGCAAATGAATCTCATGCTTGCCGAGTTCATGGCCGGCGGCCTCGGCGGCCTCGGCAATATCGGCCGTGCCGACAGAGCCGTAGAGCTTGCCTTCTTCACCAGCCTTGCGGGCCACACTCAACTTCAGTTCCTTGAGCTTGTCGGCGCGTGTTTGGGTGGCGGCCAGTACTTCCGCAGCAGCTTTTTCCAGTTCCGCCCGGCGAGCTTCAAATTTGGCCACATTGCCTTCTGTCGCCGGCACAGCTTTACCATTGGGTATCAGGTAGTTACGGCCATAGCCCGGCTTCACTTTGACCTTGTCGCCCAGGATGCCCAGATTATGAATCTTTTCCAGCAAAATTACGTCCATTACACCACCTCAATCAATCAGTACGGGTATCATACAAAAAGGCTTGCGCCAGTCATAGTCAGACCAGCTATAGCCATAGTAATAAATTCTCAATCCTTACTACTGCCGTCATCCGGGCCAGAATCATCCGGAGGCCGGGTCAGACGTGCTTCACCACCGCGCAACCAGGCATCGGCAAAACCGAGACAAGCGGTAAACAGCAATACCTGCGGCAATAAAATAATCAGTAAATACATCGCCACCAGCCAGTTTACCGACCAGCCACGCTGCTTGACCTGATGATGGCACAGCGCCAGTCCCTGAAACAGAAAAACGGCAGTGCCGACAAAAACCAGATCGCGTAACCATTGGCTTATCAGGCCATCAAGCAAAAAGGCACCAAACATGCTGATGACTAGCGCCAGCGCCACGCTCCGCGGTAACGACAGGGCACGGAATTCATCTCCGAAACCGCCCGGATTGAACAATGCAGCCTGATACCAGCGTGCCAGCAACGTCGCCGTGGTAATACTGATAACCAGCCCGGCGGCCATCACACCATTGACCAGTGGCACTGCGCCTTCCAGCAATTCCTGTACTACCTTGTCCGGTTTGTCGGCCAGCAATGCCGCAAATTGTGGCTCCAGATAGCCACGCCACCAGCTTTCCACGTCACCCAGAGTCAGATACATCAAGCTGACAAACAGCGCAGCAAGCAGCGCGGCCATGGTCAGCATTGCACCCTGTGACTCCTGCCGGCGCAATATGCTGGCGGCCAACATCACCGGTAACCAGATACCGAACAACAGTCCCAGCGCCAGCAATGGCGATAAACCGGCCAATAATAATCCGGCGGCGACCAGCAAAAATGTACCGGCCAGTAGCTGTACCGTAACCAGCGGGCCTTTGCGCAGGGTCACCAGCGCCACCGGAGTACCGCCCACAATAAATGCCGTCGGCGGTATCAATAATGCCACCAGATTCAGCAGCGTTGTCGCCGCCAGGGCCTGACTGCGACCACTCAGCATGTAGCGAGCCAGTGCGAGCATGGTATCAGCGGCCGGTTAAGTTATTCGAAAATAGACCCGGGGCAGTTCGTAAACACAGCTGCACGAACCGGCCTGCCCGAAAGGCCTAGTGCGAATCGCTGTACGGCAGTAAAGCCAGAAACCGCGCACGTTTGATTGCGGTAGATAACTGCCGCTGATAGCGCGCATTGGTACCGGATATACGGCTCGGTATAATTTTGCCGGTTTCAGTGATGTAGTTCTTCAGGGTATTGATGTCTTTGTAATCAATTTCCTTGACGCCCTCGGCCGTGAAACGGCAATAGCGCTTGCGGCGGAAATAACGGCTCATAGCAGGTTAACCTCGTCGTCGAATTCGTTGTAGTGCGTGTTGATGTCGGCCGCTGCCCAATCAGTCCTGGGTAGTGACAGTTTCAGACTCGCTGTCAATTGTTTCAGCGTCGTCGCCAATAACATCATCACTGTCATCGGCATCATCGGCAGCATCGGCAGCAGTGAAGCGCGGGCGGCGATTGTCGTTATCATCGTCATCCCGGCCTTCTTCCTCACGGCCCTTGGCCAGTGGTGATTGCTCGGTCACCGGCTCGTCACGCTTGACGACCAGATTACGGATGACAGCATCATTGAAGCGGAAGGCGCTGGTCAGTTCAGCCAGCGACGCCTGATTGCACTCGATATTCATGAGTACATAGTGAGCCTTGTGGATCTTGTTGATCGGGTAAGCCAGCTGGCGGCGGCCCCAGTCCTCGAGACGATGGATTTTGCCGTCCTGGCCTTCGATAATACCGCGGTAACGTTCGATCATCGCGGCAACCTGCTCGCTCTGATCCGGATGGACGAGAAAAATAATCTCGTAATGACGCATGGTCATAGACAGACTCCTTTTGGATTAAGCCACCCGTTCAAACAGTGTGGCAAGGGTTACGAAGCCGCGCATTGTAGGCAATTGACCGGCAAACTGCAATTTATTGTCACGGCGGTAGCTGCAGTATTTTACTGCTGCGGCTGACAGCCGGCCTGGACCGGCCGGCGCTGGCGCCTGACTTCGAACAGGCAGACGCCGGCGGCAACGGAGACATTCAGACTCTCAACCAGACCGGACATCGGGATACGCGCCAGATAGTCACAGCTTTCCCGGGTCAGGCGCCGCAGGCCGTGGCCCTCGGCACCGAGTACCAGCGCAATCGGACCACGCATGTCGATATCGTAGAGGTCGGTCCCGGTATCACCGCTGCAACCCACCAGCCAGACACCGGCCTCCTGTAATTGCGCCAACGCCCGTGCCAGATTTGTCACACGTACCAGTGGAATGTATTCAGCCGCGCCGCTCGCGGCCTTGCGTGCCGTCGCGGTCAGCCCGACGGCACGATCTTTCGGGATGATCACCGCATCCGCCCCTGCGGCCGCAGCGGCCCGCATGCAGGCACCGAGATTATGCGGATCCTGAACGCCATCAAGCACCAGCAACAATGGCAATGCCGATAATTGCGGCAACAGTTCGTCCAGACCCTCGAGTGCCGCCGCGGCCCGGCAACGCAATACCACCCCCTGATGGACTGCGCCTTCACTAAGCTTGTCCAGCGTGGCTACCGGCACTGACTGCATGCGAATGCCGTGTTGCTGCAATTGCTGTTCAATCAACTGACGTTGTGATTTCTGCTGTCCCTGCTGTAACCAGGCTTCAAGTACCTGCTCCGGTGCGCGGGCAAGCAAATGTTCGGCGGCATGCAGTCCATAAACATATTCGATTTTACTCATGACCCATTATTTACTCATGACCCATTTTAGTCATAACCCTTTTTAGTCATAACCTGGTGCCATCAATTCAGTCAGCCAGTTCCAGATCAATCTTGCGCTCATCAAGGTCAACCCGTACTACCTGCACCCGCACACGATCGGCCAGACGATAGACTTCACCGGAACGCTCGCCACGCAACCGGTGACCGACCGGATCGAACTGGAAATAATCGCGGCCCAGTGCTGAAATGTGTACCAGTCCCTCGACAAAAACATCGGCCATCTCGACAAAAATACCGAAACTGGTGACACCGATAATAATGCCGTCAAACACCTCACCGACCCGATCACGCATGAATTCACATTTGTAACGGGTGATCGCATCACGTGTTGCATCATCGGCACGCCGACCGGTCATGGAACAATGCTCACCCAGCGCCTGCATTTCGGCATAACTGTACAGGAACGTATCCGCATGACCGCCGGCGGCAACATGCCGGATTGCGCGATGTACGAGCAGATCCGGAAAACGGCGGATCGGCGATGTAAAATGCGCATAGACCGGGAAATTCAGGCCAAAGTGGCCCACATTATCAGCCGAGTACATTGCCAGGCGCATGCTGCGCAACAATACCGTTTCAATCATATGCGCATTGTCACGGCCCTGGATTTGTTCAATCACGCGGGCATAGTCACGTGCTGTCGGTTCTTCACCACCAGCGAGCTTGAGACCCATTTCACCCAGCAGCTTGCGTAACGCTTCAAGTTTTTCCTCGGCCGGTGACTCATGCGTCCGGTACAACGTCGGCATTTTATTTGCTTCAAGAAATTTGCCGGTGGACACATTCGCTGCGAGCATGAATTCCTCAATCATACGGTGGGCATCATTGCGTTCAACCACCTGCACATCTACCACCTGGCCCTGTTCATTGAATACCAGTTTGGTTTCGGTGCTGCCGAATTCAAGCACCCCATTCTGGCCGCGACGCTGATGCAACAATTGATACAGTGCATAGAGATCACGCAATTGCGGGATAACCGCCTGCTTGGATTCGGACAATGGCCGTTCACCATCACCGACGACACTGGCGACTTCGGTATAGGTCAGGCGCGCGGCAGAATGCATCACGGCCGGATAAAACTCACTGTGATTGACGTTGCCTTTGGCATCAATCGTCATTTCGCAAACCATGCACAGGCGATCGACTTGTGGCTTCAACGAACAGATTTCGTTGGATAAGGACTCCGGCAGCATCGGAATGACGAGGCCCGGAAAATACACCGAGTTGCCACGTATACGTGCTTCATTGTCCAGCGCACTGCCCGGCTGCACATAATGTGATACGTCGGCAATTGCGACCCACAGGCGCCAGCCCTTGCCATCGCGTTCACAACAAATCGCATCGTCATAGTCGCGTGCATCTTCACTGTCAATCGTAACCAGTGGTTTGCCGCGCAGATCAACCCTGTCTGCCAGTTCTGCCGGTAAAACCTTGTCCGGTATCGCCCGCGTTTCCTGTTCTACCGCCGCCGGCCATTCATTTGGCAGGTTAAAAGCGTGAATGGCGATATCCACGGCCATGCCTGGCGCAAGCTGGTCACCAAGTATTTTTTCAATACGGCCCAGCGGCTGGCGTTTTTTATCCGGTTGCGCGGTGATCTCGGCAACAACGAACTGACCGTCTTTCGCACAGGCACTCAAATCCGGCGGGATCAGAATGTCCTGATTGATACGCCGATTATCAGGCAACACAACACCGACACCATGTTCAATAGAATAGCGACCGACCACCCGGGTATTCGCACGTTCCAGAACTTCGACCACACTGCCGAGCCTGCGGCCGCGCGAATCTATACCGCTGACACTGACCAGCGCGCGATCGCCATGCAACAATGAGCGCATTTCGCGTGGCGACATGAACAGGTCATCGCCACCCTGATCCGGCACCAGAAAACCAAAACCGTCGGCATGGCCAATAACGCGGCCGCGGATCAGGTTCATCTTGTCGGCCAGACCAAAATCGCCGCGGCGGTTGCGCAGGATTACGCCCTGGGCCTCCAGTCCATGCAGGTTTTTTTCCAGCTGAGCGGCTGCAGCTTCATCAAACTCAAGCAGGGCTGTCAGTTTTTCCAGACTGCAGGGCTCGGCCGCCTGTTGCAGGCATTCAATGATCTGCTGCTGTTCGGGTGGAAACTGCGGCAAACTCTGCACCGGTGCCTTGTTGGCGCGGCGCTTGTTGTCCTGGCCGGAGCGGGATTTGCCGCGTTTACCGGATCCCGGTTTGCCTTGTCTGGCAGGGCCGGACTTGCCGGATGTGGTTTTTTTTCGCATTGACATTAACTAAGGGCCTCGGTAATCTGCGCCGTCTTCAAGTCGGCTACCGCAATGGTGACCGCATTTTTGAATGTAAGCATTAAAATTGTTGGCAGTATGCCTGAGAATACAGCAGGCATCAGCAGGACGTTTTGCTGACCGGTGGTAAACCTGATACCGCAGGATATACTGACACGCTGATTGATTTTGGGCCGAGATGGCGGAATTGGTAGACGCGCTAGCTTCAGGTGCTAGTGGGGGAAACCCCGTGGAGGTTCAAGTCCTCTTCTCGGCACCATTTATCAGGGCCTGTTTCTTGCTATTTTCCAGTTTATCGCGATTGCCACAACCTTGTGCAATTCACCAATCACTCTTAACCAACCTCACTCAAACGGATGTCGCTGAATGATTGTCTCGGTACGATCCGGGCCGGTGGATACGATATCTATCGGTGTCGCAACAATCACCGCAATGCGTTCCAGATAATCGCGCGCGTTTTTCGGCAAGCCATTGTAACTTTTCAGACCGACCGTCGATTCCTGCCAACCCGGCATTTCTTCATATACCGGCCGGCAGGTAGCAAATGCTTCCGCACCGACCGGTGGCGTATCCCGGTGCACACCATCACATTCATAGCCGGTACAAATCTGAATGGATTCCAGACCATCAAGCACATCCAGCTTGGTAATACACAGACCCGATACACTGTTGTTATCGATTGAGCGCTTCAACGCGACTGCATCAAACCAGCCACAACGGCGTGGCCGACCGGTCGTCGCGCCGAATTCATGCCCGCGGCTGGCGAGATGCTCGCCCATTTCATCAAACAGTTCAGTCGGGAACGGTCCGGATCCCACACGTGTGGTATACGCCTTGGTAATACCCAGCACATAATCAAATTCACGCAAGCCCATGCCGGTACCGGTCGCGGCACCACCTGCCGTGGTATTTGATGATGTTACAAACGGGTAGGTGCCATGATCGATATCCAGCAAGGCGCCCTGCGCACCTTCGTACAAGACATTCTCGCCGGCACGGCGTAACCGGTACAGTGTTGCGGTGATGTCATCCACCATCGGCAGAATCTGTTCCGCCATTTGCAGTGTGTCATCAAGAATCTGCTGAAAGTCCTGTGGTTCGCATTTGTAATAATGCTGCAAACAGAAATTATGAAAATCGAGCACTTCACCGAGCTTCGCAGCAAACCGTTCACGATGCAGCAGGTCACCGACACGTAATGCCCGGCGGGCGGCCTTATCTTCATAGGCCGGACCAATGCCACGGCCGGTGGTACCAATGGCACTGCTGCCCCGGGCCTTTTCACGCGCCTGATCCAGCGCCACATGATATGGCAGTATTAACGGGCAGGCTTCACTGATGCGCAGGCGTTCGTTTGCCGGAATGCCGTTGGCTTCAAGCATTTGCATTTCTTCCAGCAGGGCCGCCGGGCTCAGCACGACACCGTTACCAATCAGGCATTGCACGTTTTCATGCAAAATTCCCGAGGGGATCAAATGCAAAACCGTTTTTTTGCCGTCAATGACAACCGTATGACCGGCATTATGACCGCCCTGAAAGCGGACGACAGCAGCGGTGCGATCAGTAAGCAAATCGACCAGCTTGCCCTTGCCTTCATCCCCCCACTGGGTACCGACAACAACTACATTCTTGCCCATGTTCTTGTGTGTTTGTCTGGCTGGTTAACGAAAATTTTTATACGGACTTAACTTGCCATTGACCGGACTGTTCAACGATCCTGCGATTGCAGCCCAGCAATGCCGGATCATTATTACCGTCGGGTAATACCTGGACGACCCGTTCGCCCTGTTGGCGTAATGACGAGACCAGTGCCTGTAATGTCTTATCATTTTCAGACCACGGGGCCAGTATGCCATTGACTGATTCGGTCGGTGCCGGCAATTGTGCCAGCAGACGTTTCAGATCAACACTGAATCCGGTCGCCGGCCGCGCCCGGCCAAAGGCCCGGCCAATATCATCATAGCGACCACCAAAGGCGAGGCCACTGCCCTGACCGTCAATGTATGCAGCAAAGACAATACCGGTATGGTAGTGGTAACCGCGCAACTCGGCGAGATCAATATAAAACGTTGCCTGCGGATAACGCGATCCGACAATATCCAGAATACGTTGCAGATCATCCAGTGCTGTTTTTACCGGTTCACCAACTGCCGCAAGGGCACTGCGGGCACCGGCGAGGATATCTGCTGAACCATTCAGGGTCGGCAGTGCTGACAACGCCTTTTGCAAGGCCGGCGTCAACTGCCAGTCATTCAGTAACGCATTCAATTCTGCTGTTGCCTTGCGATCAAGAATATCGAACAGTTGTTGGCGCTGCATATCGTTGAGGTCGGCCGCAGCAATCAGCGCCTGAACGATGCGCATGTGACCGATATCGATATACGGCTTGTTGATACCGACCAGCAGCAATGTTTCAAGCAACAGACACATCACTTCGGCGTCACTTTCAATACCACTGTGACCGTACAACTCGGCACCGACCTGCAATGGACAGCGGCTGTCACCAAACGCACTGGGCCGGGTGTGCAAGACAGTACCAAGGTAACTCAACCGGCTGATACCTTCGCGCCCCAGTTTGTGTGCATCAATGCGCGCAACCTGGGGTGTCATATCCGCACGCAAGCCCATCAGACGACCGGTAAGCTGATCGGTCAGCTTGAAAGTTTGCAAATCGAGATCACTGCCGGTGCCGGTCAACAACGAATCCAGAAATTCAATTAATGGCGGGAAAACCAGTTCATAACCCCAGCAGGCATGCAAATCGACGACCTGGCGACAGAGCTGCTCAAGTGCTGCCGCCTGTGGTGGCAATACTTCATCCACGCCTTCCGGCAATAACCAGCGATCACGGGTGTTCATGGCAGTTTCGTAACTGATCAGTTAACCGGTAAAGGATAGAGATTATTCATTTGACAATATAAAGCAACAACAGGCCCAACAGCATACTGGCCAGACCGATACTGCGCAGACTACGATCACTGAATTGCATGACCAGCATCAATGTCCGCCGCATACCGGCAGGGTTCAGAAACGGCATAATCCCCTCAATGATCATGACCAGGGCCAGCGCCGTTAATAACTCTGTCCAGATCATCGGCGGATTTTATGATTTATACCTGATTGCAACCGGGCGTTTGTCGAAAAAAATATCAGGCGACCACTTAACGCTCATACCGTGGTACCGGCTTAATCCCCGAAGGATCGGAAAAATACTTGAAAAATTCCGAATCCGGCCGTAGCAGCAATATGCTGTTTTCCGCATTGAATCCGTTCAAATACGCCGTAGTACTGCGGTAAAAGTCGTAAAACTCGCGATCCTTGTTATATGCTTCAGCATAAATCCCGGTAGCCTCTGCATCACCTTCACCGCGAATTGTTTCTGCTTTACGAAAGGCATTGGCAACAATAACTTCACGCTCACGATCCGCGTTTGCACGTATGCGTTCTGCTGCTTCATTACCGCGGGCGCGGAAATCACGGGCGACACGTTCACGCTCGGCACGCATGCGTTGATACACCGATACACTGACATTTTCCGGCAAATCAATCTTCATGGTACGAACATCCTCGATAACAATACCGAGTTGCTCGGCAATCTTTGTTACCTTGTTTTCAACCAGATCCATTACCATGCCACGATCGCCGGCAACAACTTCCTGCAAGGGCCGTTCACTGAATTCATCCCGCAATGCACTGTTGATATTACGTGCCAATACCTGGTTGGCCTGTGCCAGATCACCACGGGTAGCTGTGTAAAAACGCTCGAGATTCCTGATACGCCATTTAACGAAATAATCGACAATGACGTCTTTTTTCTCGCCGGTCAAAAAGCGCTGCGGCTCTTCGTTCATATTCAGCAGACGCGTATCAAACTTCTGCACGGTGTTCATAAACGGTATCATAAAATGCAGGCCCGGCTGCAGGTCTGTCCGGTGGACTTCACGAAACTGGAATACGATCGCCCGTTCCCATTGTTCTACCTTGAACATCGACATATAACCCAGCACCAATACGACCACCAGGGGCACAATCAATCGTTGAATGAGAGTGTTCATCTAGCGTACCCCCCGATCGCGCTGATTAAAGCGCGACTCTGAACTGTTGCTGGTTGATGTACCCGGCATGGGCTGCAATGTCGTCTGACTGTGGGACTTGCCGGTGCTCTTGCCCATGCGATCAATCATCTTGTCGATCGGCAGATACAACAGGCTATTACCACCATCATTGTCCAGCAAGACCTTGCTGTTGTTGCTTAATACTTGTTCCATCATGTCCAGGTAGATACGCTGGCGCGTAACTTCCGGTGCCATCTGATATTCACCCAGCAACAGGCTGAAACGATTGGCTTCACCTTTAGCGCGGGCAATCACCCGTTCCTTGTAACCATTCGACTCTTCCATCATCCGTGCGGCCTGGCCACGTGCACGTGGGATGATTTCATTACGGTAGGCTTCTGCTTCATTTACTGAGCGCTGCTCGTCCTCGCGTGCCTTGATGGCATCATCAAATGCATCACGCACCTGATCCGGCGGATTCGCTGACTGCATGGCGACGGATACAATTTCAATGCCGGTTTTGTAATCGTCCAGAATCTGTTGCAGAAGATCACGCTGTGATGCTTCCACTTCGCGACGCCCTTCCACCAGTACAAAATCGATTTCACTGCGGCCTATAACTTCACGTATCGAGCTTTCAAGGGCCTGACGTAATGTGCCAATCGGATTACTGACTTCAAAAAGGTAGTCTACCGGATCGCCGACACGCCATTGCACCGACACGTCAACCTCAACAATATTCTCATCGCGCGTCAGCATGGTGGTCTGGTGACCGATAGTGTTGACCTGCCCGGTATTGACCTTGATGACACGCTCCAGCGGTCGCGGCAGCCGCATGCTCAAACCCGGCTGCAGTGTCGTCTGGTATTCACCAAACCGCAGCACCACACCACGTTCCTGCTGGTCAATGACATGAAACATGTCAAATACCAGCCATACCACCAGAATTCCGGCGGCCGCCAGTAGCAAGATGCCGGTACCGCCGCCATCGCTGCCACCACCGCTGCTGTGGACCGGCGGACGCTTGCCGAAAATACCCCCCAGACGTGCCTGCAATTTGCGCACAACCTCGTCCAAATCCGGCGGTCCGTCATTGCGGCCACCTTTGCCACCACGATCCCCCCAAGGGTTATTCGGGCGATCACCATTGTCCCCTGATGAATTCGGGGAGTCGTTCGGACGCTGTCCGCTCGGCGGTTCGTTCCAACCCATGCGGTTTAATTCTCCGGAAATAACAATAGAAATTTGAATGCGGACACTAAAAGAGTGCTGATCTTACGGACTGAGTCTGCAGGCTGCAACTTAAAACGGCAAGAAAGTTGCGGCTAATCGTGCAGGATTTGTACAGACTCGCCGGCTGCCAGCAGCAGGCGCTGCAGCCGTCCCGGCTCAAGATCCACGTGCAATATCCAGCCACCATCCGCGGCACTGGACTCATTTTCAACCGCACCCAGGGCAAACAGTTCAGACCTGAGCTTGCCCGCCGTTGGAGCCAGATGCAGGCGCTGGCGGATTGCTGCGCCACGGGCATAGCGATCCAGTACTTCGTGTAACAAGCCCATGCCGGCACCGGTTTGCGCTGACAACCAGACACTAAAACGCTGGCGCGCGGCATCATAATCCATGCGCGGCGCAAAGCCTTCCCGGTCTATCTTGTTATAGACCAGCACCTGTGGCAACTGACCGGCGCCGATTTCATCGAGAACCGCATTGACCTGATCAATCCGCTGCTCACGTTCATCATCATGGCAATCAATCACATGCAGCAACACATCGGATTGACGCGTTTCTTCGAGGGTCGCGCGGAATGCAGCAATCAAATCATGCGGAATATGCCGGATAAATCCGACCGTATCACTCAACACCAATGCCCGGCCACTCGCCAGCTCACAGCGGCGTACTGTCGGATCGAGGGTCGCGAACAGCTTGTCTGCAGCATAAACGCCGGATTGTGTCAGGCGGTTAAACAAGGTGGATTTACCGGCATTGGTATAACCGATAAGTGACATGACCGGAATATTCGCTTCACGCCGTTGTTTGCCGCTTTGCTCACGCTGGCTGCGGACTTTCTCGAGGCGTTGATGAATGGACTTTATACGCTGGCCTATAAGCCGACGGTCAGTTTCAAGCTGGGTTTCACCCGGCCCGCGCAGGCCAATACCACCCTTCTGCCGCTCAAGGTGGGTCCAGCCACGCACCAGCCGGGTTGATAAATGCTGCAACTGTGCCAGTTCGACCTGTAATTTACCTTCGTAAGTACGGGCACGCTGGGCAAAAATATCCAGAATCAGTCCGCTGCGATCCAGCACACGGCACTGCAGCAAGCGCTCGAGATTGCGCTCCTGTGCCGGGCTCAGTTCATGATTGAAAATGACCAGTTTTGCTGCGTGGTTGCTGACAGCCGCACGAATTTCCTCGGCCTTGCCGGTACCAATAAAATAACGCGCATCCGGTTTATCGCGGCTGCCCGTAATAACCCCGGCAATCGCAACACCGGCCGAATCGGCAAGCAAGGCAAATTCTTCCAGTGCTTCCTGGAAATCCGGTTCACGAAAATTAATATGCACCAGTAACGCCGAATCGCCGACTCCCGCAGACGGACTTGTCGCCGGAAAGCTGGTCAGATCAACAGACGTCAATCTTCGCCGGCATCCTCATCGGCACGCGGCATTTTCACGGCACGCGCAGGCACGATGGTTGAAATGGCGTGTTTATATACCAGTTGGCTGACAGTATTTTTCAACAACACCACGAATTGATCGAAAGACTCGACCTGACCCTGGAGTTTAATGCCGTTCACCAGATAGATTGAAACCGGAATACGTTCCTTACGCAATGCGTTAAGAAACGGATCCTGCAGGGAATGCCCCTTGCTCATGAGTTGTTCTCCTTGAATATTTATTTTTGCCGGCTTTAGTTCTGGTTTAAGCGCCGGAGGGGTCTTGTTATTGTCATCACAATTTGTGACAACTTCATGATGGCTTTGCCTGAAACTACGGAAATCCCTGACTAACCGGGTTGTGCGCACTTTAAACGATGCAAAAGAACCCCTGGCCGCAATCCGCAAGCCTGGCGTTCATTTCGATTCAATCCCTGATGCTGCGTTGTGTGCTGTCCCGATTATTAAATTTGTCCCCGTGTACAAAGCGTAGCCTAAACTCTTAAATATGCGTTTTATTGTTACCACTAACTGAGACGCAATGCTGCCAGCAAATGTTCCATCAGCCGGGATAATATTTGCTCCTGACGGCTATCAAACCAGATACCGTCGCGTTCGGCGCGGAACCACGTCAACTGGCGTTTTGCGAGTTGACGCGTTGCAACAACAGCATGCGTTATCATGTCCTCATATTCAAGCTGATCTGCCAGAAATTGCCAAACCTGTCGATATCCGACCATACGCAGCGCCGGCAGGTCGGCATGCAGGTCACCGCGCTGGTACAAGCCGCGCACTTCCTCAACCAGACCGGCGGCCAGCATTTCCGTAAACCGCTGGCGGATCCGCTCACGCAGCCAGGCCCGATCCGCCGGTGCCACGATGTATTTCAGCAACCGCGCCCGAATACCGGTAGCCGCCTGGCTTGCCAGTAACTGGCTCATCGGCTTGCCGGTAACGGCATACACCTCCAACGCGCGTTGCAAGCGCTGCGGGTCATGCGGATGGATGCGTCTGGCACTGTCCGGGTCAATGGCCTGCAAGCGTTGATGCAACGCGTCCCAGCCGAGTGTGCGGGCATCACTGAGAATTTTCTGGCGAACACTGTGACTGGCCGCCGGCAATAACGCCAAACCCTGCTCGAAAGCCCGGAAATACAGGCCCGTACCGCCGACCAGCAGCGGTATCCGGCCATTGGCATGAATGGCGGCCACCTCGCGGCGCGCATCGGCGCAGAAATCTGCCGCCGAGTAGGTTTGTGCCGGATCGCGGATATCAATCAGCCGGTGTGGAGCCTGCGCCAGTATCGCTGCATCCGGCTTGGCCGTGCCGATATCCATACCGCGATACACCATGGCCGAATCGACGCTGACGATATCGCAGGGCAGTTGCTGCGAGATGGCCACAGCGAGATCGGTTTTACCCGCCGCCGTCGGCCCCATCAGGCAAATGACGAGCGGCAGATCTGTCGCTGGCGCAGCGGTCCCCTGGCTCAGCGTGGTTGCTGTCATCGATTTTCCGCCAGTAACCCGGCCAGTTGTGCCGCATCGAGCCATTTCCACGGACACACAACCGGTAAATCATTGCTGGCTGTCGCTGCCTTTATCGCAGTCACCAGCTGCGTCTGTAAAGCCGGGGCCTGCAAATTGGCGCTTGCGGCCGCCTGTTCGGCCAGCAACTCACGCAGCTTTGCTGCCGCATTTTCAGGGAGCAGATTTTCGGCTGTAATTTGCTGCAAACAAGTCAGCAAATGTGTCAGGAATGCCTCCGGCGTGGCAATGACAGTAACGACTGGCAGTGCCCGCAGGCTTAATTGTGCCGGTGCCGTTTGTTCCAGCCGGATACCGAATGACTGCAACAGTGACTGTGTCTGTTCAACCACGCCAAGTTGGCGTGGGCTTGCACTGGTACTCACCGGCAGCAGTAGCGGCCGGCCTGCAAGCGGCAAGCTGGCGTCACCCAGTTCCCTGGCTTGCAACCATTGCCAGGCACGGCGGCCATCTATCAGCAACAGGCGAGCATGGTCTTCGACCAGCAAATAACATTGATCCAGTAGCAACAATGAACCATTGGTATGTGCCACAGTAGTTCTGGTCGACAGCGGCTGCGAGTGTGCTGGCGCAGGCATATAAGCCGGCGTCTGCGCTTCCCGGACAGCAGCAGGTATTGGCGCCGCCGACTCGGCGGTATCGGGGAATTGCACCGGCTGAGCCTGCAACAAAGCCTGATGCATGCTGGTATAGAGCGCATCATGGATCTGGCGTGCCGCGCGGAAACGGACTTCATGTTTGGTCGGATGGACATTAATATCAAATGCTGCCGGATCCATATCGATATACACCAGAAACGGCGCAAAGCGGCCACCCGGCAGGCTCCCGGCGTAGGCGAGCCGCAGTGCATGCAGCAAACGCCGATCCCGGATCAGCCGGCCATTCAAAAATACGTATTGCCGGTCTGCCTGACTGCGCGCCGCCGCCGGACTGCCGGCGCAACCCCGGATATGGATCCCGTGGGCGGCAAAATCCAGTTGATACGCCTGCTGGGCAAAAGCCTTGCCAAACACCTGGCCAACCCGCGCGGCCTGACTGGCCGCGCTGCTGAGGCTGAATACACGGCGGTTATTGTGGCTGAGTTGAATGGCGAGCCGTGGCCGCGACAGACTCAGCGACTTGACCAAATCCAGAATTTGCAGCCATTCGGTCTGCTCGGTACGCAGAAACTTGCGCCGGGCCGGCACATTGAAAAACAAATCACGAACTTCGACTGTTGTACCGTCAGGATGCGCGGCAGGTACGGCTTCTGCCAGCGGTTGCTCCGGTTCAACCTGTAATGCCATGGCCGCCTGATCATGGCGTTTTGAACATAACTCCAGCCGTGCCACCGATGCGATGCTGGCAAGCGCTTCACCACGAAAACCGAGACTGGCGATAGCAGCAAGATCATTAACATTGCGGATTTTACTGGTGCCGTGCGGCGCTATCGCCAGTGCCAGGTCCTCGGGATGAATGCCGTGGCCATTGTCACGTACCCGGATCAAGCGGCTGCCAGCGGCCTCAACATCAATCTGAATACGGCTGGCACCGGCGTCGAGACTGTTTTCCAGCAGTTCCTTGATCACGGATGCCGGCCGTTCGATCACTTCACCGGCAGCAATCTGGCTGGCCAGTGTCGGCGACAAACATTGAATACGGGCAGCGTCATTCACGCCGCACATCATAGCGCAGTCATACCGGCATGTAGGGACGGGTGCTTTAACAGTTGGGAAACTGTAATTGCTGCCCGGGATAACAACATGCCGGGAACAGTATGATTGAAAAGCGGAGATTTGCAGGAGCGCACTTCAGTGCGCGATGTTGAGGAACCGTAGATAAATTCAGAGGCTCCCTGATTTCAGCGCCCAATAAATTGGGCTCCTGCAGCAAGAAGGGGGCTTACGCGACTCGGCCTGTACAGATCCTAAAAGCGTGATGGTGAAGGAAACATTAGCCACCGCCCGGAATGGTCAATACCTGACCGGCCCGAATGTTGGCATTGCTGAGGCCATTGCTGCGCATCAATGCATCCTGACTGATCTGATACTCGCTGGCGATAGTCGACAGCGTTTCACCGCGCACTATCACGTGGCGGCGGGCACGTTCCTGGCTGGCCAGGAGTGTGCCTTCCGGCGCGTGCTCACGGAAATAGATACGCAGGCCGTTTGCCAACGCTGTCGTCAGCGCATCCTGATGTGTCGGATCGCGCAGTTTGCGTTCTTCTGCCGGATTTGAAATAAATGCCGTCTCGATCAGAATCGAAGGAATATCCGGTGCCTTCAACACCAGGAACCCGGCAGATTGCACCTGTTTGCGGCGCACCTTGCCGGCCTGTGCCAGTCCCTGCACCACGCGTTCAGCCACATCCAGACTCGCCTCGAGTGTTCCTGTTTGCGACAAGTCCAGTAGTACTGCCCGGAGTACATCGTCTTTATCATCCAGACTCACGCCTCCGACCAGGTCGGCGGCATTTTCGCGCTCGGCCAGTAACCGCGCGGCTTCACTACTGGCCCCGCGCTTCGACAGGACATATACCGATGACCCGCTTACCCGGTGATCGTGAAATGCATCGGCATGAATCGAAACGAACAAGTCCGCCTGCTGCTGCCGGGCAATATCGATGCGCCGGCGCAACGGCAGGAAGTAATCGCCGTCCCGGGTCAGGACAGCCCGCATGCCGGGCTGGGCGTTGACCTTGTCCGCCAGGCGCCGGGAAATTTCCATCACGACATTTTTTTCATAGGTGCCGGCCGGACCGATTGCACCCGGATCCTCGCCACCGTGACCGGCATCAATGGCAATAATCACATCACGCAGCCCGTGCGGTTTGGTCGCCTTGATTGTCTCGGCGATGGTCGCCGCTGTATTTTTGCCGGAATCCGGCGCATGCACATCCACCACCAGCCGATGGCCATAACGTTGATTGGGTTGCAGCAGAAAACTGTTACTGGTAATCGATTGTTTCAAATCCAGCACAATACGCAGGTCGTTGTCGTTGCGCGGGCCGCTGCGTAATGCCTGCAGATATTGATCGTCCGTATTCGGCTGGACAATGTCCTGCTTGAGCCGGGCCTGCTTCAGGTCAATTACCAGGCGGCGCGGATTCTCGAGCTCAAAAATCTCATGCTCTACCGGACTCGACAAATCGAAAACGATGCGGGTATTGTCCGGCGCCGCCCAGATGCGCACGCCCTGCACATCCGACTGCGCCAGCGCTACCGACTGGGCCAATCCGGTCAGGCTTAACAATAAACTGAAAACAATCGTTCGCATCGTGACTCTCGTTTATCCCGCTAGAGTAAATTTAGCAAGATTTTCCATATTTTATTAGCTTTTGTTGGAATAATTTCAAGTTTTTTTAAGGATAGACTGCTAGCTGCTTGTTTTAAATCAGGATCAACATAATTTTACATTAATTGCCGGGCCTGGAGAAAGCCCTGAGTGGTACTTAAATATCCAGTTTTTTCAGTAACTTATTCGCTGCATCTGTGTTGCCTTGTAAGCTTACCTGACGACCGCTGGCCGCCATTTCAATAATCACGTCCAGATCGGCGGCCAGCAGATAACCGGCCGCCTGTTCCGGCCATTCGATCAGGCAATCGCTGTTGGCATCAAGATAATCGCGAAAACCGAAGTCCTCGAGGGCTTCCGGCGCTTCCAGCCGATACAGATCGAAGTGATAGACCATGCGCTCGCCAGTCACTGCATACGGTTCGACCAGCGTGTAGGTTGGACTTTTGACAATCCCGGTGACACCGAGCGCGCGCAGATAGCCACGCACAAATGTGGTTTTGCCGGCACCCAGCGCACCATGCAGATAAATTTTTAATCCCGGCCCGGCGGCAGTCGCGATCTTGCCACCCAGCGCCAGCATGGCATCAGTATCCGCGACAGCGAAGCTCAACGTCACTTCGATCTAGACCCCGGGGTGGGCCAGCGGATTGGCCAGCGGATTGGCCAGCGGGTTGACCAGGCGGCGTAACCACGGAAACAAGTCGGCCGCCAGTAAGCCACGTTCACCGTCCCGGGCGGCGGCATCCGCAGCGGCAGCATGCAGACAAACACCGAGTTCTGCCGCCTGCGGATAATGCTGGGCAAGCAAGGCCGCGATCACGCCGCTTAACACATCACCCATACCGCCAGTGGCCATGCCGGGGTTGCCATCCGAACAAAGCGCGATGGATCCGGCGGCTGACGCAATCAATGTACCGCTGCCTTTCAACACAATGCTGCCGCCATAGCGTTGCTGTAATGCCTGCACCGCCGCAAACCGATCCGCCTGTATGCTGGCCGTGTCCTGACCCAGCAGGCGGGCCGCCTCGCCCGGATGCGGTGTCAAAATCCAGTTATCACGCCGGCACGGATTTTGTGCCAGCCAGTTCAGGCCATCAGCATCCACCACCAGTGGCAACGTTGTATCCATCACCGCCTGCCAGAGGCTTTCACCCCAGGCGGTCTGACCCAGTCCAGGCCCGACAGCTACGACACTCGCCTGCTCCAGCAAGGGCTCCAGCGCTGATGGTGTTTCCACCGCATGGCCCATCAGTTCGGGTCGCACAGCGGCGATGGTATGGGCATAGCTGGAACGCGTGGCAATCGATACCAGTCCGGCCCCGCAGCGACCGGCAGCCTCGGCGGCAAGCCGTACCGCGCCGTTGTAACCAAAATCACCACCGACCACCAGCACATGACCGAACCGGCCTTTATGAGCACTGCGCTGGCGTGATCCCAGCCCTTGCCGGTACTGGTTATAATCTATACGACGGGCTGTCGGCGGCACATCGGTGTAAACGCCAGCCGGGACATCGAGACCGGCAAAAACAATCTCGCCGCAATAATCCCGGCCGCATCCGGTAAACAGACCGGTCTTCAGACCGATAAAGCTGACTGTAACCGCGGCCGCGACGGCAATACCCGGCACGCTGCCATTATCCGCCTGCAATCCTGAAGGAATATCCAGTGCCAGCACCGGCACGGCAGCGTTATTCATGGCCTCTATGACCGCCTGCCAGATCCCTGCCGGCGCCCGGTTCAGACCGGTACCGAACAGGGCATCTACAAGTACATCAGCTGATTTGAAATCCGCTGCCGGCCAGCGATTGAGATGCACGCCGGCTGTCAGCATCGCATCACAGGCTGCCTGTGCCGCACCTGTGAATTCCGGCTTGTCCGGATCAGTGTCAATAGCCAGCACCTGCACAGTCAGGCCGTCGGCATGGGCAAGCCGCGCCAGCACAAAACCATCACCGGCATTGTTGCCGCGGCCACAGACGATACAAATGTGTCTTGCGTCCGGCCAGCGTACCCGCAGCACGGCATAGGCTGCCGCCCCGGCACGTTGCATTAATGTCAGCGCCGGGATCGAAAACTGCTCAATCGCTGCCGCATCCAGGGCCCGCACACCGGCGGCACTGTAGAGTTCGGTCGGCCATGCGGCTGTCATGACGGCACTTTAGCTATTCCGGCAAACGGAAAAAATAGCTGCGATAAAACGCAAGTTCGCGAATCGAATCCCGCACGTCCTCGAGGGCAAGGTGGCTCGATTCCTTGTCAAACTGCGGCGCTTCCGGCGGCGCCCAGCGCCGGTACAGTTCCTTGATGGTGCTGACGTCAAGATTGCGATAGTGAAAGAACCGTTCCAGCTCCGGCATCAACCGATGCAGGAAACGCCGATCCTGACAAATACTGTTGCCACACATCGGCGACGTATTCGGCGTTACGTGATCGCGTAAAAAGGCCAGTGTTTCACGCTCGGCATCAGCCGTACTGCATGTGCTTTGCCGCACCCGCTCTGTCAGTCCCGACTGGCCATGCTGGCGGGTGTTCCAGTCATCCATACCGGCAAGAATCGCATCGGGCTGATGTATCGCCAGCATCGGCCCGACGGCAAGTTCTTCCAGATCAGCATTCGTGACCACCGTGGCAATTTCAATAATGGCATCATGCCGGGTGTCGAGACCGGTCATTTCGAGATCTATCCAGATCAGGTTCAAATCATTTACCGCCATAGGATTCCTGTACTACTGCCATTGGTTATTTTGATTGTCCAACCATGTGAAAAGGTTGCATGCTGGGTTGGCTGGTTTCATCATGCGAATATATGATTCAGCCACAAACTTCTATATTTACACATCAGGCCTGCAAATGTCGCCCCTGATTCGATTATTCAAGACCTGACAACCACCAGTCGAAAAGACAACAACCCGGATTTTTTCATCGCAGGACAGTCATAACAACCATGAATATAAATGCCTGGAGTTACATCTTCCTGATTGCACTGTTTGCCAGTGTGCTGATTCAATGGCTGCTGACGCAGCGCCATGTGCAGCACATCGGCGCTCATCGCGGCATTGTCCCGCCTGCCTTTGCCGACAAAATCCCTCTCGATGCGCATCAGCGCGCTGCCGATTATACCCGCGCCAAGGTACGCCTGCGTCTTGTCGACAGTGGCATTGCGATTGTCCTGCTGCTGATCTGGACGTTGGGCGGTGGTATAGGGCTGCTTCATAGCGTCTGGCAAACGACTGGCTGGTCGCCGGTATGGCTGGGCACAGGCTTTATGCTGAGCGCGCTGGCCATCATGTCATTACTGGATCTGCCGATGGACTGGTACCGTACGTTCGGGCTTGAACAACGGTTTGGTTTTAACAAGATGACAGCAAAAACCTTTATCAAGGATACTTTAACCAATGCATTGGTGTTCCTTGTCATCGGCACACCCTTACTGGCGGTTGTGTTCTGGATTATGCTCAATGGCGGCAGCCTGTGGTGGTTTTATGTCTGGCTGATATGGATGGGGTTCAGCATTTTCATGATGTGGGCCTATCCGGCCTTTATTGCGCCATTGTTCAACAAATTCCGGCCACTGGAAGACGCCGGGTTGCGGCAACGCATTGAAGACCTGCTCGATCGTAACGGCTTTGAAAGCAACGGCATTTATGTCATGGATGGATCAGCCCGTTCAACGCATGGCAATGCCTATTTCACCGGACTCGGTTCCAACAAGCGCATTGTCTTTTTTGATACCTTGCTCGATGAGCTTTCACATGAGGAAATTGAAGCTGTGCTTGCGCATGAGCTTGGTCATTTCAAGTGCAATCATATTGTCAAACGCACCAGTCTGCTCGCCGGCCTGAGTCTTGCCGGTCTGGCTTTACTGGCCTGGTTGATGAACACAGACTGGTTCTTTGCCGGACTGGGTGTTGAAACTCCATCAGTGCATACGGCATTGCTGCTGTTTCTGTTAATTGCACCGGTGTTCATGTTTTATCTGCAACCTGTGTTTACCAGCATGTCGCGCAAACATGAATTCGAAGCGGATGATTTTGCTGCCAGTCAGGCACATACAACCAATCTGATTCAGGCCTTGGTCAAATTATATAAAGGCAATGCCAATACACTGACGCCGGATCCGTTGTATTCTGCGTTTCATGACTCGCATCCACCGGCGCCGATCCGGATTGCACATTTGCAATCACTGGCACAGTAATCCGGCAACGCTAATCCGTTAACAGCTTCAGCCTCGCCATGGATGAACAACTCACTATTGGCATCGTTCTGTTCGTCACGCTGGCGCTGTTTATCTGGGGCCGCTGGCGTTATGACCTGGTCGCCTTGCTGGCATTACTGGCGCTTTGTATAGTCAATATTATTCCTGCTGACGAAGCCTTCACCGGCTTTGGCCACCCGGCTGTGGTCACTGTGGCCGCCGTACTGATACTCAGCCGTGCGTTGGTGAATGCCGGCATTGTGCAGCTGCTGGCACAAAGACTCGGCGCTTTCAATAATACCCTGCCGGTGCAGATTGCGTTACTCACCGGCCTGGTCACCATACTGTCCGGTTTCATCAACAACATCGGCGCACTCGCACTGCTGATGCCGGTAGCCATCCGTCTCGCCCGTGACGGCGGCCATTCACCTTCTGCCATTTTGATGCCGATGGCATTCGGTTCTTTGCTCGGCGGCACACTCACCCTGATCGGCACACCAGCCAATATTATTGTCGCCAGTTATCGTGGTGACGTTGGTGACACTGCGTTTACGATGTTCGATTTTTTCCCGGTTGGTGCGGCAGTTGCCATTGCTGGTGTACTGTTCATTGTACTGATCGGCTGGCGCCTGATTCCGCAACGCCAGAGCCAGTCATCACGCGAACAGATGTTCGAAATTGATGATTACATCGCCGAACTGAGCATCAGTGAAGACAGCAAGGCGCTGGACATGAAATTGTCCGAGCTGGAAGCCGTGGCCGAGAATGAAGGCGATGTCACCATCATTGCACTGGTGCGTGGTGAACGCCGCATTGATATCCCACCGGCATATGAACGGTTGCGTGCTGATGATCATTTAATTGTCGAAGCTGATACCGAGAGTCTGAAGAATTTTATCGGCAAAACCGATCTGAAACTGGCCGGTAATGATGATGACGAAGACGATGACAACAAGCATCGTGGCAGCAAGGCACTGCAATCAAAAGACAGCACCATTCTTGAAGCCATCATCCTGCCGGACTCAAGGTTGGTCGGCAGCACCAGCAAACAGATCAATCTGCGCTGGCGCTATGGCATCAACCTGATCGGAGTCGCACGCCAGGGCTCGCGTATCAAGCGCCGGCTGCAAAACATCCGCTTTAGTTCCGGTGACGTATTGCTATTGCAGGGTCCTGCTGAAAAACTTTATGAAGCCTTGCAGAACCTTGGTTGTTTGCCACTGGCAGAACGCGATTTGAATATTGGCCAGCCACGCCGCATTGCCCTGACGCTTGGCTTGTTTGCCGGCGCGATTCTGGTCAACAGCTTTGGCCTGCTGCCTGTGCATATCGCCATGGCCAGTGCGGCGGTATTGATGATACTGACACGGCTGGTATCACTGCGCGATGCTTATGCGGCGATTGACTGGCCGATTATCGTATTGCTGGGGGCAATGCTGCCGGTGGGTGCGGCACTGGAAACCACCGGCACAGCCGGCAGTATTGCCGCCGGGCTCGCCGATATGGCGGTGCATTTACCGGCTATCGCGGTAGTGGGCTTGCTGTTGTTCAGCACAATGATACTGACCGATGTGATCAACAATGCCGCCGCTGCTGTATTAATGGCACCTATCGGCATGAGTCTGGCAAACTATATGGATGTATCGGCTGACCCGATGCTGATGGCCATTGCCATTGGTGCCTCGTGTTCTTTCCTGACACCCATCGGGCATCAGTCAAACACACTGGTCATGGGGCCGGGTGGTTATCGCTTTGGTGACTACTGGCGCATGGGACTACCACTGGAACTGCTGGTAATGGTTGTGGCATTGCCGATGCTGGTCTGGGTCTGGCCGCTGTAAGCAAGCCGCCATGCAGACATTTGATACTTAATCGCCAGTACCGGTTTTGTCTTGTTCCCTGGCGGCTTTTTCCTGTTCGGCTTTGGCCTGCTTTGCCGCTTCCGCCTCGGCTTTGGCCTGTTCATCGGCTGCAACCAGTTTTTCTTCAAGCGGATGTTCTTCGCCACCGGTCTGGCTTTCCAGTGCTACGCGTAGTAACCGATCAGTATGCCGGTAGCTGCGCCAACCCAGTGCCATCGTGATTACAGCACCAAGCAAGAATAATCCGCCCAACAGCATCATTATGCCGGAATCAAAAAACTTGATGGCCGAGCCGCCGATGATCACCTGTGCCAGTGCCGTACGACCATATGCCAGCAAGGTGCGCTCATTGGAAAGTATGGTGCGATCAATTGCCAGGTAATCATTCAGCGTCAGCGAACGATCACGGAATTTCTCGTAGGGGTTGAAGCCGTATTTTTTCAGCATACTCAGATTGTAGATTAAAACCCGGGGCTGGACCAAAAACACTTAACCAACATAACATTGTGCAACAGCCAGGGTTTCACCGGCACGCACCTGCTGATACTTGTTCCAGAAGGCATTATCAATTTTACGCAGCGAAGCACTGGCCTGCTCATGCCGGTAACGATCAATGTGGCGCGGGCCACCGTTATAAATTGCGTAGGTGGCACGTACCAGATTGTCCTTGCCGCCTGCATGATTGTGTTCGCCGCGGGCAACCGCGTAGTCCATTAAATAATGGTGCAGGATCTCTGCGCCTGCCAATGCATTGTAGCCAACGTCATCATGCAACTGCTCAACATCGTAAAAGCCACGCCAGACGTATTGATTGATTTGCATGATGCCGATGGCCCCGGCACTGGAACGGATGGTCTTAATCTCGCCACCCTGACGAATATACTGGCGCCAGCAACTCTCCTGCCAGGCCGTCGCCAACATCAATGGCCGAAACATGTCGCGGTATTCCTTTTCCAGTGGCTTGCTGTGCAATGTCAGGCCGACGATACGGTCCAGCAACTGCTGCATTAACGGCAGGTATTCATCCAGTACAGCAATGGTCGGCACCCAGCCATTCAGACGCTGTTGCAAACTGGTGTAGTGCGGATCCTGCAAAACCGCCACCGGCAGGAACATGGCAGCTGCCAGCAGGCCCTGCGATTGGGGTGGTTGGTAGTTGATTAATGGTTCTGGCGGCGGTGGCTGCAATGGATCGCCAAAGCCGAATATCCGGCGTAATTCCGGATCGATCCGGTCATCATATAACAATGGATCGGCCGTCAGATTCGGATTTGCCAGGCGGGCAAGTTGCCGCAGACTGTCTGCCGTCAGTGCAAAGCCGGTATGTTCACCCAGCGCCTCCAGTGCCTGCAAGGCGTCGGCAGCACTGATAAAACCCAGATAATGCAATGCCGTCGGCGCCGGCAATGTGGCACTCAGTTCCTTCAATATAGGCTGCAACCGTTGCCAGGTTTCTACAAACAAATCAGCCACCGGATCAGCAGCCGCAGACATATCGTCCGGCGGCACCAGCACGGCGAGGATATCCTGGCGTGCATCCAGCAACACCGCCAGCAGTTCGGTGCGTAACGCAGTCGTACCGGCTTCGTCGCCGGCCTGTTTAATCAACAAGGTTAAAAATGCATCCCACTGCTGCCAGGCCCGGGTCCAGCGTTCCAGCTCTGCTTCGCTCAGGGGTGTTGCCGGAATACGTGCTGGCGCTGCCGGCCATTGCGGTGGCAAATCGATGCTGAGCGTCAATTGCAGGCGTTCCGGCAACACACTGGCATCACTTAACGTGACCCCTTCAAGGATGCGTTGAATCGGTGCCGGCTGCGCCGGAAACGCCAGCGGCATCAGCACACGCAATTCATTCAGCATTGGATTCAGATCCACGCGCAGGCGTTCAAATCGCGGTTGCGCATGTTGTTTTACCCAGTTCCAGATGGTGCCGACAAGACCATGCGAGGCACCATCCGCAGCATATACTTGTGAATCCACCACCTTGAATTGCACCATGCCGGGTTCGGGGCCGAGCTGCGGTTGCTGCAATACTTCAACGACGCCCTGCCAATGCAATACCGAGAGACAACGCTGGCCTATGGTGGTGCCGACACGTGCCGTCGCCTGGCTGCGACTGCGCACACCGTCCACGTCAAGGCTTAGTTCGGGATCGTAAAGCTCAAGATAGTTGCACTGCCGGCCATCATCCCAGACCCGGGCGCGCTGTTCAGCCTCGGTAAAAACCTGTTGATTCACCAATTGCTGCAACAGCGCCTGTTCCAGTTGCACCGGCAACTCCAGCTGTTCGGCAAACACGCTGCCGGGACACAAACACAACAAACCGATACCAGAAAACCAACGATTCATATCACTCCGCCGGATTAGTAAAATAAAGTCGTCAAATAAATACCGGATTTGAAACCAACCTTTCAGGATTCAGGTATGCCATGTTCCTGTCGACAGGCATGCAATTCGCCCTGATAGGCAATATTGCTGATAATCGCCTGCAGTAATAACCGGGTTCGCTGCTCCAGCACGCTGCCCGGGCGGTAATCCGCCGGTGCAATAAAATTCACCCGTTTGGCAGCCAGTAATTCCCGGCACACCTGCAGGCCCCTGTCATGGCCGTCACGATAAACCGCTATGGCATTGCCGCCATTTTGCCGTGTCACCGTCATACTGGGCACATCGGTATGACCGTCGCCGAGATAGATCATATTTGCAAACGGAATCGGTCGCTGATATTCCGGCATGTGTTCATTAATACTGTCAGTTTGCTGTTCCATGCCCTTGTTGATGCGGAACAGATACTGCGTCTTCGTGGTATCGGTAATCAATACTTTCGGGAAAACCGGCACGCCATGATGATCATAATGATATTCAGAAGCATAAATGCGTCGGAAATGCCCGTGAATTGAAACGCCTTCCAGAATTTCTTTCAGGCCGGCCGAGATCATGTAGTGCACAATATTCACATTGTCGCCGCTGGCTGCAGCGACAAACTTGTCAATACGATCAAACCAGTCAGTTACACCGGGGAAATACTCAATCAATTGCGCCATGGCGGTAAAATCTTCACGCCCGACATGAATGGATTTACGTTCAATCTGTTCGAGTAGTAATCTCATGTAAACCAGCATGGCTTCTGACTGTGTCGCCGCCGTTTGCCGATCCACTTCTGCCCAGAATTCATCAGCCGCCATCCCGATTTTTGGCAACACGGTATATTCCTGCATCGGTTGCGGTGACAGCGTACCGTCGAAGTCATACACCAGCGCGATGGTGTTACGGTGGAATGTTTGCATGTGCAGATTGGCAGATGGTGAATAACAGATACAAAATCCTGATTAAATGGATCCTGTTACCTGTATTCTGCCATCCGGTCTTCCTAAAGATCGCGGCGGCCACTGTAAGCATGTGACAACGTACTGCTGTCAACATATTCCAGCTCGCCACCAAACGGAACACCATAGGCTATCCGCGTTGCACGGATACCGCGTTTGCGTACCATTTCACCAATAAAATGCGCAGTAGTTTCACCTTCTACCGTCAGATTGGTCGCCAGCACGACTTCCTTGATAACACCCTGATCCAGCATTTGACTGAGCTGATCAATACCGATGTCATCCGGACCGATGCCATCCAGCGGTGACAAACGTCCCATCAATACGAAAAATCGGCCGCGAAAACCGGCCTCATCCATGGCATAGACATCGGCAGGGTTTTCAACCACACATAACAAACTTTCATCACGCCGCGTACTGCTGCAAAAATCACAGATTGGTTTCTCAGTCAGCATCCTGCATTCCTGACAATGACCAATATTGTCCATTGACTGGTCCAGCATCCGCGCCAGATGCCGGGCACCTTCGCGATCACGCTCGAGTAAATGATAAGCCATACGTCGTGCCGACTTGCGGCCGACGCCGGGCAAACAACGCAATGCGTCAATCAGTTGTTCGATCAGGCTGGCGGGATTATGCATAAATATAATGCCGGCAGGCATGTTGTATCGGTTATGAAGTTGCTCAGAAGTGGTCTCAAAATGTTACGCACCCAAGAGTGTAATAAAACGCAGCCGAGACCAGGCGCCCTTAATTATTAACCAACGGGGACAAAAAAGCGGAGTGTATATGCAATACATGAGAATTTTGAGGCCGTTTCTAGAATGGCATCTTGAAACCGGCTGGTAATCCCATCTCCGACGTCACACTCGACATCTTGTCCTTGGTGGCTTCTTCAACCCGGCGATTGGCATCATTCGCCGCTGCGGCAATCAAGTCCTCAAGCATGTCTTTATCATCAGTAAACAGACTCGGATCAATTTCAACCCGCTTGATATCATGGCGGCCGGTCATCGTGATTTTGACCATGCCGGCACCGGCTTCACCGATCACTTCGACATTCACCAATTCTTCCTGGGCTTTTTGCAGTTGTTCCTGCATTGCCTGCGCCTGCTTCATCATGTTGCCAAGTCCGCCTTTCATACATCACCTCTGGAGTTATTTAGGTTCGACCGCATTATAATCAACCTCGGCATTGAACGTTTCCTGAAACGCCTGCACAACCGGATTTTGATCTACTGCCGCTATTGCCGCCTGTTTGCGTTCGGCCGCCTCGCGTTTTGCAGCCTGCGCCGGGGTCTCTGCTCCCGGTTGCTCAATCGTAATCGTCAACATCAGATTGGGATTGAAATGTTCGCGCAGTGTCGCCTGCAAACGCGCCTGTTGGCTCGGCACCAGCAGATTGGCATTGTCCGGTGCCAATACCAGCTGCAATTTGCCGTCCGTATAGTCCTTGACCGAGCAATTACCGGCAAGTTGACCGGCCAGACCATTCAGGCCGAGCTGACTGATCAACTGTTGCCAGTTCGCCGGCGTTGGTGTGGCCAGCTTTGTTGCTGGCCCGGGCCGGGCTTCCGCGACCATTGCCGCCGCTGGCGATTCCTTTACTTGCGCATTGACTGTACGTGCAGCCGGGTTCGTTGCTCTGGCGGGTTTTGCTGTGGCAACCGGCTGGCGTCCGCTGGCGGCAGGAACACTGCCGGCCGGGGTTGCCGCTGTCTCTGCTGCATCCGGCCGAAACGCAAGCATGCGAATCAGGGTCATTTCAAAACCGGCACGCGGATCCGGACTGATCGCCAGATCACGGCGTCCATGTAACGCAATCTGGTAATAAAGCTGCACATCTTCCGGACTCAGACTTCCGGCCAGTTGTTGCAGACGTTCATCGTGTTCTTCTTCGCCTGCTGCTGTTGCCAGTGTCTGCAACAAGGCAATGCGATGCAGATAGTGCAACAACTCGGCCAGTGCCGCCGCATAATCATGTTGCTGTTCGGCCAGTTGATCGACACGTGCCAGCAAGGCGGCAGCATCGGCGCCGGCAAGTAAATCCAGTAAATCAAGTACTGCCGAACGATCCAGCGTACCGAGCATTTCGCGTATGGGCGCCTCACGCACTTGTGAATCACCAAACGCGATCGCCTGATCCAGCAAACTCAATGCATCGCGCAAACTGCCGTCAGCCGCCTGGGCTATCAGCCGGCAGGCAGCCGGATCATAGTCAACTGTTTCAGCATCAAGTATGCGTTGTAACTGGCCTTCGATCTGTGTGGGCGACAGATGCTTGAGATTAAACTGGATACAACGCGACAGGATCGTAATCGGGATTTTCTTCGGCTCGGTTGTCGCCAACAGAAATTTCACATGCGGCGGCGGTTCTTCCAGCGTTTTCAACAGCGCGTTGAAGCTGTGGCCGGAAAACATGTGGACTTCGTCAATCAGATAAACCTTGAACCGGCCAACACTGGGCGCGTACTGGACGTTGTCCATCAGATCACGGGTTTCATCGACCTTGGCCCGTGATGCGGCGTCAACTTCAATCAAATCAACAAACCGGCCCTGATCAATACTCACGCAGGCGCTGCACTCACCACACGGCGTTGCCGTAACGCCGGTTTCGCAATTCAGGCATTTGGCCAGGATTCGCGCCAGTGTGGTCTTGCCGCTACCGCGTGTACCGGTAAACAGATAGGCGTGATGCAGACGATCATGCGTTAACGCATTGCTGAGTGCGCGCAGCACATGTTCCTGCCCGACTACATCCTCGAATCGCCGTGGCCGCCATTTGCGCGCCAGCACCTGATAACTCATGCCGTAATTTTCGACTCATCTAATGATTGACTGTCGACATCTGCTGCTGTCGACAAAGTTTGAATCAGAAATTGGTGGCGGCCCATACCCGCCCCACACCGGCACCCACCGCAACTGCTACCGCTGCTCCCTTCCGGGCCTGACGGGGTTTACAGCTTGGCGCCACCGGGCAGACCGGCACAGGCCACCATGAACCTTGATAATGAAACGTAGTGTACCGCAGCCATGTGCGGCTGGCATCGTTTTGACAATACGAAAGTTGTGAGGCCGGCTGGCTATCGACAACCCGTCTGTTTACATGGGAAAACTAGCCTGCCTGACTCTGATCAATCACATCCGCACCGACTTGACCCTGCTCAATCTCGTCCGGCGTTGCTTCACGAATATCTTCAATGGTGACATCAAAATGCAAGGTCTGACCGGCAAGTGGATGATTACCATCAATCACAACTTCCTCGGCTTCAACTTCCTTGACTGTCACGTGATGCACCTGTTCGCCCGGACCCTGGACACCGAACACCATGCCCGGCTTGACTTCATCCACGCCCTGGAATGCTTCCATCGGCACAGTTTGCAGCAGTTCCGGGTTTTGCTCGCCATAGCCGTCTTTCGGCTCAATCGAGACTTTCAGATTATCGCCGGGTGCCTTGCCTGCCAGCGCCTGCTCAAGGCCGGGAATGATATTCTGCGCGCCATGCAGATAGGTCAGCGGCGCCTGACCGACAGAGGAATCCAGCTCTTCGCCAGCATCGTTGGTCAGGGTGTAATGAATAGAAACAGCATAGTTTTCATTGACTTGCATCGGTTTTGCCTCGCTTTTGGCAGGTGAATAAAAAAACTCAAGCCCGCTACCCTAGCAAACCCGTGCGCGTCGTGCCAATTTCAGGATAGCCAACATCAGTATAACGAGCAGGCAACACATCCGGCCACCACCGGCACAGTGCAGTTCAGGGCTTTTCGCCATTTAACACATGCTGATACTCACGGATCCGGCGTACATAGCGGACCGGTTCAGTCCCGCGTGCATAACCATGCTTGAGATCGGGGTAATAGCGTTTATCAGCCAGCAGCGGCAGAACTTGCCTGACATCCCGCCATAAATGCGGGTTCTTGTTCTGCTTGCGCGCCAGTATCTGAGCATCGTGCAGGTGCGCGCGACCGACATTGTAAGCGGCCAGTGCCAGCCAGGTGCGATCCGGCTCGGTTACATCGTCAACAAAACGCTGTTTCATACGCGCCAGATATTTGGCGCCACCGAAAATACTCTGTTTGGGATCCAGGCGGTTTTCCACCCCCATGGCTTTTGCGGTGTTCCGCGTCAGCATCATGATACCGCGCACCCCCGTCGGACTTTTGGCACGGGCATTCCAGTGAGACTCCTGATAACCCTGTGCAGCCAACAACGTAAACGGCAAATGATATTCTTCGGCAGCTTCCCGGAAATCGTCACGGTATTGCGGGAAACGCTCATCTATGCGGCGTATGTAAGCGCGAATATCGACAAAATCAAATACTTCAAAAAAACCATAATACCGATCCTGCCAGGCGTTGAGTTCATCAGCTGCTTCGAATTCTTTCAGCCAGCGATTAACTGCACTGGCCAGTTTCCTGGCTGATTTCGGCAGCAGCCAGCCCAGTTGTTCTGCACGCCGAAGATTCAGCGGGGCGATGAGTTCCGGGTAGTAACGGCGATTAATATCGACAATATTCGAATCTGCGATCGTGCAATCGAACTCGCCTTGCCAGACCTGATGCAGCAACTGTTCAGTCGTGGCCGTATCCGTCTCCGACCATGTCAGCTCCGGGTATTTATCCTGTTGATAGCGCTGGAGAGTGGCGCTATAGCTGCTATTGGCAATGACATGAATATCCAGTCCTGGCAGATCACTTATCTCCTCAGGTTGTACCCGATCACGCCGGCAGACAATCTGCTGTGTTACATCCATGTAGGGCTTGCTGAAACGGTAGTGCTTTTGGCGATCCGGGGTGATCGTCAATCCGGCCGCCGCCAGATCGGCCTTACCCTGATCAATAGCAGCCAGGACACCAGTAACCGTGGCCTCCACCTGGTAGTCAATTTCGACACCCAGCCAATCGGCGAAGGACTGGGTCAACGCATGCTCCGGACCCGCGGGCTCATCGTGTCTGTCGATATACCAAACTGATGGTGCGTTACGAGTAGCGACGACCAATCGACCCGACTTACGGATTTCAGCCAAAGTTCGGCTACTTGCCTGTTCCAAATGGCTTTCCGTATCGTTTCCTGTTTCCGATGTACCGTCACAAGCGGTCAGGTTGATACTAATTGCCGTTACCAGCAGCCATCGCAAACAACACCTGAAGCTGGATACATTTTTTAACATTGACACCACCCTTTCGACTCGATGAGTGGTAATACTACAAGCTGCCTTGAAATCGGCCAACGCAGGAAGGGGAGATTCAAGCCTATCAAAACGATTTGAATGCATTTACAAATTTTTCCGGGAGTGACATTGGGTCACTCCCGCAAGAAATTGGCGGAGAGAGAGGGATTCGAACCCTCGAAGA
>JBBDSJ010000146.1:67901-70900 GCA_040905025.1 Gammaproteobacteria bacterium
TTGGGTCACTCCCGCAAGAAATTGGCGGAGAGAGAGGGATTCGAACCCTCGAAGAGGCTATAAACCCCTTACACACTTTCCAGGCGTGCGCCTTCGACCGCTCGGCCATCTCTCCAGATATAACTACTTAAAAAACTTTATAAGAATAAATACCCATCCCTGGTGCCGGGTACCGGCTCGTCATCCATGACTCGCGTTCGTTGAACTGCGAATGTCCACAGGACATTCGGTTTCAACTCACCCATCTCTCCAGATTCACTTATTACTACACATCAGGTGGAAATTCAGGTCGCACCTTCGACCCCAGGCCACCAGCGAGGCGGCGAGATTAAACAAAATCAGCCGTTAGCGCAATTTTCCTCTGTACCGGTGGCTTTTACCACTTCGCCGGGATCATTACTCGTTTCATCACTCGTTTCATCTGTCGGGTAGGCGGCTAGTTCACAACAACTCAGGCCTGCCCTGCGCAGGCGCTCACGCAGAATTTGCAGCAAGCTGTCGTCTGCCCCGGGAACATCATCGAATAAACCCAGTACCGGCCGCCGCAGCCCAATCAAGTAGCAACCGCCGGCATTTGTCGGCCCGAGTACCGCGTCACCGCCCGATCGTAGCCAGCCCGATGCCTGGCGCAGATCATCAATAGTCAGCGCCGGACTGTGGCCGTTGACCACACAGGCATGACGTGTACGTGACAGTGCGCTACGAAAAGCGGCGGTCATGCGCAAGCCGTCAACCAACAGCGTTTGCTCACGCACCCGGACACCGTGACGCCGCACCAGATCATGCGTCATTGGCCGGTTTGTATCAGTACACCAGAGCTCGACGATGCCCGTTTGACTGGCGCAGGCAGTGGCCAGGGTGCGGTCAACCAACTCGGGGTGAAATCCGGCCTGAACCGGCAAATCGGCAAAAATCAACAGGCTGCCGGGTAGTTCATGATTACGTTCAGCTATAAGGATCGGCGTCGCGGTATGGAATATTCAGGCAGTCAGTATACATGAACGCTTTTGCCCGGATGTGTGGCGGGTGACGGCTGCTTCCGTTAAACTACGCGGCCTGTAAACTTGGGTATCGATGGGGCGGTAGCTCAGCTGGGAGAGCGCTGCGTTCGCAATGCAGAGGTCGGGAGTTCGATCCTCCTCCGCTCCACCATTCAAGCTGTTGCATCAAGTCTGTCCGCAGTGATTTGTTCCGCATCGCCCCGGTAGCTCAGGGGATAGAGCATCCGCCTCCTAAGCGGAGGGTCGCAGGTTCAAGTCCTGCCCGGGGCGCCATTATCCAATTCACCTCACTATAACCAGCCATCCCTGGCGCCAAGGTCCGGCCACGCTTTCGTATTACGCAGTCCTGCTGCACACGAAAGTCCAGAGCTGTCATCCCTGACAGCTCGTGCACTGCCTTCGGCAGCGCACCCCTTGCGCGGCGTTCACCGGCGCTTTAAATGAAATGTGACAACACTGTACAATTGCCAGTTCTTCTTTCAATCTGGCTTACCACGACAGTTCAAGATTATGCGCAACTTTATCCTGCTGACTCTCATCACTGGCTTGTTCGCTTGCTCAAGTGAAACACCGCCTGAACAACCGGCTCTCGAAATGACCGAAATTGCTGATGGTATTTATGTCCATGTTGGGGCGCATGTGCCTTTTGATGAACCCGGTGCCGATGACATTGCCAATCTCGGCTTTATTGTCGGCAGCGATTGTGTCGCCGTCATTGATACCGGCGGATCGGTTGCCATTGGCAATGATCTGAAACAGACCATAGCGGTAACTACCGACGTACCCGTCTGCTATGTCATCAATACACATATTCATTTTGATCATGTCCTGGGAAACAAACCCTTTGCTGAAACGGGCGTTGAATTCATCGGCCATGCGAAACTTGCCGATGCCATGCACGGGAACAGGGCATTTTTCATTGAGGAATTTGCTGAACAACTGGGACCTGATCCGGAACAGGCTATTGTCGCGCCAACGCGTGGCGTAGAAGATGAACTCGAACTGGATCTGGGCGGCCGCGTTTTATTGTTGCAAGCCTGGCCGGCGGCGCATACGTATACCGACCTGACTGTTTATGACACGGCAACGGCCACGCTTTGGGCCGGAGACCTGCTGTTCATGGAGCGTATTCCATCGTTTGATGCGAGTCTGCGTGGCTGGCTTGCGGTCATGGCGGATTTACGAACGATTCCTGCAAAACAGGTAGTCCCGGGGCATGGGCCTGCCAGCAGTGACTGGCCCGCTGCGCTGGATGCGCAGGCAACCTATCTGACGGCATTACTGGAAGAAACACGTGCAGCCATCCAGTCCGGTCAGTTTCTGGATGAAGCACAGGAATCGGTGGCAACTGAAGCTGCCTTGCAATGGACATTATCAGAACAACATCACAAACGTAATATTAGCCGCGCCTATACTGAACTGGAATGGGAATAAACAGTCTCTTATAGCGGCTTTGAATTAATTCAGCCGCCAGCAATGGTGGCGGATCAATCTTCCTGCCAGGCAACATTAACAACACTTCAGGATAGTAATGAAATCGATCCGGTTATCTGCCGTGCTGTTAGCCGCCGGTGTCTTTTGCCTGTCGGCGCCGCTGGCGTCTGTTGCCGAAACAGTCGTTTTTGCCGACGCTGAATTCAGCAAGACCACACGTGTTGGCGATCATGAACTGCAACTCGCCAATCTGGCGCGGCTTTATTACAAGGTGATCTTTACCGGCGCCGCGGTTGGCTTGTATCTCAATAAAGAGACAGCGCCTGACGCACTGTTAAATGATGTGCCGAAACGGCTGGAATTCGTGTATTTCGGCAGCCTGGATGCAGAAGATTTTGTTGCCGCGGCGAATGAATCGCTGGCCGACAATCTCGACAGCAAACAACTCGAACAGCTGCGCGATGATATTGATGCTTTTAACGATCTTTATGTCGACATCAAGAAATATGATCGTTATGCCATCAGTTATGCACCGGATTACGGGCTTGAGCTGGCACTGAATGA
>JBBDSJ010000147.1:0-2424 GCA_040905025.1 Gammaproteobacteria bacterium
GTGCATCAACATACTCGGCAACCGGCAGGTTGTCCGGCGCAGTATGGGAATTGAAATCACAATACGGGCATTTACGCACACACCAGGGGATATGCAGATACAACGACAACGGTGGACAGTGCAAATGTATCAACTCAATCTGTTAACTGAACAAGCAGTTTTTGCAATGCCTGACCACGATGACTGATGCGATTTTTAATCACCGGATCAAGTTCCGCAGCCGTGCCGTCATGCGATTCAACATAAAAGACCGGATCGTAACCAAAGCCATGCTCACCGCGTGGTTCCAGAATCAGCCTGCCAGCCCAGCTACCCTGGGCAATCACTGGTGTCGGATCGGCCGCATGCGTCATGTACACGATCACACAATGATAGGCCGCCTGACGTTCTGCTTCGGACACATCACGCACGGCATCAATCAGCTTGTTCAGATTATCTGTATCCGATGCATTGCTACCGGCATAGCGCGCTGAATAAATCCCCGGCGCACCCTGCAATGCATCCACCGCAATACCGGAATCATCAGCCAGCGCCGGTAAACCGCTATGCGCGCTGGCATGCCGTGCTTTCAGAATCGCATTCTCGACAAAACTCAGACCGGTTTCGTCGGCCGGTTCAATATTGAAATCCGACTGTGGCACTACATCACAGGCCAATGGTGCAAGCAACGCTGCAAATTCACGCAACTTGCCGGGATTGCCGCTCGCCAGCACCAGACGATCCTGTTTCGTCAACATCATAAAACTCAGGCCAACATGGCACGCTGTGCCTGCAACAACTCGGTAATGCCCTTGCGAGCCAGTGCCAGCATTTGTGTGAGTTCGGTTTCGGCAAACGGATGACCTTCGGCCGTACCCTGCACTTCAATAAAATCACCGTTGCTGTTCATGATCACGTTCATATCGGTTTCAGCGGTCGAATCCTCGGCATAATCCAGATCCAGCACCGGCGTACCGCCAACAATACCCACCGACACGGACGCAATCGCAAACGTCAGTGGATCATTTTTCACGATGCCCTTGTCGCGCGCCTTGGCCAGCGCATCGGCCAGCGCCACATAACCGCCGGTTATTGCTGCGGTGCGTGTACCACCATCGGCCTGAATCACATCGCAATCGATAATAATCGTCGTCTCGCCCAGCAACTTCATGTCCACGGCGGCACGCAATGACCGGCCTATCAGGCGTTGAATTTCGACTGTACGTCCGCCCTGCTTGTTTTGTGCCGCTTCGCGCCGCATACGTTTGTCGGTAGACCGCGGCAGCATGCCGTATTCTGCTGTAATCCAGCCCTGACCGCTGTTTCTGAGAAAATGCGGCACCCCCGCATCAATTGAGGCATTGCAGATGACCTTGGTGTTGCCAAATTCAACCAGTACCGAACCTTCGGCATGGCAGGTAAAATCGCGGGTCAGTTTGACCGCGCGTAACTCGTCCGGACTTCTTCCACTGGGGCGCATAATATTCTCAGCTCTATAATAAATGAGCCGGCATTATAACGACTCTGGCCGCCCGCGTGACTTTTACCGGCGTAAACCGGACAATGCACGCTGTCAAATTCATCACAAGGAACCTTCATGGTAGCCAGCATGACCGCCTTCGGGCGCAGTGAAGCCAAGGGCGACTGGGGCCGCGCCGTCTGGGAAATCCGCTCGGTCAATCACCGCTATCTGGAGCTCGGCCTGCGGTTGCCGGAAGATTTACGCATTCTCGAGGGCACGGTACGCGAACGCATCAGCGCCCGCATCGGCCGCGGCAAGGTTGATTGCAGCCTGCGTTTTGATGCCGACGAGGCCGTCGGCGGCGAATTGCTCGTGAACCATGAATTCGCCGGCAAATTGATTCAGGCCAGCGAGCAGATTGCCGAACGCATGCCCGGCGCGGCAGCGGCTACACCACTCGACATCCTGCGCTGGCCGGGTGTGTTGCTGCGCGACCCGCCGGACCCGGAGAGCTTAAGTAAGCCGCTGATGGACTTGCTCGACCAGACCCTCGATGCTGTCATCGAAAACCGTGAGCGTGAGGGCAAAAAACTCGCTGAACTGATCGGTGAACGTTGTACCACCGCGCAGCAACTGGTCACGCAACTGCGCAAACAATTGCCGGACATACTGACGAATATCCGCGAGCGGTTGATCAAGAAAGCCGAGGAACTGCGAATCGAAATCGAACGTGAACGGCTGGATCAGGAATTGCTGCTGCTGGCACAACGCTATGATGTTGCCGAAGAACTGGACCGGTTTGAAACCCACCTGACCGAGATTCAGCATGTTTTGGGCCAATCCGGCCAGATTGGCCGCCGGCTCGATTTTTTGATGCAGGAACTCAACCGCGAAGCGAATACGCTCGGTTCAAAAACCGCACACATCGACTACAGCAATACCTCGGTCGATCTGAAAGTGCTGATCGAACAAATGCGCGAACA
>JBBDSJ010000148.1:0-69853 GCA_040905025.1 Gammaproteobacteria bacterium
TGCGCAAGACCGACGGCCGTCTGACCTGGCGCGCCAATGTATTTGTCAATTACATCGAGGACTTCATTTTCCTGGATGAGCAGGACCTCGACGGCGACGGTGTCGCCGACGAAGTCGATGACGAAGGCAATCCGGGCGGCGAACTGCTGCTGGTGAATTACACCCAGGCCGATGCCTTGTTCTACGGTCTGGAAGCCGAAGCCATGTTCGAGATATTCAATGATGCCCGCGGCGAACTGGATATGCGCTTGTTCGGTGACTGGGTCAAAGGCAGCCTGGATAATGGCCCGGATCTGCCACGCATATCACCGGCCCGGCTCGGACTCGGGTTTGACTACCACAGAGGCCGGTTCCAGGCGGATTTTGAAACCACGCATGTATTTTCCCAAAATGACACCGCCGCACTGGAAACCGGCACCGGCAGCTATACCCTGCTGAATGCCGGTATCAGTTATACCCTGACGCGGGCCCCGGCCGAAACGCAGCTATTCCTGCGCGGCACCAACCTGCTGGACGAAGACGCGCGTCGGCATAACTCGTTTATCAAGGATAGGGCTCCGCTGCCCGGGCGCTCGGGGATCGTCGGCATTCGCGCCAGCTTCTAGTACAACCACCATCATCGCCCGGTCCGGTCGCCTGCCTATCCCGGAGTGGGCGAGATTTTCAGCGGGACGCAATATCCACAATCAGCAGTACTAGAGCCCACCCGGGAAACCCCGGAGGGGCTTTTTTTAATTTATAGATTCATTACCTGCACATTTGCAAACAAGAAGTTGGCATCAGCCGCCAAGTGAAAACCTCATAAAGGACCAAACCAAAGCACTTCAAAATATGCATTACACTGGAGACCATCAAACTCAATACATATGCTTCTCCATAAAAAAAGCCCCTGCGAAAGGGGCAAGAGTTACTAAGAGGAGAAGAAAAGCAATTAACTGATTTCCAATATCAGATAACTGCTTAGCCATTAGACTACGACCAGCATATAAAAATATCCATTCCGCATTAGTAATATGTCTTCATAAAATAAATGCCAGACTGCATATATCTTTTTGAGTACATAAACGCACAAATATTATTGCTTAATAATCCTATGCAAACACATGTCAGCATCTAATAATAACTCCATCGCAAACTTATAATTAAGCTTCTATAAAACAAACTAATTTAAAATTAGGATTTTCATATTTTAAGTGCCCGGAAAAATCCAAATATTAAAACTTATAGCATTAAAATTGACCGTAAAATAAATCTGGAGAACCACAGTTATGTTTAAAAAACATAGTTACATTTTTGCCATTATTATTTTGTTTATTAGCCCTAATGCATTTGCAGATGACATTAGTTCGGTAATTAAACTTCCTGAGCCTAACAAAAATCATACCGTAAAAAATAACGACGCGAACTTTCAACCATGGACGGTGCAGGATTATGTGAGGCTAAATGCTATCCCCCGCAAAAATGACGTTATTATAAATAACAATGCGACTGCGCGCCCGTTAAGGACAATTCAAGACTACGTTAATTTGCATAATAATAAAATCAGAAATGCGATGTAAGTGTCATTTGTTGATATCAAAATTACTTTGATATTCAGAGGGTGCATATTCATGATTCCATTTACAACAACGTTTCAAAAACGTTTTGACTTTTTATTAAAGTGCCGCGAACTCTAAAGAGCTTGTTATAGTGATTTATTGGTAATGCGGGCGGTTTGCTCACCTGCTGCAACCTGGTAACCACGAAGATGGAGAATAATAATCATGCGGAGTTTGGTTAAATATTGTTTTGTTGGCCTGCTGATAATCCCGGCATTGGCCTGCGTCCACGGCCCCAGCCGCCAGAAAGTCGAGAAGGACATGGAAATTAATGCATCGCCTGACAAAGTCTGGGCAATCATTTCCGAGTTCTGCTCAATTCAGGACTGGCACCCGGCGGTCGAAAAATGTGAATCCGACGGCAGTCATGAAAAAGGCACGACGCGTGTACTGACACTGGGCAATGGTGAATCCTTTACCGAAGAACTGCTCAAGCATGAGCCTGACAACATGTCATATTCCTATCGGATTACCGAATCCAATTTTGATGCCGTCCCGGTGGGTACCTACGGTTCCACGATCACGGTCAAGGCTGGCGACGGCGGCGGTTCAGTCGTTAACTGGCGCGGCTTTTTCTATCGCGCCTATCCGAACAATGATCCGCCACCGGAACTGTCCGATGAAGCGGCTGTTAATGCTGTCACCGGGATTTACGACGCAGGCCTTGCGAAAATCAAGGAACTGGCCGAGTAATCCATCCCCGATAAGGCCCGGGTCATGTGAGTCGGGCTTTTCTATTTGAGACCACTTCCAATACCAGCCATGCACGCTGAATGTAGACTATACTCTATATAGATTAACTCATACATAACAGGGATCAGGATGACTCAGGTTTCCCCATCGCCAAATCAGGGCGTGGGCAAAGAGATATCAGATCAGCTCGCCAGACGCACACTACGTGCCTCACTGGCCACCAGCCGAAATAGCGCCTTATTGGTCATCGCACTGGGCCTGGCGGGCTCGTGGTTGATTATTTACTTTGCTGGCGGTGTCAACCACATGGTGCCACATTGGTACTACGTGCCTATTCTCTTCGCCGCTGCCCGTTTCGGCCCGTTGGCTACGCTTGTCGTTGCATTGATAGCCGGCATGCTAGCGGGCCCCCTGACGTACGGCGATGTTGCCTCACACACGCCCCAGGATTGGTCACGCTGGATGTCACGGGCCGGCTTTTTTCTTGGTATTGGCCAATTAATGGCCTGGCTGGTAACCCCGTCCTTACATCCGATTGGTGAAGAGCTGCACCTCATGCGTGAGGAATTCTCTATACGCAAAGCTATTGCCAATAACGAGTTCTTCCTGCGCTATCAGCCCATATTTTCATTAAAATCCGGTACTTTTGTCGGAGCAGAGGCGCTGATACGCTGGCAACACCCCACACGAGGCGAATTATCTCCGGCGGCCTTCATGGACGTTGTCGAGAGCTCTTCCTTGATCTTTGACCTGAGTGATTTTGTCATCGAAGAAGCCTGCCGCCAGGCCGCCGAATGGCGGGCAGTTGCCATGGACATGAATAAGTCGCCGTGGTACATCGCCATCAATTTGTCAGGCCGAGATCTCGGGCGTCCCGACTTGGCTCTCAAAGTCTCTAATGCGTTAAAAACGCATCAACTATCACCGGAATGTCTGCATATTGAACTGACAGAAAGTGTAATGCTGCTAACCGGTGCCACTTTTCAATTACTCCAGATCAAGAAACTGGGCGTAAAACTGGTCGTGGACGACTTTGGCACAGGATATTCGTCACTTTCCTATCTGCATAAATTCCCGTTCGACATATTAAAAATTGACCGTAGTCTGATAAATGACCTTGGCCCATCAAGCTCCGGCCAAGCGCTTGCCAAGAGCATAGTGTTGCTGGCGAAATCTCTCGGACTGACTACGGTCGCTGAAGGACTGGAGAACGCAGAGCAGTTTAGAATAGGCAAAGAATTGGGTTTTGATTCCACACAGGGCTTTTACTTTGCCCGTCCAATGGAAGCCGACAAAATACCTCAGTTAATTATCTCGCCAGTGCCAATGTCTATACAGGCAGGAGCGGTAAGCCCTGAGGCCTAATACTCATAGGGGTGAGTCATTTTGTCAGATTTAATAGCCAAGGCTATTTGCAACTGACCACCCTTCTTGCAGGATAAGAACGAATTATGGATTAAGCTTCTTATAGACAATATCGCTTGGCAGTTTTTTGATACATGGCGATAAAGTTATTGCAAATATGGCCAAACTATTTCTATAGATAATATCAACGATTATCTTAAAAAGATTCATTTTTTGGTTTATTTCAACTATCAGTATAAAGAGTAGTGTTTATTTCACTTATCTCTAAAAATCTATTTCAATTAACGGGCTAATCCTGTAATTAAGTTGCTGTTTCTATTATTTAGAATATTTCACTTATCAAAACAACCAACATGTAGGTTTTACTAATTAATGAAATATTTGTGCTAATTAGTGACGTGAATTCAAATACAACTGCCAGGGTAATCCCCTAAAGAAAGCAATCAGGCATCCATTTGATCCTAATCGCTGTTACGCCAGTAATTGTTGGCTTCAGCGATCGTACGAAAGTTGACCGCCAAAACATGACTGGCCGCGATAAGACTGTCAGGATCATGTGAATAAGCTGGACGCAGCTTTTTCAATACTTCGATATCCGGCTGAATGGTCTTAATACTGGTTCGTGACATTTTAACAGCCAGCGCAAATCCTTCTTCCGGCGTTGCCGTAATCAGACTTGGTAACCATGAGGCTTCAGCATTCATGCCCGTTTCCTGTGCCTGCAGCACCGGTGCTATTGCCAGTGCAATTACCAAAAGCAGACTTTTATATTTCATTGTCGTTCTCCTCCTGTTCCGGACCTGTTTCACAATGTTCGCAGGAATTAAATCAAGTATCTTGTATACTGCTTTATATTCAGTATATTATTTACTTGTTTCAATAGAGTCAAGCCCTTATGCAACTGACCATCCATACTGACTATTCACTACGTTTGCTGATTTACCTGAGTATACATAGCGGTGAAACGGCGCCCACGGTTCAGGACGCGGCGGCCCGCTACCGCGTCTCTGCCAACCATTTGGCCAAGGTTGCGCAAACGCTCGTGCAGCTTGGTTATATTCACAGCCATCGGGGTCGCGGTGGTGGTCTTGAGCTCGCGCAATCGGCCGATAAAATCAATATCGGTCTAGTCGTCCGGCAAACGGAAAACTTGCAGTTACTCGAATGCTTCGGGCCCAGTTCATCCTGTCCTATTGACCCGGCATGCCGTCTCAAGAAGGCTCTAGGCAAGGCTCAGCAGGCCTTTCTTGCAGTACTGGATGATTACTGGCTCAGTGACCTGATCTCCAACAGGCACAAGCTACGCAAACTTCTGGATGTCGCCTGACCAGAAAAAAGCTTTATGCGTATTGGCGCTTCAGTCTGACCTGTTGACGTTAGTTTGGAGACAATATGCCAATCAAGACTGCCAGCAACAAGAGATAGGACAGTGACCAGGCAGCCGTAGCAACCCACAGACTGGCGATGGCATAGTCCGGCACATACACCGATACCAGACGCAACAATGTAGCTACTGTGATCAACAGCGTTGTAATAATGAAGAAATAGCCGACGGTATCAGCCCTCTTTAAATTAACCAGATGTACGCGTGCGGCGATGGTGATAGACAATGTCCCCAGGGCGCCGATCGTTATCATATGCAGAACGCCGCTGTATCCACTGCCAGTTATTAATGCCAGCCCCAGAGTGAACAAACCGGCCACCAGCCAGAAATAGCCGACAGCCAATGCTAACAAGTCTGCACGTCGGCACTTCCACAACCGCCAGCGTGTCATCCTCACGCCTGCAACCAGACCGACAAGCAACAATACGCTTCCAGTCAGTATTCTCCAGCCCGGGATCAGGCTGATTACGGCGGCGGGAATAACAAGTACTATCAATGCAGCTTCCAGCGGGGGCTGTACCCGGGCAACAAGATGACCACCACGGCGCTGGATCTCGCCGGCAGCAGCGGCGGCAATAATTCGCCCGCCCATAAACAACATCAACAGGCTTAGCAGGATAATCCCGAACAGCAAGACTGACCCTGGCTCAAGCCACTCCAGGCCCATTAAAAACTGGTAACCGACCGGCAGCAGGAACAAGACAAACACCAGCGGCGCGATACTGCGATTGCGCCATTTCTTGGCAGCCAGCAGCCTTGGTATGACTATCCAGATCACCGTCAACAGGAATGCCAACTCCAGTATGCCTGCTGCAAGGCTTTCTGGAACAAGCAAAGCAGCCAGCCTGGCCGACAGCCACAATGTGAAGATGGTATAGATATAGACTCTTGGCTGCGGCCCAAGCAGGTATCCGGCAACCAGTGCCAGTACAAAACCGAACAACATCTCCCGACCATGTCCTGCGTATAGCCCCTCTGGCCAGGTCCAGATACCCAGGAGATTAGCCATTGAAAGCGGCAGCAGTATTGCCGCATATAGCGCTGCGGCCGGGAAAAACAGGCGCTGCGCAGGTATTCTGGTTCTAGTATTTGAAACCTTGTTTGACTGCAAGCGAGTGAAAATCCCTGATAATGTTGGTTACCGGCATTAGCATAGTCGGGGTGTATATGGTTAGCGTTCCAACAACTTTAGCTTGTCAGGTACCCCGTCCCACTCATCAGCATCTTCCGGTGGGTCCTTTTTCTCATTCAGCACCGGCCATTGAGGTGCCAGTTCTGCATTAAGTTCGAGAAAGTGTACCTGGTCTTCAGGCACATCCTCTTCGGCATAGATTGCATCAACCGGACATTCCGGGACACACAGACTGCAGTCAATGCATTCGTCCGGGTCGATAACGAGCATATTGGGCCCCTCATGGAAACAATCTACCGGGCAGACTTCAACACAATCAGTGTATTTGCATTTGATGCAGCTTTCGGTAACAACGTATGTCATACCTCAAGTCCTTTCAACGATTGCATATCCAGATACTTAGCGCCAACGCCCGGAACATATCGGGCAGTCTTGTGGAAGGCTATCCTTTAAGGTGCCAGGATCAACACCCATGATATGCAGTGTTTCTTCCAGAAGTGCGTATTCCTTGTTGGCCTGATTGGTGAAAAGTGGATCAGCACGCCATTCAAACTGAGTAAGTAGCTCCAGCCAGTCTGACTGAGTAAGGTTTTCAGATAATGCCGGAAATATACGGGATTCTTCATATTCAAGATGCTCCCGATATTGTGCAATATATTCACGTCCATGATAGGTCAGATCTGCCCGATCTACCGGCGAGTCATTCAGGATAGCCTCCATCAAAGTGCGTAATTCCATACCCAGTGCGGTTAATGTTTCATGTTGACCGGAAAGCCCCTTAATCACTTCCAGCATATCCGCGCGACGACGAGCCAGTCGCTCGAATAATAAATCCTCAAACACATGATGATACTGATCCGGACAGTAGGTTAAATAATGGAGGATCTGATGCATCAATGCATAATCAGGCCGGTCACCACTGCTGATCGCTGCAGTCTGACGTTCCAGCACCCATAGTAAAGTCTCTATCTGATGATGATCCTGCTGCAAACGTTCAAGGGCTGAATGCGTCATGATTAGAAACCTCACTACTTTTTACTTAAACCAGTATGGTATTTACCTGTTATATGTCAAGGCCGCAAGGATAACAGAGCAAGTTTGTATTCCGATATAATCACACCACATCAAGCCAGCCTTCTGGCTGTTTATGAACTGCTATTCCCAAAATCCAGAACCAGACCAGTAATGCTGCAATATAGCTAAACCAGCTCAACAATGGTCTCTGACAGCGAAATGCTGTAATGCCGATCACAATATATAGTACGACCAGACCAAGTTTCACCAGAAGCCACCCGGATATAGATGGATTCAAGGCTTGCATGATCGCTAGTGCCATGCCGGAAACAAGCAGCAGCGTATCGATAATGTGCGGCAATATTTTCCAGATTCGTGCCTGAATCTTTCTACCCAGCCCAATTTTCCAGAGACCGCGACTGGCAAAATAGAACCCGGACACAAGAGCCAGTCCGGCATGGAAATACTTGATCAAAAGATAGGGCGTCATGGGTGAAAACTCGCCACTTGATCATAAAAAATAGTCGGGCGCATGTTATCTGATCATGCGACCGACTTTAACATCAGTGTAGTCATTACTTCATGACACAAGTTTAGTCAAGCCTGACTGTTACTGCTTTTTCTTCAGTATAACTGTTTAATACGGCTTCTCCCATTTCACGCCCCCAACCGGACTGTTTATAACCGCCGAATGGTAATGCGGAATTGAAAATGTTGTAACAGTTAATCCATACAGTGCCTGCCTTTAATCTTGAAGCCAGCAGATGGGCCTTGCTGATATCTCGGGTCCAGATGCCTGAGGCAAGACCATAGATGGAATTATTGGCCTGCTTGACAAGCTCATCATCCATATCCTTGAATGGCATTGCTGTAACAACAGGGCCAAAGATTTCCTCGTCAACCACGCGCATGCCGGGCCTGGTATTTGTTAATACTGTTGGTTCAACAAAATAACCTGGGCCTTCATGAGACTTGCCGCCAGACAATGCCCTGGCACCCTGTTCATTACCTGATTGCAGAAACTCATTGATACGTGTGAACTGAATTTCTGAAACTACTGGGCCCATCTGTGTCTTCGGATCGAGTCCGTGGCCAAGCTTGATATTTTTTGCATATTCAGCAACGCCTTCTACAACCTGATCAAATATCTTTTCCTGTACAAACAGGCGGGACCCTGCAGCACAACACTGACCATGATTAAAAAAGATGGCATTGGCAGCACCTGTAATGGCAACATCCAGATCAGCATCGGCAAGTACGATATTTGGTGATTTGCCACCCAGTTCAAGCGAAACTTTTTTCAGATCACTGGCGGAAGCCTGGACAATCTTGCGGCCAACTTCTGTCGAACCTGTAAAGGCGATCTTGTCGACACCTGTGTGGTTCGCCAGCGCCGCACCTGCAGTTTCTCCAAAACCTGTAACAATATTCACAACTCCATTCGGAATACCTGCATCTTGCAATATCTCCCCGAGTTTCAATGCAGACAGGGGGGTTTCTTCAGCGACTTTTAATACAATCGTGCAACCCGTGGTCAGGGCGGGAGCCAGTTTCCAGGCAGCCATCAATAACGGAAAATTCCAGGGAATAATCTGCCCCACAACTCCTACAGGTTCCTTGCGTGTGTAGGCATGATATTGTGTGCCAGGATCGTAAAGCACGTTCATTGGAATCGTAATGCCATGTCTTTTGGTGCACCAGCCGGACATGTAATGAAACATATCAGCAGCAAGTGGCACATCGGCAGCACGAGCGACGGTAATGGGCTTGCCATTATCGAGTGATTCCAGTTCAGCCAAAGTTTCGAGATTTTCCAGAATCAAATCTCCAACCTTGTGCAGCAACTTGCCACGCTCTGCGGGTGACATATCAGGCCAGGGGCCAGATTCAAATGCCTTACGAGCAGCCTTGACAGCCTTGTCGATGTCGGCCTTGTCACCTTCTGCGACCTGAGCAATCACCTTTCCTGTAGCCGGATCTATAACATCAAATACTTTCCCGGAAGCTGCATCAATCCAATTGCCGTCGATCAGCAACTGTTTTGGTTTTTTCAGGAATCCGTTAACGATATGTGTCAGATTAGGTACTTCTTTTGCAACTGCGCTCATAATATCTATCCTCCGAAGGACTTGGGTAACAGTTCAACACGGATTCATAGCCGTGATATTACTTGCCTCCGGGCTGAGGCACATACCATGATTTATCGTCAACAATGCTGATAAGGCAGAAAAAATAATCGAGCCTGTTGATACATATCACCGACAATCACTTTTTATTGAACCTTGTCTATCTACAGTTTTAGAGAAACAAGTATATTATATACCTATTAAAGATGTGTCAATAAACCAGTTGGCTGTCTAGCCTATGACTGGTGGTAAAGGGGGGGTGCAGAAAAGAAATATATTGCCTCAGTCTATGAGGGCGTGTATCCAGGAAGCAGGCGAAATGTCCGCCCTGCTCTACCGCCTAATGCTTGTAACCAGAACTGGGTTCATTTGCCGGTACTGAAGAAAAATAGACCCTGCCCACCTGCATGCCCTCTGAGTGAAACACGGGTCCCATGCAAGCAGCCAGCTCCCGGGCGCACATTCCTGCTTTTATTGCACCAGCGCGGATTGTGCTGCGTCCAGATCAATGCCCTCGATATCAGCCTCGGCTGCCAACAGGCGTATATACTGGCTGACGGCTCTGCGCCAGGTTGTCTCCTCAAGATAGCTTGCTATTTTATTCTGCACCGATTCAAACGACATGACTTCTCCATGAATATATTGCAGAATTTCAACTACATGAAAACCATAGCGGGTCTTGACCGGTGTCGGTGCCAGGCCAATATCCAGACGCATAATCGCATCTTCAAACTCAGGTACAGTCTGACCACGACTAATCTGGCCTAACAGGCCACCATCCTTTGATGACGGGCAACGTGAGTGTTGCCGCGCCAAACGCTTAAATTTAGCCGGATCAGCCTGCAGTTGCCTGATTAATTTTTCTGCCAGCACCCGGGCAGATTCACGCTCTTCCAGCAATTCCGGCGGTGCTGCTATGAGTATATGCCGAACTTCAGCAAGGTCAGGCGTGCGAAACTGATCAGGGTTCTTGTCGTACCAATGCCGGCATGCCGTAATATCGGCTTCAGGCGTGTCCAGTTCCCGTTCGAGAAGCTCATCAATCACCGGATCAATTTTCTTCTCGTTATCAGGAATCATCATGCCCAGCTGTCTCGCCCGCTGCAGCAGTAGTTCACGTATGGTCAAGGTGACTGCAGCCTGATTCTGTGCATATCGCGGATCGGCTCCTGGTTCCTGATGATAGGCAGATTCAATATTTATCGCCTGTTCAGTTATCTCTTTTTCGTTAACACGAATATTCATTACACAATCTCAGACGGCACGGCGACGAACGATCTGGTAAGCGCGTCCAATATAGCCATAGGGCACGCTCCATATATGCACCAGCCGGGTAAACGGAAAAATGAAAAACATAACCATGCCAAGAAACATATGCAATCTGTAAGGCCATGGTATGTTAAGAATTGAATCAGCAGCGTCGGGCTGGAAGGTCACCAACTTTTGCGCCCAGGTGGTAATTTGTAACATGACAGCTCCATCAAGATGCCCTACCGAAACAGTGATGGTAAATAATCCTGTCAGCAATTGCGCCAACAGCAAATAGAGAATGAACATATCCATTTTGCTGCCGGTACGGCGTACACGCGGATCAGTCGTACGGCGATACACCAGAGTGACAAGACCCGCCAGACATACCAGTCCGAAGAACCCGCCGGCAACAACAGCCATTAATTGTTTTGCCGAAGTTGATATACCCAGAGCATGATAAACGGCTGGAGGAGTAAGCAAACCAAAGAGGTGCCCAAAGAAGAGCAGGATAATTCCAATGTGAAACAGATAATTCCCGATCCGAAACGAGCGTGTGTTGGATAACAACTGGCTCGACCCGGTACGCCACGTATATTGGCTTTTATCGTATCTAACCAGGCTTCCGAGCAGGAATACCGTGCCGGCAATATAAGGAAATACACCGAAAAAAAACTCATTCCAGTAAGTCATCATCATTAGTTCTCCTTATCCATGACTCTGCTGCAATCGACTCGTATCAACAGGCACGGCCTGACCCTTGTTTGTTATTGCTCCACCACAACCTTCCGTCGGGCCGAAAATAACCGGTTCTTCGGCCCAAACACTATCCAGGGCCTGGGGTGTATCATCGCGCTTTTCATTTTCAATTCTGTAATACATGGCAGCATCTGCGCCATCCAGTCCGCCAATCTCAAGCAGTGCCTTGAAAAGTATGCTGTACGGATTTTCCCGTGTTTCAAGCCGGCTATGCAGTAGTTGTAAAAGGTGCTCGATTTCCTGTAACCAGTTGCTTGCTTCGGATTCGGGCAAGATCGAACAAAATTCAAGAAATATTGGTAAATAATCCGGTAGTTCATTGGCACTGATATCGAGCCCCTGTTGCCGGTATGTCTCCAGAAGATCTACCATTGCCTGGCCACGATCCCTGGACTCTCCATGAACATGCTCGAACAGATGCAAAGATAGTGACCGGCCTCGATCAAACAGGGCCACATACTCTCCCTGGATATTCAGCAAGTCACGGCTATGACGCTGCCGCATGAATGCAATTATTTTCTGACGAGTGTCCGGTGTGAAGCCGGGCGTTGCGTCAAGAACTGCAGCCAGTTCATCTGTATGTTCGATGACTTCTACTTCCGGGTAATGCAACAACAGACCTATCGCTTTTAAAGCCTTCATGACTGTGACTCCGTGGCTTTGGGTTCTGTCTTTTTAAATACCACCCTTACCGGAAATGCGCGCTTGCTTGCACGTTTGCCGCCAAACAGGTCCGTTGTTGTCGCACCATTGCTGGTTACATTGCAGCCATCACCAAAACTGAATCCACAACCATTTCGTTCACCATGCGGATCGTCTGCCAATTCCTTGTGCGCGGTCGGAATAACAAAACGATCTTCATAATTTGCGATGGCCATTATCTGGTACATATCTTCCACAGTATTTTCGTCCAGCCCGACCTGTTCCAATATTGCATGGTTGGGTTTGCCATCCACGGTTTGTGTCCGCTTGAAGTGCCGCATTGCCAGCATTCGTTCCAGTGCATGAATCACGGGGCGTTCATCGCCTGCGGTCAACATGTTAGCCAGATACTTGACCGGAATTCGCAATGACTTGACATCCGGTATCAGCCCGTCCTGGCCTATATTGCCGGCGTCTGCAGCTGACTGGATAGGTGACAGTGGCGGTATGTACCACACCATCGGTAAAGTCCGGTATTCCGGATGTAGTGGAAATGCAATCTTCCATTCCATTGCCATTTTGTAAACTGGTGAACGCCGGGCATGTTCCAGCCATGAATCCGGAATACCTTCAGCCTTTGCGGCCGTGATAACTTCCGGGTCATGTGGATTCAGAAACACGCCCATTTGCGCATCGTAGAGTTCCTGCTCGGAAGCGGTAGAAGCAGCCTCCTTGATTTTATCTGCGTCATAAAGCAGCACACCAAGATATCGAATTCGCCCGACGCAGGTCTCGGAACAGACAGTTGGTTCTCCCATTTCAATACGCGGGTAACAAAAAGTGCATTTTTCGGATTTTCCCGACTGCCAGTTGTAATAGATTTTTTTATAGGGGCATCCACTGATGCACATACGCCAGCCACGGCATTTATCCTGGTCGATAAGCACAATACCGTCTTCTTCACGTTTATATATTGCACCCGATGGGCATGATGCGACACAGGTAGGATTCAAACAATGTTCACATAACCGCGGCAAATACATCATGAATGTATTTTCAAACTGCCCATACATCTCCTTTTGAACATTGGCAAAATTATAATCCTTTGATCGTTTGGCAAATTCTCCACCCAGGAGCTCTTCCCAGTTGGGGCCCCATTCGATCTTGTCCATCGGCTGTCCGGTCAAGGCAGAAAAGGGTTTGGCTATCGGCTGATGTTTTGAGTCCGGCGCATTGTGCAATCGCTGATAGTCATAATTAAAAGGCTCGTAATAGTCATCAATTGACGGCAGGTCCGGGTTGGCAAAGATTTTTGCCCATAGTCGCCATTTGCCCCCGGCTTTCGGTTGGAGCTTGTTTCCTTTCATCGCCCAGCCGCCATTCCAGCGTGACTGGTTTTCCCAGTCTTTGGGGTAACCGATGCCGGGTTTGGTCTCAACATTGTTGAACCAGGCGTATTCCATCCCCTCGCGTGATGTCCAGACGTTCTTGCATGTGACTGAACAGGTATGGCAGCCGATGCATTTATCAAGATTCAGGACTTTTCCTATTTGCGCACGTACTTTCATGCCTGCTCCTCCGCTTGATATATGCTTTCGTCATCACCATCCAGCCAATCGACACGTTTCATCTTGCGTATAACCACAAACTCGTCACGATTCGAACCCACGGTGCCGTAGTAATTAAAGCCATAACTCAGCTGGGCATAACCACCGATCATATGCGTCGGTTTAAGTACTGTGCGGGTAACAGAATTATGAATGCCACCACGCTGACCAGTAATTTCAGATCCAGGTGTATTCACAAGTTTTTCCTGTGCGTGATACATCATGACCATGCCTTCGGGAACCCGTTGGCTGACAACAGATCGGGCGACCAGAGCGCCGTTGATGTTGAATACCTCGATCCAGTCATTATCGACAATGCCAACCTTTTGTGCGTCCACTTCGCTGATCCAGACGCAGGGGCCACCGCGTGATAGTGTCAACATAAGCAGGTTTTCGCTGTAGGTACTGTGAATCCCCCACTTCTGGTGTGGCGTAATCCAGTTCAGAACGATTTCGTCATTCCCGTTACCTCGCACACCATGAATGCTCTGGGTAGTGCGCATGTTCATGGGAGGTTTGTAGCATACGAAGCCTTCACCAAAAGCCCGCATCCAGGCATGATCCTGGTAGAGTTGCTGACGTCCACTGAGCGTACGCCAGGGAATAAGTTCATGCACATTGGTGTAGCCGGCATTATAGGAAACATGTTCGGATTCCAGTCCTGACCATGTTGGTGAAGAAATAATCTTCCGCGGTTGAGCCTTGATATCGCGAAAACGAATCTTGTCATCTTGACGCGACAGTGCCAGATGAGTGTGATCCCGGCCGGTTTGTCTGGATAGTGCTGCCCAGGCCTTTACCGCGACTTCGCCATTAGTTTCTGGTGCCAGAGTCATGATCGTGTCCGAAGCATCGATTGCTGTTTCTATTCGCGGCATACCCTGATTGGCACCTGCTTCGACATGGCGGCCATTAAGTTTACCCAACAGCTCTACTTCATGGCTGGTGTCCCAGTTAATTCCCTTGCCACCATTTCCCATTTTATCCAGCAATGGCCCGAGGCTGGTAAACCGGGCGTAGACATTGGGATAATCACGTTCAACTACCATCAGATTAGGCATGGTCTTGCCCGGGATTGGTTCGCACTCTCCCTTGCGCCACTCCTCGATATCAAATGGCTGCGCCATCTCGCCCGGACTGTCATGCAATATCGGCACGGTTACAATATCCTGCTCGACACCCAGATGATTTGCGCTCAGCCTGGTAAAGGTATGTGCCAGACCTTTGTATATATCCCAGTCAGAACGCGATTCCCAGGCCGGGTTGACTGCTTCACACAATGGATGAATAAACGGATGCATGTCAGATGTATTGAGATCATCTTTCTCATACCATGTGGCTGTCGGCAACACGACATCAGAGTACAGACACGTGGTGGACATGCGAAAATCGAGTGTTACCAGCAGGTCCAGCTTGCCGCGTGCATTTTCATCGCGCCATGTAACTTCGGTCGGTTTCTCACTGTTTTCTTCGCCCAAATCCTTACCCTGGACACCATGATCAGTTCCAAGTAAGTGTTTGAGGAAATACTCGTGCCCCTTGCCACTCGATCCAAGCAGATTGGATCGCCAGATGAACATATTGCGGGGATAATTGATCGGGTTATCCGGATCCTCACAGGCCATCGTTAGCTGCCCACTTTTGAGTTGTTCGACAACATATGCTTTTGGATCCTGCCCCGCTTTTACTGCATCCTTGACTACCTGCAGTGGATTAGCCGCAAGTTGCGGCGCAGATGGCAACCAACCCATGCGTTCAGAGCGGACATTAAAGTCGATTAAACTACCTCCAAATTTATCCGCGTCTGCCAATGGCGAAAGAATATCTGCAATCTTGAGTTGTTCATAACGCCATTGGCCGGTATGAGCATAAAAAAACGACGTGGAATTCATATGCCGAGGTGGTCGTGTCCAGTCCAGCGCAAACGCCAATGGCTGCCATCCGGTTTGTGGCCGAAGTTTTTCCTGACCTACATAATGTGCCCAACCACCGCCGCTTTGGCCTATACAACCGCAAAATACCAGCATATTGATAATGCCACGGTAACTCATATCCATGTGATACCAATGATTAAGGCCGGCTCCCAGAATGACCATGGAACGCCCCTGGGTCTTGTTTGCATTATCCGCAAACAAACGCGCCACCTTGATAACATTTTCACGCTTGACACCCGTAATAGACTCTTGCCAAGCCGGGGTATAAGGTTTGTTATCATCGTAATTTACCGGGGTATTGGGACAGTCCAGACCCCGGTCTATGCCGTAGTGAGCACAAATCAGATCAAATACCGTGGCAACCAGTACTTCTTCACCATTGGCAAGTTGCAGCTTGCGTACCGGGATTTTGCGGTAGATCACTTCATCCTGCGGGTTAGGAGTAAAACGTCCCAGTTCATGCTCCTTGCCACCGAAATACGGAAAACCAACATCCACAATCGTGTCCTTGACGTCCAGTGCAGATAAACGCAGTGTTACACTCTGATCCCCTGCCTTTTCTTCCAGATTCCAACGACCATCTTCTCCCCAGCGAAAACCGATCGAGCCATTAGGCACTACTACTTGATCTGTTTTTTCATCCCAGGCGACTGTTTTCCATTCAGGATTGTTTTCCTGCCCCAGACCTTGTTCGAAATCCGAAGCACGTAGTGTACGACCAGCCTGATAACCGCCCGGGGCCTTATCCAGACGGATAAGGCTCGGCATATCGGTATACTTGCGTGCATAGTCAGTAAAATACGGACTCGGGTTCTCGATATGAAACTCTTTCAGGATCACGTGACCGAAAGCCATCGCCAGCGCCGAATCAGTGCCCTGCCTCGGAGCCAACCATAAATCAGCAAATTTGGAAGCTTCGGAATAATCCGGACAAACCGTAACAATCTGGGTGCCTTTGTAACGCACTTCGGTCATGAAGTGGGCATCCGGTGTGCGCGTTTGCGGTACATTGGATCCCCACATCATGATAAAGCCGGAGTTGTACCAATCTGCAGACTCAGGCACATCGGTTTGCTCGCCCCATGTCTGTGGAGAAGCCGGTGGCAAGTCGCAATACCAGTCGTAAAAACTCATGCAAACACCACCAAGCAATGACAGGTAACGCGAACCCGCAGCGTAACTCACCATAGACATGGCCGGTATCGGAGAAAAACCACAAATCCGATCCGGACCGTATTTGCGGATGGTGTAAATATTGGCTGCGGCAATCAATTCATTGACTTCGTCCCATTGGCTACGCACGAGACCACCCTTGCCACGACGTGATTTGTAGGCAACTGCCTTGTTTTCATTTTCCACAATTGAAGCCCATGCCTCGACGGGATCGACATGTTTGGCCCTGGCTTCCCGCCACAGCCGCAAGAGTTCACCCCGGATCATGGGAAATTTCAGACGATTGGCGCTGTATATATACCAGGAGTAACTTGCACCACGGGCACAGCCACGTGGCTCATGATTGGGCAGATCCGGTCGTGTGCGTGGATAATCAGTTTGCTGTGTTTCCCATGTTACCAATCCGTTTTTAACATAGATTTTCCAACTGCAAGAGCCGGTGCAATTTACGCCATGGGTAGAACGTACAATCTTGTCGTGTTGCCAGCGACTACGATAGGCGTCTTCCCAACGCCGGGTATCTGAAGTAGTCACACCATGACCATCAGCAAAATTTTCTTCCAGCCGCTGGAAAAAAGTTAATCGATCGAGAAAATGGCTCATTTTTTTAGCTCCTGATCATGCGTGCAAAACCCTGTCGTCTACGACCACTAGTTCGCCTGTTTGATATCCAAAGAAACGCGAGGTAATACGGTAAAATTTATATCATCCTATTGCCCGAATAGCCATTTTTCAGTTAATGAAACATTGCTTCTTCAGATGACAGTGCTCATTTATTGGCTAGGCCTTTTAATTAATTTTAGTGTAGTTGGCAATTTGCTGCTGTGCCATGGAGCAGGACAACAGATATTTGCATAGTGCTTTGGCCATCAACCATGGTCTGCACGTGGTTGTATCAGAATTGGCGTGTAAACAAAGATATATAGCAGAAAAGCCAGAATCCACAGCAAACCAGCCACAGTCACCAGCCAGGGTAAGCCAAGCAAAGGCGCGCTGACCCTGCTGACTCCAGCAAGTGATATCGCAATGAAACTCATGCTGATTGGTGCTGTGACGACCAACGGTCGACCCGTGTGCCCGAGTGCAACCCGTGCCATCATGCCAAGTATGATCGAACTCATGGCGCCTACCATCAAAGCATGTACTCCGACTGACCATGCCAGATCTGCCCCGAGCAAGTGTGCAGCTTGCAGCGCAAATCCTGCAGGCAGCCATAGGTAGCCAAGATGGAGAATCCATAACAAGGGGGTTCGAACGGTTCGCCAGGGACGCCATGCGAGTAACCGTGCCAGCGTCATGACAGCAGCAAACAACAGAATTACCGCCAGTATTGGCGTCCTGCCAGCAACGAGATAGGTCGGAATTATGGCCAGTGTGGCGAGGCTTGACGCCCAGTTCAGCCATGGCCATTGCCGAACCGTACCCGCAGCTAGTTTGGCATCGGTGAAAAATGGAATAACGCGTCCACCCATAAAAACCAGCAGTATGCATACAAGCCATACCGTGATCTCCAGAGCCGGATAGGCAGCTCCGGGAAACCAGCCATGAAAACTCAGGTGCATGACCAGATTCAGACACCAGAAACCGGCCAAAATCAGGATTAAACTATAGTTACGTCGATTGCCAGCGCGTATCAAAGTACGCCCAACAATTATGGCTAGCCAGAAAAGAAATGCCAGATCCAGCAGGCTTATCGCAACCAGTGAAATCCAATCAATAAGGATAAAGGCAAGACGGGCAATCACCCATAGCAAAAACAGGCCAATGAGTTCAGGACGCTGAACAGGTTCGAGACCGGTCCAGTTTTTAATTGCCGTCAGAAGAAAACCTGCAATAACCGCAATACCAAAACCAAACAACATTTCATGGCCATGCCAAACCGGCGTCTGGATCATCTCCAGCTGAGGAATACCGGCATGAAGATGCAATAACCATAGAATCATCCATCCCACAGCCAGCCATGCAGCGCCCAGAAAAAAGGGCCGAAAGCCGATGGAAAAGAAATGGTTTGGCACAGGCAGCTCGAGGTCGATTTGTTTTAGAGTATTTTACATACTTGTTTAATTAAGTATATTATTTACCTGTTATCATGGAGTCAAGCACAAATGCAATTAACAACACATACCGATTATGCTCTTCGCCTGCTGATCTATCTGGTACTGCAGCCTGATGATCTCCACGGGACAGTCCATGATGCAGCTACGCGCTATCGTGTATCTATCAACCACATGGCCAAAGTCGCGCAAACACTGGTGCAGCTAGGTTATGTCAATAGTCACAGGGGGCGTGGCGGTGGTCTGGAACTCGCCATGTCCCCGGATAAAATCATTCTCGGCAGCCTGGTCAGACAAACCGAGAATCTGCAGTTACTGGAATGTTTCGGCCCAAACTCGTCGTGCCCGATTGATCCAGCCTGCAGACTAAAGAACGTTCTAGGTGAAGCACAACAGGCCTTCCTCGACGTTCTGGACCAATTTACCCTGGCACAGCTTGCCGACAATAAAACACAATTGCGCAAGCTCTTGAGTATAGTTTGAAACATACTTTGGCATCTGCAGCAGGCTCGCCGGTTTGCTACTCTTTCTGGATACTTTGTGATATGTCTCACGAAAATCAGAACAATTATTTACTCAAGCAATCGCATGTTGCCAGGACACGAGGTTTGTTCGTTTCCAGGATCTTATAGAACCGCCTGATCACAGTTTGCATTTAAAAAATTGATCCAGATCAATTTGATTGCGAAAAAAAATAATATAGATGCAAATCAGGTTTTCATTTTGTTGCCTGAATGATTAATTACAGAATACTGAGACAACCGGACCAATTGCCGTTAGCCAATTGCCGTTAGTGATTAAGGGGGAACGACCGTGCCTAGCCAGCAATATCGACAGTATTCAGTTCTTGCCTCAAGTACATTTGCGTTTACCGTCTGTTTCATGGTGTGGACAGTATTTGGCGAAATCGGAGTTCCGATTGCCGACGAGATGGGACTCAACGGTACCCAGTTCGGTCTTCTTACCGCCACGCCCATCCTTACTGGTGCGCTTGTTCGATTACCTCTTGGTGCATGGACTGACCGTTTCGGTGGCCGACCTGTTTTCTTTATCTTGATGCTGATAACAGTACCGGCTATCTGGGCTATTCAGTTCGCCACTGAATATTGGCAATTGCTTACTCTGGGCGCAGTGATTGGACTCGCTGGTGGTGCTTTCTCGGTCGGTATCACCTACACGGCGAAGTGGTTTCCGCGCAACCGCCAGGGCCTGGCCATGGGAATATTCGGAGCTGGTAATGCCGGTGCAGCAGTTACCAAATTTTTGGCACCAACGATTATAGTGCTCGTTAGCTGGCAGGCCGTGGCCAATGTTTATGCCGTCATCATGCTGATGACAGCCATCCTGTTCTGGTTCTTCACCTATTCCGATCCGAGTCACAAGACGCCGAAGGCACCGACCATCCGCGAGCAGATCAAGGTGCTGAACGATCCCAAGGTCTGGAAGTACTGCCAGTATTATTCCCTCGTGTTTGGTGGCTACGTCGGCGTGTCGCTCTGGCTGACCCGCTATTACATGATGGAATACGGTTTCGGCATCCAGGTTGCCGCATTGATTGCCACAATATTCGTCCTGCCGTCAGGCGTTGTCCGCGCCTTTGGCGGCTGGCTGTCGGATCGGTTCGGTGCCCACAAAGTCACCTGGTGGTGCCTGTGGTCGAGCCTGATCGCACTGTTCATCATGTCATATCCGGAGACCTCGTATTCAATCACGACGATTGATGGCGGTTCGCTGGATTTCACTTTCGGTATCCCGATCTGGCTGTTCACACTGGCCCTGTTCGTGGTCGGTATCGCCTGGGGTCTCGGCAAGGCATCAGTATTCAAGTACCTGTCCGATGAATACGAGAAAAACCTCGGTCTGGTATCCGGTATCGTCGGTCTTGCCGGTGGTCTGGGGGGATTCCTGCTACCGATCATGTTCGGTGCACTGGTTGACTTTACCGGCGTGGCCACATCGGTCTGGATGCTGTGTTTCGGCATCACGCTGGTATCCATTATCTGGATGTGGTGGACCGAACGGCGCCAGCCGATCCTGACTCGCGGCAGGGCTAACGTAATTGCAGAGTACGCCTGACAATATCCAGAAAAAATCGACAACCTGTCGGCTATTCTTAACTAAAAGGAGTTCAAGGGCATGTCAGTAAATCAGGATATCGACCAATGGGATCCCGAGGATCAGGCATTCTGGGAACGCGAAGGCAAGCGGGTCGCCTATCGCAATCTCTGGATATCCATACCGTGCCTGCTGGTGGCCTTCGGCTTCTGGCAGATGTGGGGCATGGTGACGGTGCAGATGCTGAACCTTGGTTTCCCGTTTAGTGAAACCGAATTATTTACACTGACCGCCATCGCAGGACTTGCCGGTGCCACACTGCGTATCCCGGCATCATTCATGATCCGAATCGCCGGCGGCCGCAATACGATTACATTGACGACCGCACTCATGATCATGCCGTGTCTGGGTGCCTATCTTGCATTGCAGAGCCAGGATACTCCGTTATGGGTATTTCAGGTGTTAGCATTCCTGTCAGGCGTAGGCGGCGGCAACTTTGCCTGCTCCATGAGCAATATCTCCAGCTTCTTCCCACGCAGGCAGCAGGGGCTGGCTCTTGGACTCAACGCCGGCCTCGGCAACCTGGGCGTGACGGGTATGCAGATTCTGATCCCGCTGCTGATGACGGCAGCGGCATTCGGTGTATTGTCCGGTGATCCCATGGTACTCCAACGCGCGAGCGGTACATTGCTTGGCCGGATTCCCGATGGGCACGAGACATGGTTGCAGAATCCGCAGCTGTTCGGTGTGTTGGTACTGGTGCCGCTGACACTATTCGCCTGGTTCGGCATGAATAATCTGCGCACGGTTACGCCAAATCCTGGCCATCCTCTGGCAGCATTTGGCAAGATCATCGGTCTGTATGCGATCGGCCAGATTGCTGTAGCAATCGGGCTATATTTGTATCTGCCAAAACCGGTTGGCCTTGAATTTCTGAACATGTGGATCGCGATTGTGTTGATCATCGGCCTGACATTGGCGATGCTACGCGCCATTCCGGGAACGATCCGGACCAGCATCAAGGCCCAGTTCGCGATATTCAACGACCGGCATACCTGGTCGATGACACTGCTGTATATCGCCACCTTCGGCTCCTTCATCGGTTTTTCCGCAGCACTGCCACTCTCTATCGAGGTCATTTTTGGTTACATGGCCAAGACACAAGCGGATGGTTCGATCGTACGTGTAATCAACCCGGATGGTCCCAGTGCCATGACCTATGCCTGGATCGGTCCGTTCGTCGGCGCCCTGATTCGTCCGGTCGGCGGCTGGATTTCGGACAAGGTCGGCGGCTCCCTGGTCACCCAGATCATCGCCATCGTCATGGTGGTGGCTTCAGCCGCTGCAGGCTACGTGATGATGCTGGCCTACCAGTCCCCGGCGCCGGAACAATATTTCTTCATTTTCATCGTTCTGTTCATTGTCATCTTCGCCGCCACCGGCATCGGCAACGGCTCGACGTTCCGCACCATCGGCGTGGTCTTCAGCCAGGAGCTCAAGGGTCCGGTACTGGGCTGGACTTCGGCGGTAGCCGCCTATGGCGCCTTCGTTGCACCCATGGTCATTGGTGATCAAGTACGTAGTGGCACACCGGAAAATGCCATGTACGGCTTTGCCGTCTTCTATGCACTGTGCCTGATCCTCAATTGGTGGTTTTATCTGCGCCGCAACGCGTATATTCATAATCCGTAAAAAGACTCGCATATGATTTAAACCAGCAATTAGAACTCAGTACGATATATCTTATGATTTGGATTGAATCAGAAATTAACCACGGTATAAAACCATGCTTTGGTCACATCGGCAGCAAGTATCGGATTACGCATCAGGTTTAATGTATTGCTATCGCCATCATAATAAGCATATTTCAGACCAATACTCAGATGCTTGCCGAATTGACGTGTCAGTTCCAGATCAAGTTCCTTGCCATACTGATAATCCATGTTATCTGAGCGTAGCATGTGATAACCAAGCTTGAATTTAAATTCACCGACATCCACCCCTGTTCTCAGATGGTAGTCACGAATACCATCATCCGGTGTAACAAGGAAACGATCGGCAGTGCCCTGAAAGGCATGATTGGTTCCCAGGATTGTTACAAATGCGCCATTGGGACTACCGTCACCACTCAAACGTTCAAAGCCCAGCTTTAGTTCCAGATTGTCAAGATAGTTAAAAGACACCAGCCTGAAACCGGCTTCAAACAGCTGATAACTGGCAGTGTAATTATTGCTGTTGCTGTTGTAGTCAGACTGGTACGCGTATTCAGCGGTATATAATGGACTGAACCAGTTGTTCAGGGAGTGGCTGCCATGCAACCGAATGCCGTATGTTTGCGAGGAAAAACGCGGGGCATTATTGAATTCCAAAAGATAGGAATATGCCTCGACCTGAGCCCATTGCCTTTGATTGTTCTGTAGATTCAGGAGATGACTGTCGCTGCTGAAATAGCTCAAAGGCTCTGGAGCAGAACGACCAAAAATCCGGTTTACCTTCCATACATAAGCATAATCAATCTTTGTATTCGGCAACCAGGTATTCTCAATGCTAATGGCATCGAAAGTCTGCCAGTTTTGACGCCATAGTATGGTGCCGATATGCCGATGATATGGTGCGTCGCGATAAGTAATAGCCTGGCGGCCAAGACGCAAATCATTGCTGGCCAGACCCTGATAACGTAGATATCCCTGATTTAATTCAGTACCGTCTGGATCCGCAACAGTAGCAACACCGCTACCAGTAGCGCCTGTACCGTCGGAAAAACTTCCACTAAATATTCGGCTGATCTGCTCCAGTTCCAGTATTGTTGAAAAACCATGGAAATCACCACTACGATACCCGGCAACAGTTCTCAGTGTACTGGCGTTGGCGGACTTAAGCGGCTTCCTATCAATCTGGAAATCGTCGTCGACATGTTCGTAGCGATAACGGAGGTTGAAATAAAACTGGCTAGCATTCCATGCTTCAGCAAGGGTTTTATTATCTGCTTGAGTGGCAAAAACGCTATTAACAAATGCGCATGTCATTAATAACACGCACAATATTTTTAATACATAGTTGTTAAATACCGGACTCATGGAATCCTTGCCCTTTCAAGAGTAATTTTCTCAAACTTACTCTGACAAGAGTACGCTCATCGCTGGATATATTGTTTGATCGAGATCAAATATCAGCCGACGCGCATATTTAGAGTTCATTGCCTCTATTTAACAACATCATAATAATATATGGGTTTTTTCAAGTATTGACGCAAATGGCAGTGCTTATTTCATTTATCTGCAAAAATCAATTTCAATTATCAAAACAACCAACAACATTTACTTCACTACCGTTAAAGCGGATTGTGCCCCTATTGTGCCCCTCTGCTTGGGCACAATATTTCCTGCATAAGGCAACATATGTTCAGCACTTAAATGTGCATAACGTCTGACCAGAAACAAAATTTCACTTCCTGATATTTCCCCACAAAATAATTGCTGCACCGGTAACAAACATGATCAGACTGTAAACAGCGGCCGGAATGGCCATCGTGTTGTTACCAATTAATGTACTGGCTACAGCAATGCCCAGCGTGCCGTTCTGAATGCCAACTTCAATGACAATAGTACGCACCTGCGGACCAACCAGCCGGGCTGATTTCGCGGCAATATAGCCGGCCAGCATACAGACAAGATTTAACAATAACGCCGCACTGCCGACCATGACAAAAAATCCCGGCATGGTGTCTTTCTCGCCCACGAGAATTCCGGCAATTACCAGCGCCAGGAATAGCGCCGACAGTACCTTGACCGGTTTGTCTGCCTTGTCGGCAAATGCAGTAAATCTCGCCCGCAGCAACATTCCAATCGCCACCGGAATCACAGTGATAATCAGGATCTGCAAAATGGTTTTCACTACCGGCAAGGGCACTTGCTGCCCTGCCTCCATGAAGATCAATGACGCGTAATTCACGACGAGTGGTAACGTTACAATGATTATCAGACTGCTGAGTGCTGTCAGGCTGATGGATAAAGCGCTGTCGCCACGTGCAAGATGGGTTATCAGGTTCGAGGTTGCACCGCCGGGGCAGGCGGCGATCAAGACCAGTCCCACAGCCAGTGCCGGCGGCAAATTCAATATCCAGGCAATAACACCTGCGAGCAATGGCAAGACAATAATCTGCATGGCCAGACCGGTGAATACCGGTTTGGGGGCAATAATGATCTGGCGAAAATGAACCGGCTGCAGCGAAAGCCCCATGCCGAGCATGATGACGGCCAGCGCAACCGGCAGGAAAACAGCAGTCAGATTGGTGGATTCCAAGGCACAGACTCCGATATTGTTATTATTGTTTTATACTGCAGATATTCAATGAACTCGTCTTGCGGCAACAGTTTTCCCCGAGACAATCATGCAGAGCCAACAGCAATTACTGTTTGGCGATGTAGTCACCAAACAGCTTTTCGAATTCATCCGGATCTACCTGCTCGTCATCAACGCCCATCGACAAACGCTTTTCGACAGATTTCCAGATGATCTCGTTAAGGTTCCGTATCATCGCCACGGACATGGGCACCGTGCGCAGATCGCTGATGGCGAATCCGGCTTCACCCGCCTTGGTATGCAGTTCCTGCAACAGGATTACCGGTAGAAAATGATGTTCCATCATCAACTGATAACCGCGATAGATACTGCCGACAAAATTAATCAGGCTTTCACCATACCTGTTTTCTGCAGCCACCAGCGCACCGTGCCGGGTTTTGCCCAGATCGACCGGCAGGTTGCAGTGTTCAAGGCCGAAAAAGGTCATGCTCTCCCATTCCTGGCCATCACTTGCCGAGACCATGCCAAGTAAGCCACTTTCCCAGCAGGGCTGCACCTGGCTCGGCGTCATATCCGAAATCAGACCCTGGTCACGCAGGGTCAGCTTGCCTTTCTCAAAGATGAGATTGCCGAGAATGACACGATCCTGCTGAAGATGCAGGATCAGCAACTCACCAAGCCCGTGTGCATAGAATTGTGGGATTAGCTGTTTGATGGCCATGCTGGTTTGTCAGTAGAATCAAGGTTTATCCGGCCATTCTAGCACCGCTGCGCCCCGGCTGGTTGCCAGCCTGGCCTGGCAGTAACCGCGACCGGGTTCTCAAGTCGGCACTTTGCCAGAATTTTCAGACGAATTCAGGCACCTGCGGCGTCCGCGTGACTGGCTCGTGGCGGGTCTGGCGGGTTAATATACAAAAGTTCTATTTTTGTCTCGCCAACCGGTCTGCGTGTAATACCTTACAGCATGAATGACACACTTCCACAGGGCGTATTAACGCCCGGCTATCAAATTCTCTGGTACCGGATTGGCCGGGTGCTGGGGCGTGGCGCATTCGGCATTACCTATATGGCGCAGGACGTGAATCTTGACCGCACAGTTGCGATCAAGGAATTCTTTCCGGGTCAGCATTGTCACCGCAGCGGGCCGTTTGAAGTCGCACCGGTGTCAGCGGAGGCCGCCGATGATTTCCGCTGGGCACTGGATCGTTTTCAAAGCGAAGCGCGCACACTCGCGCAGTTTGAACACCCGAACATTATCCGGGTACTCAACGTGTTCGAACAAAACGGTACTGCCTATATGGTCATGCAGTTTGAATCCGGCCTGAGCCTGTCGAAGCTGCTAAAACGCCGGCGCACCCTGTCACAGACCGAACTCACCAGTATTGTTCTACCGCTGCTGGACGGCCTCGAAAAAGTCCATGCCCGCGGTTTTATTCATCGTGATATCAAACCGGCGAACATCTATATCCGCGAGGGTGGCAGCCCGGTGTTACTCGATTTCGGCTCGGCCCGCCAGTCCATCAGTGACTTTACACAAACCCTGACCAGTCTGGTGTCACCCGGGTTTGCACCGATTGAACAATACACCAGCAAAGGCGATCGGCAGGGACCCTGGACCGATATTTACGGTTTCGGCGCCACCCTGTACCGCGCTGTCACGGGACTGGTGCCGCCGTCAGCGGTCGATCGCAGTGAGGCCATTTCGACCGGCAGTGAAGACTACATGGCACCGGCCGGGGAACTGGCGCAGCAATCCTACAGTGCCGCGTTTCTGGCCGCAATTGACCATGCGCTGGGTTTCCGGATTGATGAGCGACCACAGAGTATCCATGCCTGGCGGCAGGAATTCGGCTTCAGTGAACAGGAACTGTCAACAACGATCAACGCTGGCTGGCCAGGCCTGACTGACAGCGAATCTGCACATGACATCAAAACCGGATCTGGCACCGAGACCATAGCAGCTACTGAAATACCGACACAGCAAGACGCCGAAACGGTCGCGATGGCAACGCATCCCGACAGTAACAGCCGTGAATCAACAACTGAACTGGCTGACAGCCAGCCGCCAGCAGACCGGCTATCAGCAACAACAAACAAATTTTCATCGCGGCCTTACCTCATTGCCATTGCGGCAGCCGTTATTGCAACACTGGCTCTGGTTTTAATCAGTGGCAAACAAGAAGATCCTCTGCCAGCTGAAACTGAGCAGTTGGCGATGGCAAGTATGGACAGCATGCCAACCATCACTGAAATAGCAGATAGCATCACTCTGGGCATAGAGCCATTCACTGCAACAGTGATTGACAGCACTGTAGAAGAGCAGACTGCAGCATTACTGGCCGCTGCCAGGGAGGATATTGATGCCCTGCGGCTGACAACACCAGCAGATGCAAATGCCTACGATAAATTCCAGCAGGTGCTGGAACTCGACCCCGATAATGTCGAGGCATTACAGGGGCTGGAGGCAATTTTTGATCGCTATATGCAACTGGCCCGGCGTGCTGCCGCGCAAGAGGACTTTGATCGGGCAGAAAATATGCTGGAACGTGCCGCAGAAGTATTGCCGGATTCACCAAAATTGATGCGTGCCCACGTTGCACTCGAACAAAAACGTACGCAGGCCCGTATGCAACAGCTTTCAGACAGTATTACACCAACAACGGACATCACACCGGGTAATTCGGCAGATCGCCAGAACAGCGCCATCCGCCGCCATTTCGGCTTCGGCCGTTAATGGCATGATGGCAAGACCTTGCCGATGTCTTTTGCTTCCATGTCTTTAACGTTTTACTCATAACGCTTTTCTGTTCACGCCAGACGCCGCTTACCCGGCAACTGCTCATGCCACTGCGGAAAATTGAATTCAGAGCAAATCGCCTGTGGTGTTAACAGTACGGCCTGCAAAAAACTTTCCAGACCGCGTACATCATAAATTGTTGTATCAAAGCCCCAGTGATCAAGAGTGTCGTGGATGCTGCGAATACCCGGCAGCTGCCAGCTCAAAGCAAAACGGTTAATCCCCCAGTCTGACAAGCGATCCAGTATCTGCTCGGCAAGCGGGCTGTTGGTCTGGATTAATGGCGCCAGAAAATCGGCCTTGATTTCAATAATGGCGCCCGGATGCGTTTCCGCGAGATACCGGAATTCAGCTTCATTCAAATGTTCAACATCGGCATGAAACCAGAGCGCTTCGCTGACCAGCTTGCTGGCTTGCAGGGTTTCAATCAGACATTTGTTGATCTGGCGATCGGCGTGCAGATCCAGCTTGATGCCGCGACCGGCGTGGCGCAGACGTGCCAATGTTTCGCGGAACAATACCAACTCCTTTTCAAACCGCGGGGTTGCCGGGTTTGAGATGTCGGCAAGCCGCAAATCTGCATTGCAGGGATTGGTCATGGCGCTGACATCCGCCCAGCTGACATTTGCTGCCAGAAACTGCGACAGGCTGGCTTCGCAACTGACACCACGCCAGACAAACTGTACATGCCTGGGCAAGGTCTTTTTTGATATCAACTGGGTCAGATCATAGACGTTGCCATGCACCGTAGTCGCAGCAGTATTCACATTGCGCTGGTTGAATGACTTGCCGGCCTGCAACAGCAGGATCTCAGTTGCTGCATCAATACTGGCAACAGCCTGTAAATTCTCTGACTGATTGTCGACCATGGCAAATACGCGATAGCCGTGATTATGAAAATGTTCAACGCCGGCAACCTTGGTTTCAGCAACACTTTCGGCAACACTGGCCGGGCGCATGAACAGCAGGTCACTATTGAAGTAGACACGATATTCACGCCCCAGCTTGTTCAATGAACACAAGGTTTCTTCACGCAACGATTCCGGCCGTGCCGTGTTCAGACCAACATGGGTCTGCGGTTGCAACTGAAACCAGCGAATCACTTCGAGCACTCCCGGGAATGGCCGATGTGCTTCCAGTATTGCTGCCATCGACCAGCGGTATTTCTCATACCAATGATTGATCGCAGCGTGATGATCCGATGGAATATTAAGTGTTACAAGGCCTGTGGCAAGCTCGTCGGCATTGAAATCAATATCGGCGACACTGCGTTGCATGAAGAAAGTAGTGCCATGATGTTGATCATAGGCCTGCAGCAAATAGAGCAGCATATAACGAACATCGAATATTGTGCCGTCAATATCAAACAGGATCAGAAGATCAGCGTCCGGATATCTGCCACGCATTTTTTCGAAATGCTCCGCCAGCGCCTGCATCCAGCTCTCGCTGCGCTTTGGCTGCTGACTTTGTGTGTATGCTGATTGACTCTGGATTAAATGCGTCGGATTCATCTGCATGGGCCACCACCTTCGCGTTCGCGACTTCACATGGGTCTATTCAGTTTGTGCGAAGATTAGGCCTGCCATGTGACCTGATTGTGACGGTATCAAGACAAACGCAAGACCCGGACAACTGTCGTGATATAGCCGGCATTTTTGCCTTGGTGGGTTATTTCAGATGGCTTCAGCCGGGTTGCCGGTAATGCCTGGCTAATTTCGATACTTATAAGGGCGGTTCCTGCGCCTGCAATTTATCCAGATTTGCATGCGCATTTTTCTGCAGCCAGGTCTGGTCATGGCTGGCATAGCAAGCCGGACTGAATCCCAGATCTTCCTGCAAAAATGCTGCGACATAATTGACCGCTCGATCACGCCAGGAAATCCACGGCACCAGCTGGCCGAGCAACCATTCTTCTTCCTGCCAGAGCGCGCAGGCATTCTGCAGAAACACCGGGTATTCATAGGCCAAACCAGCCAAATCTGCACCCTTGACGATTTTGGCTTCCAGACTCTGGCATTTCACGCCGCACTGGGTGCTGGCGATCGCATCGCTGACTGCGTCGACTTCCGCCCGCTTGTAGCCGTGAGCCGGCAACAGCCCGCGTGCAAGTGCAGCAGAATACAATTCCTTACTGGCGTAACCGGCAGTACGGTGCGGCTCGTGATAATGCGCATCGTGCAGGAGAATGGCTGCCCGAATGACGCGTTTGTTCGGCTGCAGTCCCACACTCTCGGCGCGCTCGATTAATGCCAGGCTCTCCCGCAAGACCGTCTGGACATGGGTAAAGTTATGGTACGGCATGCGCGCGTCATACAGATCAGCGGCAGCCTGTTCCAGTGCCTGATCTGTCGAAAGATTGGGATTCGATGCTGCCATAGTTGCCGTTGTTATTGTGCCATCCCCGGTTAGCCATCAGCATAGCGAATATCGTTGTAGCTGGGAACTGTTACCGCTCGGCTAGCCCACTTACTGATTGAGTTATTCACCTGTGGGCCTGCAAACTGCCTGCACCACCGCCACGCCAGCATTTTCGGCCAGGATCGTCGCTTTATTGTTGGTGACAGTAATCACCTCCCGGAAACAATGCTCGATAGCACACATTAATTGGGTGATTAAGAGTGGATAATTCTTTCTGATTTTGCTTTAATTGATGCAGCGCAGCATCAGGAGTTTGCCGTTATGTCGCTGGCCCGGAATTTCCCGCTGAATCTCGCCCTCCAAGGTGGCGGCTCACATGGTGCCTTTACCTGGGGCGTACTGGATCGACTCTTGCGGGAGGAACAGTTCACCATCGAAGGCATCAGTGACACCAGCTCCGGGCCGTGGTCATGGCCGACGGTCTGTTGCGCGGTGGCCGTGAAGGCGCAAGGGAAGCATTGGAACACTTCTGGCAGCAGGTCAGTGCAATGTTCAGGACTTGTTCAAACCCACTGCCCAGCTTTCCGACTGGCTGATGTTTGAATATGAGTCACCATTCTCATTACAGGCGTACCTGGCGATGACCCAGTCGTTTTCGCCGTATCAACTGAATCCGTTGAACTACAATCCGCTGCGTGAACTATTGGTCAAGACAGTGGATTTTGATGGCTTGCAAAAATCTGCCGACATAAAGCTCTTTATTGGCGCAACACAGGTACGCACCGGCAAGCTGCATATCTTCAACAATGCCCAACTGAGCGTTGATGCATTGCTGGCATCCGCCTGCCTGCCGTCCATTCATCATGCTGTCACTATTAATGGCGAGGCCTACTGGGATGGCGGCTATACCGGCAACCCGCCGGTGTACCCGTTGATCTTCAATTGCCAGGGCAGTGACGTGCTGATTGTGGTTGTACAACCACTGCAGCGTGAGAAACTGCCGGTCACCGCTGAAGAGATACGTATGCGCGCGGCCGAGCTAAGTTTTAACACCGCCTTTTTACGTGAAATGCGGGCAATTGCCTTTTCGAAAGAATACATAGACAAGGACTGGCTGCCATTGGGCAAACTTGAACGCATGCTCAACCGTCTGAATATCCATATGGTAGAAAATGCAAACGTAGTATCGGATACGGACGCGAGCAGCCGCTATGGCAGTCCGCCGGAATTTATTCAGCTACTTCACGACGAAGGATACGACTGCTGCAGCCAGTGGTTGAAGAACAACTGCGCCAACATCGGTAAACAGTCGACAGTCAATCTGCAGGAAGTCTTCAACTAACTGTCGCTAAGCATGCGCACTTCTCGCTGTGGGGAACGGAATCGTAATACCTGCAGTTTTCAGGTCTGTGAATACCCGGTTGTTGACAGCATACTGTGTCTGAAAAGCAAGTTTGGTCGGCGCCCAGTAGCGATAACCAATATCAATAGATGAATCACCGAAAGCTTCTATGCCCACCTGCGGCTGTGGATCGTTAACGACGGCAGCATTGTCCTCGAGCACTGTGTTAATCACATTGATTGCTGTGTCAGGATCATTGCCATAGCTGATACCGACAGACGATTCAATCAATAGCCCGCTGCGGGTGTTATGCAAAATCTCGCCGATAATATGCCGGTTGGGTACGAGAATCGTTTCGCCATCCTCGTTGGTTAACAATGTGTAGGCCAGCCTGATTTCCTCAACCAGACCGCTGACGCCCTGTATACGAATCGTATCACCGACGACAAAAGGCCGTGTCATAATCAAAGTAAGGCCGGCACCATAATTGGATAATGATCCCTGTACCGCGAGCGTGGCACCGAAAGCAATAGCACCAACAGCGGCAACAAACGGTGCAATACTGATCCCAAATTTGTTCAGCGCCAGAATGACAATAAACACCAGCACGACAGTACGGGCAATGTTTGCCAGGAACTTCGCCAGTGTAATGTCCAATCCTGTACGCTGGCAGATTTTCAATGCAACTATGCCGGCCCGGTTTGATAACCACCAGCCAATCAGCAGAATGATTATGGCGCCGAAAATCTGGAAACCGTACGTTATCAAAAACTCGCTTGCTGTTTCCCAGACGCTACCCAAGTATGCGAGATCGTCTTCCAATACGTCATTCATATTTCACCTTACAAGATAGCGTATTCAAAACACCGTAACAGCGCTTGATTTAAAACTCATATATACCTCTTCACCGAGATGCAGTTGCAACTCTGCCAATGCCTGTCGGGTAATAATTACCTGGAACAACTCCCCCGCCTGCACACTGACCCGGACCTGACCATGGCTTTCATGCAAGCCGGTTATACGCCCGGACAAACTGTTGCGCATACTCGACTCAAGTGGAGCACGTGACAGTGCGATCTGGTTTGCCGCAACTGCCAGATGTTCACCGGGCGGTGTTTCCGCTGCGACATGAATAATAATCCTGCCGGTATCAAATTCAGCACACGAACTGTCAAGGCAGCCCTGAAAATGATTAACAAGCGATGTCGGCGCCAGCCGGCCATTGAGCAGGGTCAGTATCTCGTCTGCAAGGGCGGTAGCGCGAAGCTGATCATGGCTTGAAAAAATGATCGTCTGGGCGCGGTTTTCGCGAATAGTCATGATGAGTTGCTCAAACTCATGCACGATCGTTTTATCGAGATAGGTAAACGGCTCATCAAACAGCAATACTTCCGGTTCCAGCACCAGCGCCCGCGCCAGTGCGACTTTTTGCGCCTCACCACCGGACAACAACTGCGCCGGCCGCGTTGCCAGTGCGGCGATATTCAGCTGTTCCATTACAGTGAGTGCCAGTACCCGGCGCTGCGCGGCGGGCATGCCGCGCAGCTTCAAACCGATTTCGATATTCGCGGCCACACTCATATGCAGCAGGTAGGGATTCTGCGGTACCAGTGCCACCCGCCGACGCACTGGCAGCAGTTCGTTCATATCCACTGCCTGGTCCTGAAACCGGATTTCACCGCGGCCGGGTGCAACCGCAAATGCGAGCATTTGCAACAAGGTGGATTTACCGGCGCCATTCGGTCCGATCAATGCGGTCACCCTGTTGGCAGGAATGTTCAATGCGTCAATATGCAGGGCCGGAGCAGTACTGCCCGGGTAGTAATGCTGAACCGCAGCGAGTGAATACGCCTGCATCAGTGCCGTCCCAGCATCAATGCATCGGAATGTTGAAACCGGTACAAGACTGCATTGACCACAAACGCCGTCAGCAACAGCAGCAAACCCAGTGCCAGTGCAAATTCAAACTCACCCTTGCTGGTTTCCAGAGCAATGGCTGTGGTCATGGTGCGGGTGAAACCCTCAATATTGCCGCCAAGCATCATGGCAACACCGACTTCACCGATGGCCCGGCCAAAGCCCATCACCACAGCAGCCAGCAAACCGAAGCGCAGTTCACGCAAATATACAAGGTTACGCTGCCAGCGGGTCGCACCGAGCAGCCGGCAGGTCAAGCCAAGCCGCGGATCAGCAGCGTTGACAGCAACGATGGACAAGTTCCAGATAATCGGAACCACCAGAATCGCCTGACCGATAATCATGGCCTGTGGGGTATAAAGCAGTCCCCAGTCACCGAATACACCCTGCCGGCTGAGTAATCCGTAGAGCAACAGACCAACGACAACCGTTGGCAATGCCATCAGGGTGTTCAGTAGCTGTTGCAGGACATGCTTGCCGGGGAAGTTATGCAGTGCGACCAGTAAGCCCAGCGGCACACCGAACAGGGCGGCGATGGTCGTCGCCGCCAGACCGATGCTGATTGAGGTCCATACAACCTGATAGACTCCCGGGTCGAAACTCAGAATCAGCCCCAGAGCGGCAGACAGGGCGCTGAGAAAATAATCCATATAGTAAGTGCTTACTTATTTAAAAGGATTGACATGCAAGGGCCGCTAGAATACCTGATTCGGCACGCTGCCAACAGATTCGGGCACAATCGCCGCACTGAGGTGGTGAAGCGGCCGGGACTCAACATATAATGACCAGTCCATTTTAGCTGCATAGCCACACAGGCACTTTGTGACCCAAAAGCTGTACATCAAAACTTACGGTTGCCAGATGAACGAGTACGATTCCGCGCGCATGCGCGACGTACTCGCTGCCAGTCACGGCCTTACCGAAACTGATGATCCGGCCGAAGCCTCGGTCATCCTGTTAAATACCTGCTCAATTCGCGAGAAAGCCCAGGAAAAAGTGTTTTCCCAGCTCGGCCACTGGCGCGACTGGAAACTGGCCAGGCCGGATCTGGTCATCGGTGTCGGTGGCTGCGTGGCCAGTCAGGAAGGCGACGCCATCGTCAAGCGCGCACCATTCGTTGATCTCGTCTTTGGACCACAAACCCTGCATCGCCTGCCGGCAATGATTGAAGCGGCCCGTCAGACACGTCAGCCGCAAGTCGATATCAGCTTCCCGGAAATAGAAAAATTTGATTTCCTGCCGCAACCGCGCGCCGAGGGTCCGACGGCTTTCGTTTCCATCATGGAAGGTTGCAGCAAGTACTGCACTTTCTGCGTTGTACCCTACACTCGCGGCGAAGAAGTCAGCCGGCCTTTTGATGATGTCATTACGGAAGTCGTCGAACTCGCCGAGCAGGGTGTGCGTGAGATCAATCTCCTCGGCCAGAATGTCAACGCCTATCGCGGTCAGATGCACGATGGCCAGGTGGCTGATCTGGCAGTTCTGATCGAATATGTTGCCGCCGTTGATGGTATTGAGCGTATCCGCTTCACCACTTCACACCCGACTGAATTCAGCGACCGGCTTATTGATGTTTACGCCAGGGTGCCGGAACTCGTCAGCCATTTACATCTGCCGGTTCAAAGCGGCTCGGATCGGATCCTGGCCTTGATGAAACGTGGCCATACGACACTTGAATACAAACAAAAAATCCGGCGACTGAAAAAAATACGCCCGGATCTCAGCATGTCATCCGATTTTATTGTTGGCTTCCCGGGTGAAACCGATGCCGACTTTGAAGCAACAATGAATCTGATCGCCGATATCGGCTATGACTTGTCATTCAGTTTTATCTATAGCCGCCGACCGGGTACACCGGCCGCGAGTTATGAAGATGATGTGCCAATGGATGTGAAAAAACAGCGCCTGCATATTCTGCAAAACCGCATTAATCAACAAACGGCTGCTATAAGCACAGCCATGGTTGGCAGTTTACAGCGTATCCTGGTTGAAGGACCGTCACGCAAGGATCCGGATCAGTTAAGCGGTCGCACTGAAAATAACCGGGTGGTGAATTTTGACGGACCGGTGCAGTTGATCGGAAAGTTTGCCGATGTCCGGATCACCGAGGCCTTGCCGAACAGCTTGCGTGGCCGCTGGTTATCGACACCAGCACTGTCAGCCAACACCAGCAATGTGACCGAGTCAGCCCATGTCTGAACCTGGATCGTGTCAATACATGTTGCTGCAGTATAATGATGAGTGTCACTGATTCATGGCTGATGTCATGAGCACTGCAAGCCTGCCGTTCAAGCAGAATATCCTGCTTGAACCTTCTGATAATCAGCGTCTGGCCAATCTCTGTGGCCCGCTGGATCAACACCTGCGCCAGCTTGAACGGCGTCTGGGCATTGAAATCAATAATCGTGGTAATAATTTCCAGCTCATCGGCACTGAAGATGCTGTACACCTTGCTATCCAGCTACTGCACGAACTCTATACGGTAACGGCGACCGAGTCGTTGTCACCGGCCAGAGTACATTTATTCATGCAGACAGCAGGTGTTGATTCAGAGCATACCAATAAAGATAGTGACGACAGCGTTATCAGCATCAAAACCCGGGGTGGCATTGTCCGCGGGCGTGGTTCCAATCAGCGCCAGTATATCGACGCCATCATGGCGCATGATGTTAACTTCGGCATTGGCCCGGCAGGTACCGGTAAAACCTACCTTGCTGTCGCTTGTGCCGTAGCGGCGCTTGAGCAATCACGCGCCCGGCGTATCGTTCTGGTACGGCCTGCTGTCGAGGCCGGTGAACGACTTGGCTTTCTGCCCGGGGATATGGTTGCCAAGGTCGATCCCTATTTACGGCCATTGTATGACGCATTATATGAAATGCTGGGTTTTGAACAGGTAGCCAAGTATATTGAGCGCAACGTTATCGAAGTAGCACCACTGGCATTCATGCGTGGCCGCACGTTGAATGAATCGTTCTGTATTCTTGATGAAGCACAGAATACAACGGTCGAACAAATGAAAATGTTTCTGACGCGTATCGGTTTCGGATCAACTGCCGTTATCACCGGTGATATCACACAGGTTGATCTGCCGCGCGGCAAGCTTTCCGGCCTGCGCCATGTCATCGATATCCTGAAAGATGAGCCCGGCATCAGTTTTACCTTTTTCAACTCTCGTGATGTCGTTCGCCATCCGCTGGTGGCACGGATACTGGATGCCTATCAACGCCATGACCAGTCAGATATTGACCCCGTCTAGCCGGCCATGAGTGATGGATTATCCGGCGCTGAAATTACTGTCCAGTTTGCCACGCGCAAACCGGCAGTGCCGCGCGCGGCGGAGTTACGTGCCTGGGCCAAAGCCGCGCTGGCCGGACATGGCACAGATAATAATGATCCGGTTCAGCTCGCTATACGTATCGTCGGTGAAACTGAAGGCACCCAACTGAATGAGCACTGGCGTGGCAAGCAGGGACCTACCAATGTATTGTCGTTTCCAGTGACTGATCTGGAACATATTGCACCGGGATTGATCGGTGATATTGTTATTTGCGCACCGGTTGTTGCCCGCGAAGCAGTTGCACAGGGCAAGGATCTATCTGCTCACTGGGCGCATATGATAATTCATGGCACATTACATTTGCTTGGTTATGACCATATCAAGGCCGATCAGGCTGCTGAAATGGAACGGCTTGAAACAAGGATTCTGGAATCACTTGGCTATCCCGATCCCTACTGAACAAACCCGATGATTAAATTCACATTAAACGCTTTTATCCGGAACAGTTACCAATCCATATGAAGGAATCCGCCGAGAAAGACAATGACCTTATGGGCTCATCCGGCAGCACTGCCGGTAGCCGTTCATGGTTTGAGCGTCTGACAAAATTCATAAGCAGTGAGCCGCGTAATCGCCAGGCCTTACTGGAATTGTTACGCGAATGTGAAGAACGTAATGTTCTTGACCCGGATTCACTCGCCATGATCGAAGGCGCATTGCTTGTTTCCGAGTTACAGGTACGTGACATCATGATTCCACGTGTACAAATGACCGTAATCAACTATAACGATTCATTCAAGGCTATTCATGCGAACGTGATTGAGTCCGGCCATTCACGCTTTCCGGTAGTTGGCGATGATACCGATGAAGTCATGGGAATATTGCTGGCCAAGGATTTACTCGCCTATGTTGCTGATATGGACAGCTCGAAATTTGATATCAAGGATGTCATGCGGCCGGCGATTTATGTGCCCGAGAGTAAACGCCTGAATGTGCTGTTACGTGAATTTCGTGCCAGCCGCAACCATATGGCCATGGTCGTTGATGAATACAGTAATGTTGCCGGTCTCGTCACGATAGAAGATGTGATTGAAGAGATTGTTGGCAATATCGAGGACGAACATGATATCGACGAAGAGAACATGATCCGTCAGCATGGCCTGGATCGATACAGTGTGCAGGCACTAACGCCGATTGAAGATTTCAATGAATATTTCGGCACTGATTTAAGTGATGAAGAATATGACACCATCGGCGGACTGCTAATGAATGCATTCGGGCATTTGCCACAACGTGGCGAGACTATCGATTTCAGCGGATTTAATATTAAAGTCTTGCGTGCAGATCGCCGCCGCATCCACCTGCTCAGGTTTACCCGTTATCCAGCCGCATCTGATACGCAAACTGAATAAACAACACCAGAATAATATGACCATCTGCCGGGTTCCGGCTAATATCCATAATTAAAATATCCGTAATTAACCAGAGTTTCCTTTTTCTTACTCTACGGTCTGATTAACAGCCGATATAGTCAGCCAGCATGATCAATAATCTGAAATCACCCCGTATGCTGGACTTGCTGGCACTGCTCAGTGGCCTGGCCATGCCACTGGCGTTTGCGCCCTATGGCCTGTATCCGCTGGCACTGATATTGCCGGCAGTATTGCTGCTGGTCTGGCAGCAGGCAAGCCCTGGCAGAGCCTGGCTGCGGGGCTATCTGTTCGGGCTCGGCATGTTCGGTTTTGGACTGCACTGGCTACATATCAGCATCGCCATGTTCGGTGGCTCGGGCTTGCTGTTTGCCTGGGCAACCACCCTGCTGCTGGCAGCTGTTTTATCACTATATCCGGCATTTATCGGCTGGCTGCTGAATCGTTTCTTTGCCCGTGTTTCACTCGCAGGCCGGCTGTTACTGGCCGTGCCCGCGTTGTGGGTGACTGGTGAGTGGATACGCAGTTGGCTGTTCAGTGGATTCCCGTGGCTGAGTCTCGGCTATAGCCAGATTGATTCTGCCCTTGCTGGTTACGCACCAGTACTGGGCGTATTCGGTATCAGTCTGGTGGTAATCCTGTGCAGCAGTTTACTTGCTCTCAGCATACTTGCACGGCAACGGTTACAACGTGTTGCTGCAATAGCCGGCATTCTTGTTCTGTTTTTTGCCGGTGCGCTGCTGCTAAAAATCAACTGGTCAGAGCCCAATGGTCATGGCATCAAGGTTGCTATGGTTCAGGGTGCAGTTGCTCAGGAAGTTAAATGGCAACCTGAACAGTTGCAACAAACAATGCGACTTTATCATGATCTGAGCAAACCATACTGGGGCAAGGTTGATCTGGTTATATGGCCGGAAACAGCTATTCCGGCATTTGATTTCCAGCTTGATAGTTATCTTGATTTTCAGCGCAAATTAGCTGCGGCATCAGATACTATATTAATTCTTGGGCTGGCAACCGGTGATACTGCCAGCCGTCAATACCGTAACAGCATGCTGTCGCTGGGTATGCATGAAGACATCTATCATAAACGCCATCTGGTACCATTCGGTGAATACTTGCCGCTGAAATTTGTCCTCGACCCGTTGCTGGAATTTTTGCAGATACCGATGTCGGATTTCTCCCCGGGCGTTGCCGAAAAGCCGCTGCTTGAACTGAATAAATATCAGCTTGGCGTATCTGTCTGTTACGAGGCTGTGTTTGGGCATGAAGTTATACAGGCCTTGCCGGAAGCTGATATTCTGGTCAACGTCAGCAATGATGCCTGGTTTGGTGATTCCATCGGCCCGCATCAGCATTTACAGATTGCCCGCATGCGTGCGCTCGAAACCAGTCGATATATGTTACGCGCAACCAATACCGGCATTACTGCCATAGTCGATGCGAATGGCAGGGTTGTTGAACAACTGCCACAGTTTGTGCCAGACGCACTGATGGCAGAAGTGAAGCTGCATACGGGTGTGACCCAGTATGCAATAAGTGGTAATTATCCGATTATTATCTTGTGTCTGATAATGCTGTTGGTTATAACTGCCTTGCGTAAAAATAGCAGGAGAGCTTGACCCTGGCAGGCTCCATAACAGCAGGATATCCATTATGAATATGCTAAAAGTGATTGGTGTTGTCTTGATCGTAGCGGGCGCTGCCGGCCTCGCCTATGGCCAGTTCAGCTATACCAGGGAGACTCATGATGCTGATCTGGGTCCGCTGCAATTCAGCGTTGAAGAAAAGGAAACCGTTAACGTACCAAAATGGGCGGGGCTCGGGGCAATCGGTCTCGGCGTAGTACTGTTGGTCGTACGCATCAGGAAATAGTCCGTAGTATTACTCCAGACTGTCAGATCTGGCTGCCAAAGCCTTGCTGCCAGAGTCTCCCGGGCCCATTTTGCCGCACTGCACGAATTTTTTGCTAGGCGATTTGCCCGGGATCGGGTATCCTCTCGCGGTGTTTGTTGTGGCGTAGCCCGGTCTGCGCCTGAGGTTTCCGGCCTTCCGGCCATTTTTCGGCCCGGAACGTAACTAGCAGCCGCGGCGGTAACAGTTTAACCCCCGCCTCCTCCCGCAAACCTGGCGTGGTCCACCCCGGTATTTCCCGAGGTCATCCCCGTCTCCATACACCAGATTTTACTGCCTGGACCGGTCTCGTGCTTGATGTGCGAACAGGCGGATTCAGGAGTTATTATGTCTTTCAGTTCTATGGGTCTCAACGAGGCCTTGTTGCGTGCTGTTGTCTCGCAAGGTTACACCACCCCGACCGCTATTCAGTTACAGGCGATCCCGACGATACTCGCCGGACACGATCTGCTGGCTGCCGCCCAGACCGGAACCGGTAAAACAGCCGCATTCACCCTGCCGCTGTTACAAAAATTACTCGATTCCGGCTCAGTGCCGAAAGATCAGCGCAAGCCGCGGGCGCTGGTACTGACGCCAACGCGTGAACTTGCCGTGCAGGTCGCCGACAGTATCCGTACCTATGGTCGTAACGTACCGATTCGCACTGCCACGATTTATGGTGGTGCAGGCATGTACCCGCAAATCGAAACACTGCGTCGCGGTGTGGACATTATAGTCGCGACACCGGGACGCCTGCTCGATCATCTGGAGCGTCGCACAGTCGACCTTTCCAATGTAGAAACACTGGTACTTGACGAAGCTGACCGCATGCTCGATATGGGCTTTATCCGGCCGATTGAGCAGATCATCAGCAAGCTCGCTGCCAAACGCCAGAATCTGCTGTTTTCTGCAACGTTCTCCAACGAAATCCGTAAACTTGCCGAAGGCCTGCTGCAATCACCGCAGACAATTGATATCGCACCACGCAATACCGCCGTGGATCTGGTGAACCAGCAAATTTGCCATGTCGACAAGGGCAACAAAAAGGCCTTGCTGGTACATTTGATACAGCGCGACCAGTGGGGTCAGGTGCTGATTTTCATGCGCACCAAACATGGCGCTGACCGACTAACCCGGCAGTTACAGCAGGATGGCTTGCGTGCTGTGGCAATTCATGGTGATAAAAGCCAGTCACAACGTACACGTGCCCTGAATGATTTTAAACGCGGCCGTGCCAATCTGCTGGTAGCAACGGATGTTGCCGCGCGCGGTCTTGATATTGATGCGTTACCGCATGTAGTCAATTTTGAACTGCCGCAGGTTGCCGAAGATTATGTGCATCGTATTGGCCGTACCGGTCGTGCCGGCCTCAGCGGTGAGGCATTGTCGCTGGTAAGCCCGGACGAAGTCCCGCAATTGCAGGCGATTGAACAGGCCCTGAAGCGCAGCCTGCCGGTGATGACTGAAACCGGCTTTACACTGGCCACACCGATCAAAACTTCAGCCCGTGCCGGCAAGCCACATCACCGGCCACGCAGCAAGCCGGGATATAGCGGCAGACCGCAGCGTAGCAAACGGTCATCACAAAGACAGTCAGCCCGTTAACGTATCGCTGTACGGGTGAATTTATCCGCTCTTATTTAAATATTAACAAGCAAAATTCAGAAATCGTTAATTCATCTGTTTACACAATATTGAATTCAATGATTATTTATGGAGTGACTCAATGCTGAAAATTTATGTCGGCAATCTCCCGCCAGAAACCAGTGAAGCAGATCTCAGCGAACTGTTTTCCGCGCATGGTCGAGTACGTTCACTCGACCTGCCAAAAGATATTTTTAGCGGAAAATGCCGTGGTTTTGCTTTCATCGAAATGGAAGGTCATGAAGCACGTGCTGCCATCACAGCGCTTAACGGCCGTGAAATTGGTGGCAAGCAGATTCGTGTTAATCAGGAACGCCCACGCGAGCAAAAACGCGGCGGTCGCCGACGTTAACTCTTTACAAGACCCTGGATAAATCTATTCAGGACCTGGCAGAGCAATCGCTGACTAGATCAGGGATTGCTTGTTGTCCCTGTTTTCACCTGGTTCGGTGCTACGTTCTACCGAGGCCGATTCGAGTCGACTGCGTAATTCCGGTTCGGTCTCGGCTATTTTCAGTACTTCACGACAACTCAACCGCAGCAATGTTAGCGGTGTTTCTGCCCTGATTGACGCTGTGCGGACATGCTGTCCCAGCAACGCTGTTTCTCCAAAAAAGTTGCCGCGCGACAGTCGTGCCAAATGCACTGTCTGATCGTTATCCTGGCGTGTCACCGCAACAGTACCACTCAAAATAATATACAGCGCGTCGCCATGCTGACCTTCAGCAATCACGGTGTCTCCCGGCAGGAATGTCACAGTATTGGCCAGTTCCTGCAAACGCTCACTGACCCGTTCTGATAACCCTTGCAATAAAGGTACCCGTTCGATAACCGCACCCAGTTTGACAATTTCCGGTTGTGGTACTATCGGTAAATCATGTAACGCGTCATAAATCAAGCGATCGAGTGTGACAAACGCCTTGGCACCTATGGCCGCATGATGATGATCCTCTTCTGCGGCTTCACGCGCAGCCGTCAGTGCAGCCTGTAATGTTAATTTCAGTATCGAACATTGATAATAGCGCGGATATTCACTGGCGATATCCTGTAGACGCTGACAGCGTCGTTGCCGGCGTTGTTCATACAAACCCGCGAGCTTTTGCCGCGCTTCCGGATCGCAGTCCTGATCATCAGCGATAACTGCCAGTGCCGCATCAGCCATGAGTATTGCCGCAACATCACGTTGCAGCCGTTGCTCCAGCCGGATCGACTGATACCATGCCAGCAACGGTGCCGCGCTATTTTGCTCTCGTAACCAGCGTACAATCAATGCTTCTATACGTTCAAACAAGCCGGGAATCCTGCTGGCACTGGCATCACCGGCATCCATTGCTTCACGGTCACGGCGCAAAATGTTACGTAAATCAAGAAAAGTATAGGGTCTGATCAGGTTGATTCGATACAGATGCAGGAGTGTTTCCATCTCTGCCTGCAATGTCAGTGCCTGCAGGCGTCGTTGTTGCTGTTGCCGGTTCAGATCCAGCGACTCGTTGCCAAACAGTTCTACAAGCTGATTGTCCAGTTTACTGCGGATATCCTTATCGAGTATGCCGGCCTGATCAACCTGCTCCACCACCTGTTTGGCTTGCTGCATGGCGCCGCGCTGACTGTATTGCAATTCAGCATGCTCATCCGGAGTCAAACGATCAATGCCCAGCCATATAATCAATGGCCGCACTGTTGGTGCGTTGATCAGTAATGAAAACAGGACTACTGCCAGGGTCAGATCCAGCACAATCTCTCGACCCGGCAGATTTTCCGGCAGCGTCAATGCAATGGCGATTGCCAATCCGCCCTTGAGCCCTCCCCACCACATCACATGACGCTCGGCCATATTCACATGCGGCAGCTGGAAAAACCTGATCGTAGCAGGCAAGAAACCGTATATCGTTAACGCCCGCGCAAGCAACATCAATAATACTGCGACAATAATCATGTCTGCACTGACATTCAACGATGTGATATCGATTGAGAACCCTACCAGCAGAAACAGCAATGCATTACTGATAACTGCAATGACTTCCCACATATCATGCAGCGTCTGTGTCGATTCCTGCGGGATACGCGCGACTCCATAGGCTGCAAAGATGAGTGCTGCACCCACCACAGCCATCACGCCGGAAAAATGCAGGAAATGCTCGGCAATAATGAAACTACTGTAAGGTATAACCAGCGACATGATCAGGTAGGCACTGCGGCCGGCATGTAAACGATTAAGCAGCATACTGACCAGAAGTCCGAGACTGACACCAATCATGATGCCGCCCAGAAACACTCGCAAAAAATCCAGTCCGGCATACCCAATGGCGGCAACACTGACAGAACCCGCCAGCACCAATACCAGTACTGTATTGAACAGCACAATCGCTGTTGCATCGTTAAACAGTGACTCGCCTTCCACCAGCACAGTCAGTCGCTGTGGAGCGCCAATCTCACGAAAAAGACTGATGACTGCCACCGGATCGGTTGCCGAGATCAATGCACCAAACAGCAGCGCCAGGCCAAGATTCATATCCAGCAACAGCCATAAACCCAGGCCTATGAGCAAACTCGACAGCAGCAGTGCCGGGATCGCCAGCGTGATCACAGGCGTCAATTCCTTGAGCAAGGAACGTGCATCGAGATTAAATGCCGATTCAAATATCAGTGCCGGCAGAAACAGAAACAGAACACGCTCAGGTGTCAGTTGAAACTCCAGCAGGAAGTCATACTGTGGCTGCGCACGCGCCAGCCAGCCAAGCATTAAGCCGATAACAACCAGCATAACCGAGTAAGGAACAGGCAGATTACGGCACAGACCGGCGACGATCAGCGCCAGTGTCAACAACCCCATAATAATCAGAATCACTTCGGAAAGCGGCATACCCCCTCCCTGCTATCAAACACGGTGAATATTATTTCCGGTTTAAATACAGCTGATCCAGATTACTGGCATTACATTATATTTATGGAAGTTCTTATTAATTTATATTACTTGAAGTGTAGGCGAATCTGCCCGGAAAACCAGCAGCACAAACCCGGAAGAATCAGGAATTTCCCTGCCGCACGGAAGTAACGCTGCTATTACAACAGCCTATTTACGCGCCAATCGTTCCAGTAGCAGAACAGAAATAATGCCCAGTAACATCAGTCCGACAGCTTGCCAGGTTGAAGCCAGGCCCGGATCGGGTAACACCGGGTTGCTGCCAATCATTTTGGTCTTGTCAGCAATGGTTGCATATATCCGCAATTGAAATGGCCAGATAATCCAAAGCGAGGCCAGTAACAAACCGATAATTACAGCCAGTGTGTTGGCATAAAAACGTCGCAATAACCATGACAGCAAACGGCTGAAGAGTATCAATCCGGTCAAAACGCCGGCAAAAAACGGCAACAGAACTGCAAGATTGAATGTCCCTATTGCGCCGAAAACCGCACTGTATTTTTTCATCAACAGTAAAATAAAAGACCCCGAGATCCCCGGCAACAACATGGCACTGATAGCAAGCATACCGCTTAAAAATATAAACCATGCCGCATCCGGTGTTTCTGCCGGCACTCGCGTGAATATCCATAAACCGACCAGCATACCGAGTGTTAATGCCAGTAACGTCATCCGCTGCGGCCTGAAATTTACCAGCAGAATCATAATTGATCCTGCTATAAGGCCAAAAAACAGCCCGTAAACCTGTTCCGGATGGGACTCAATTAACGCAGGTAATGGAACAACCCGGGTAAAGAAAACCAGTGCGGCCAAAATACCGGCAAACAGTGGCAGAATAAAACCAAAATGCGGCCGCCCCCTAACCTCCCGCACGTTTACATGAATTATCGCTTTCAGCCAGAGACTGTCAAATGAACGAATTGCTTCAATCAGTTGCTGATATATGCCGAGTATCAATGCTATGGTACCGCCACTGACGCCGGGCACCACATCGGCAGCCCCCATACAGAAACCCTTCATTGCCAGTAGCAGACGCTGACGGCATGGCCGGGGTACAGCCGTTGTTGCTGACTCAGGCATTACTGTCAGCACTGGTATGGTAGGCCGGACTTAAATCCTGCACTGCACTGATCATCGCCTGAACATGCTCCGGATCAATATCCGGTGTAATGCCATGTCCGAGATTGAATACATGGCCGGCACCATGACCATAGCCCGACAGCACATCAGCCACCGCTGATCGGATGGCATCCGGCCGGGCACGTAAAACGGCAGGATCAAGATTACCCTGCAGGGCAACACGCTTGCCCACGAGCGCCCGTGCGATACCAATATCAAAGGTCCAGTCCAGCCCCAGTGCATCGCAACCGCTGTTTGCCATAATCCCGAGGGAATGCGCACAGCCCTTGCTGAATAATACGACCGGAACCTGCCGGCCATCCTGCTGACGTTGTAACTGGGCGATAATTTGTTGCATATAGGTCAATGAGAATTCACGATAGGCGGCCGGCGTAAGTACACCTCCCCAGGTATCGAAGATCATGATGACATCGACACCGGCGGCAATCTGCGCATTCAGGTAATCGCGCACTGCGAGTGATAATTTCAGCAATAGCCTGTGCATCACTTCCGGGCTGTCATAAAGCATGGTTTTACTGTGCACGAAATCACGGCTGCTGCCGCCTTCGATCATATAAGTCGCCAGTGTCCATGGACTGCCGGCAAAACCGATTAGCGGCAATCTGTCTCCCAGATGCTGTTTGATCATCCGTACGGCATCTGTGACATAGCACAAATCCGTTTCCGGATCCGGCAACGGCAAGGCATCGACTTCGACGGCATTGCGCACAGTCCTGGCAAACTGCGGCCCCTGTTTCTCAATCAATTCAAGACCTAGCCCCATCGCATCGGGAATGGTCAGGATATCGGAAAACAGGATAGCGGCATCGAGATCGAAACGATCCAGTGGTTGCAGCGTAACTTCACAGGCGAGCTCTGGCGTCTTGCAGAGCGTGAGAAAATCACCGGCACGCTCGCGGGTAGCACGGTATTCCGGCAGGTAACGTCCCGCCTGGCGCATAATCCACACCGGTGTGCGGTCTACCGGCTGGCGCAACAGCGCGCGAATGAGTCGATCATTTTTCATGGCTGTGAATCGTTAGTGCTGTTATGAGCTCTTGGCCGGCTCACGAATTGCACTTCACGATTCAAACTCCCAGATAATCAATAATCCCTTCCGCAGCCAGACGGCCATCAAATACCGCCGTGACTACCAGATCTGAGCCCCGCACCATATCACCGCCGGAAAATACTTTCGGGTTACTGGTCTGATATTTTAGTTTGGTTTTTTCACTGGCTTTTACGCGGCCGCGTTCATCCAGTTGAATATCAAACTTGTCAAACCAGTTGGCTGGCGACGGGCGAAAACCAAAGGCAATGATGACGGCATCAGCCGGGACAATCTGTTCACTGCCCGGGACTTCTTCCGGCATACGGCGGCCACGTTCATCCGGCTCACCAAGTCGGGTTTCCACAACTTTAATGCCGGTAACTTTATTATTCTCGCCGATAACCTCGACCGGCTGCCGGTTCCATAAAAATTTAACGCCCTCTTCCTTGGCATTTTCAACTTCGCGCATTGAGCCGGGCATATTGGCCTGGTCGCGCCGATAGGCACAGCTGACACTGGTTGCGCCCTGGCGTATGGATGTTCGCACACAATCCATTGCTGTATCACCACCACCCAGCACAACAACACGCTTGTCTTTCATATCAACAAAGTCATCGGGATGTTTTTCATAGCCCATGACACGATCGATATTCGAGATCAGGAATGGTAATGATTCATATACACCTTCCATATCTTCACCGGGGAAACCACCTTTCATATAGGTGTATGTCCCCATGCCCAGAAATACGGCATCATAATCCTCAAGCAGTTTTTCAAAAGCAATATCCTTGCCGACCTCGGTATTCAGCACAAACCGGGCACCCATTTCTTCAAGCATTTGCCGGCGTTTAAGTACAACCTCTTTCTCGAGCTTGAATGGCGGAATACCAAATGTCAGCAAGCCACCGATCTCCTGATATTTATCAAAGACAACAGGTTCAATCCCATTACGCGCCAGTACATCGGCACAACCCAGACCTGCCGGCCCGGCACCGACAATAGCAACACGCTTGCCGGTGGCAACCACATGCGAAAGATCCGGTTTCCAGCCCTGCTTGACGGCTTCGTCATTAATATAACGTTCAATCTGGCCGATGGTGACTGCGCCGAAGCCGTCATTTAATGTACAGGCGCCTTCACAAAGACGATCCTGCGGGCAGATGCGACCACAGATTTCCGGCAAAGAATTAGTTTTATGCGACAACTCGGCAGCTTCAAAAAGATTGCCCTCCTCAATCAGTTTGAGCCAGTTCGGAATATAGTTATGAACCGGGCATTTCCACTCGCAATAGGGATTACCGCATGCCAGACAGCGGCCGGCCTGTTCAGCGGCACTCTTCTCGTCGAACTGCTCATAGATTTCTTTCCACGTATACATACGGATTGGCGCCGCCGTTTTCGGGGGATCCTGACGCGGTAAATCAAGAAACTGAAAATTATCGTGTTCGTTTTTGCTCATATTTTTTTAATTGCTTCAAATAGCAACGGCTGTTCAGGGAGTTCTGCCAAAGCCTGAGGGATTTGTGCAGGACTGCTCAGCAACCGCTGTCACCTTGCTTAAGATAAAAAATCAGGCTGCAGCCAGAAGGCTATCAAGCAATGACGATAGCTCGGCTGCCTTGGGTTTGACCAGCCAGAAACGACCGGCATAATCATGAAAGTCTTCACATAACTCCTGACCCCAGGCACTACCGGTCTCACGCACATGCTCTTCGATAATATCGAGCAGATAGTTGCGGTAAGCCTCCATGTGCTCCGGTGCCACCCGATGGGTATCAATCAGTTCATGGTTGTAACGATCGACAAAGCTGTTATCCATGTCCAGCACGAAGGCAAAACCGCCGGTCATACCGGCACCAAAGTTTACCCCGGTCTGGCCAAGTACAGTAACCACACCACCGGTCATGTATTCACAGCCATGATCACCTATACCCTCGACAACTGCCAGAGCACCGGAGTTACGCACAGCGAATCGCTCACCGGCGGTACCGGCTGCAAACAGTTGTCCACCGGTCGCGCCGTAGAGACAGGTATTGCCAATAATGACGGATTCATTGCTCTTGTAAGTGCTGTCAGCCGGCGGGTAAATTACCAGTTTGCCACCGGCCATGCCCTTGCCAACATAATCATTGGCATCACCCTGCAGATACATTTCCAGACCACCGGCATTCCAGACACCAAAACTCTGGCCGGCAGTGCCGGTCAACCGCAGTTTGACCGGTGCATTGGCCATATCGAGGTTGCCATAACGTCTTGCTATTTCACCTGACAGACGCGCGCCAATCGAACGGTTATTATTTTTCAGGCTGTAATGGAATTCACCACCCTGACGCGATTCAATCGCCGGCAAAATATCACGCACCATTTCTTCGGCCAGTTCACCCTTGTCATAAGGCGCATTTTTCGGCTCGATACAAAAGCGCGGCTTGTCAGCTGGCACACCGCCATCTGACAACAATGGTGACAAATCCAGCGACTGTTGTTTGTCGGTGTCGCCTGGCAGAATTTCCAGCAAGTCAGTGCGGCCGATAAGATCGGTCATCTTGCTGACGCCAAGCTGGGCCATATAATCACGTACTTCCCGGGCAACAAACTTGAAATAGTTTACGATTTTATCCGGTGCATCCGGTTTGAAATGTTTGGTGTACAACACCTTGTTCTGTGTCGCAACGCCGGTTGCACAATTATTCAGGTGACAAATGCGCAGATACTTGCAACCCATTGCAATCATCGGTGCAGTACCGAAGCCGAAACTCTCGGCGCCAAGAATCGCCGCCTTGATTACATCCAGACCGGTCTTCAGACCACCATCAATTTGTACCCGCACCTTGTCACGCAAATCATTCGCACGCAGCAGTTGATGCGTTTCAGTCAGCCCCAGCTCCCATGGACTGCCAGCATACTTGAGTGATGTTAACGGGCTGGCACCGGTGCCACCGTCATAGCCGGCGATCGTAATCAGGTCTGCATAAGCCTTGGCCACACCGGCAGCAATCGTGCCTACACCGGCCTCGGCAACCAGCTTGACTGAAACCAGTGCTTTGGGATTGACCTGTTTCAGATCGAAGATCAATTGCGCCAGATCTTCAATAGAATAAATATCATGATGTGGCGGCGGTGAAATCAGCGAGACACCGGGCTTCGAAAAGCGCAGACGCGCAATCATCTCGTTGACCTTGCCACCCGGCAACTGACCACCTTCGCCCGGCTTTGCACCCTGAGCGATCTTGATCTGCAGAACCTCGGCATTAACCAGATAATGCGGTGTCACACCAAAACGGCCCGAGGCGATCTGTTTGATCTTGGACATCTTCCCGGTACCAAAGCGAACCGGATCCTCGCCACCCTCGCCCGAGTTGGAGCGACCACCAATACGATTCATTGCAATGGCCAGGGCTTCATGCGCTTTCGGCGACAATGCACCAAGGCTCATGCCGGCACTGTCAAAGCGCTTCAGGATCGTGTCAATCGGTTCGACATCGTCAACAGCGATAGCTTCAACGTCATCACGCAATTTCAGTAAATCGCGCAATACGGTTACCGGCCGGCGATTCACTTCATCGGCATACTCACGATATTGGGCATAATCACCCGTTTCGACTGCGGCATGCAGTTTTTTGACAACATCCGGATTGTAGGCATGAAATTCACCGCCATGGATATATTTGAGCAAACCGCCCTGACGGATTGGCTTGCGTTGATTCCAGGCTTCACGTGCCAACAGTTGCTGATCATGCTCCAGATGTTCAAACCGGATACCCTGAATACGGCTGAGCGAACCGGCAAAACACAAATCCACAATCTCATTATGCAATCCGACAATCTCGAATAACTGCGCGCCGCGATAACTGGCAATCGTCGAGATACCCATCTTCGAAATAATCTTGTATAGACCCTTGTTAATACCGCGCCGATAGGCTTTGGCCAGATCCGGGCTGTCGCCCTGCGGGATCTCCCGGCGCGTTAACATATCCTGCAAACATTCATAGGCAAGATAAGGGAAAATCGCCGTCGCACCATTCGCAATAAGAATTGCAAAATGATGTGGGTCGCGCGCGGTGCCTGTCTCCACCAGAAGATTTGCATCACAACGCAAACCTTCGCGAATCAGACGGTGATGCACAGCGCCAACTGCCAGCAAGGCATGCATTGGCAGCTTGTCCTGCTCTATATGACGATCCGACAAAACCAGAATGACGTTGCCTGCACGTATGGCGGCAACAGCCTGATCACAGATATCCGCTATCGCTGCCTGCAAGCCAACGGCGGGATCATAGTTCAGATCAAGTCTGGCGTGCGCAAAGCCGTTATCAGACTCGGCCAGAATGGCGCGGTATTTCGTTTCCGATAATACCGGTGATTCCACAACCAGCCGTTTGGCGGCGTCAGGGGATTCATTGAACAGGTTACCTTCACGGCCAAGGTAAGTCCGCAAGGACATCACAATCTGTTCACGTAACGGATCGATCGCCGGATTGGTTACCTGGGCAAATTGTTGCCGGAAATTGTCGTAAATCGAACGCACATAGCGCGATAACACCGGCATCGGGGTGTCGTCACCCATGGAGCCGACCGCTTCGGCACCGGCCTCGGCCAGCACACGCAGTATTTCATCGCGTTCTTCATACGTCACACCGAACAGTTTTGTATAGACTGCCAGTTGATCGGCCGGCATAGGGTCCATACTCAGAGGCTGCTCACGCAGACTTGATTCGATCACGCGCAGATTATCTTTCAGCCACTGGCGATAAGGCTTGTACTGCTTGATGCGATCATCAATATCTGCCGGCAACAGCAACTCACTGGTTTCAGTGTCGATTGCCAGCATCTGGCCAGGTTTGAGCCGGCCTTTGCTGACAACATCGGCCGGCTGATAATCATAGATACCAATCTCTGAGCCGATGGTGATATGGCGATCCTTGGTGATCACATAACGTGCCGGACGCAAACCATTACGATCCAGCACACAGGCACCATAGCGGCCATCTGTGAGCACAATGCCGGCCGGGCCATCCCACGGCTCCATATTCATACCATTGAATTCATAACAGGCCCGCAGGTGCGGATCCATGTTGTCGATATTCTGCCAGGCCGGTGGAATTAACAGACGCATTGCCCGGAAGATATCGATACCACCCGCCAGTAATGCCTCAAGCATGTTGTCGGCGGAGGAAGAATCTGATCCAGAAAGCGAGACAATCGGGCGGATATCATCCATGTTGGGAATTAAATCCGATTGCAGTTTGTGGCCACGCGCCAGTGACCAGTGGCGGTTACCCTGCACTGTGTTGATCTCGCCATTGTGGGCGAGATAACGAAACGGCTGTGCCAGCCGCCATTCCGGCCAGGTATTGGTCGAAAAACGCTGATGAAAAACGCATAGCGCCGATTCCATCCGCGCATCTTCCAGATCCGGATAGAGCATCGACAGGTAATTCGGCATCACCAGCCCTTTATATGACACCACGTTACCGGACAGACTGGGTATATAAAATGTGTTGTCAGCACTGTTGATCGCTTTCTCGGCGAGACGCCGGGCGATATAAAGATGCCGTTCAAAATCCGGGTTGGTCATGCCAGTCGGGGCATTAATAAAACACTGCTCAATTTGCGGCCGCGATTTGCGTGCTTCATCACCACAGGCCTCGACATTGGTCGGTACGACCCGCCAGCCTGCCACTGCCAAACCTTCGCGCTCCAGCGCCTGCTGCAAGGCCTCGCGGCCCTGACTGGCAAGCTTGTCATCGGTATTCAGGAAAACGACACCGACGCCGTAGTGATCAGCCAGAGCGATATCCAGCTCGGCCGCAATCGCGCGAAAAAAACCGTCCGGCTTTTTCAACAATAAACCGCAACCGTCACCTGTTTTGCCATCCGCTGCCACGGCGCCGCGGTGGGTCAAGCGACACAACGAGCTGACCGCCGTTTGTACAAGCCAGTGGCTGGGCACACCGTCCATTTGCGCCATCAAACCGAAACCACAGCTGTCTTTTTCAAACTGTGGCCGGTACAGACCGGTTAGATTTTTGGGTGCCATCTTTGCAGACATCGTTCACGCTCTGGGTAGTGGGTTTGGGATAATGCCGGATTGTCCGCAGCGGCCCGAAAATTCACGGGTCTGACATGAGACAAAAGGGGACAAATTATAGTGCCCAAGACGACTGCTGTCACGGCACTTGCAAAAGACCCTACGATTTGTCCGGGATATATACTGTATTCCCGAAAATAGCAGCTAAATCGCGTCAATTCGGTGCAATTAACGGCACAAAATACGACCGGAAAATGCCTCAGCGAATAGCGCCGACCGGATCCACCAGACGCTGGTATTCGGCGATGGCAAAACGGTCAGTCATGCCCGCAATATAATCGGCCACCGCGCGTGCCTGACCGGCCTGGCCATGACTGGCAGCAGCGGCAGTAATCCGCAGTTGAACTGTGCGAGGCAACAGCAGACTGTCGGCATGATAGGCTTCAAACAGCGTGGTAATAATGCGTGCCGCCTTGTGTGTCATCCGGTGTACGCGGTAATCATGGTAAAGGTGCTCATGCAAAAAATTCTTTAATGCAAGATTACGTGTACGCATTGCCGGGCTGAGCGTAATCAGCGGTGTACCGGCATTACGAGCTTCGGCAATAGCGGCCGGATTATGTTCAGCAATCCGTGCCCGGCTGTATTCAATCAGATCACTGACCAGTTCATTAATCATGCGCCGGATTACTTCATGCACAAGACGTTTACGTGGCAAATCCGGCCAGCGCCCTACGACTTCGGCGTGCACATCGGCAAACATTTCAACACTGCAAAGTTGTTCAACCTCGATAAAGCCGGCACGAATACCATCATCAACGTCATGATTGTTATAGGCAATGGCATCGGCAATGTTCGCGAGCTGTGCTTCCAGACCCGGTTGCGTACCATCGATGAACCGCTGTGCTACCGGTCCCAGATCAGCTGCATGCTCTGGTGGGCAGTGTTTAAGAATGCCCTCGCGGGTTTCAAAAGTCAGGTTAAGCCCGTTGAATTCTGCATACTTTTCTTCCAGCTTGTCGACCACACGCAAGGATTGCAGATTATGCTCAAAGCCACCGTAATCCGCCATGCAACGGCTCAGGGCATCCTGCCCGGCATGGCCAAAGGGCGTGTGGCCAAGATCGTGGGCAAGACAGATAGCTTCAGTCAGGTCTTCATTGAGTTGCAATGCGCGGGCAATGGTACGGCCAATCTGGGCCACTTCAATTGAGTGCGTAAGCCGGGTACGAAACATGTCACCCTCATGGTTCACGAAGACCTGGGTCTTGTATTCCAGCCGGCGAAATGCAGCAGAATGCACAATACGATCGCGATCCCGCTGATACGGACTGCGATAGGCGGATTCTGGCTCATGAACCCTGCGGCCCAAAGAATTGTCAGCCGTGACCGCATAAACCGCCAGAGATCCCATCATGACCAGGCTTTTGCCAACAGTTGCCGCTTAAAGCTGTTGCTGGGCATCAGGCTGATCCACAGAAATGCTCAAGCGTGGCGGTAAGCGCTGCTGGCGGATACTTGTCAGTCAATACCGCTTTACCCAGTGCCTCAAGCAACACCAGAAAGACCACACCATCACGCGCCTTTTTATCCACCTGCATGTGTTGCTGCATTGTAGCAACACTGGCCTGCATGGGCGGGACAACAGGCAAACCGGCGGCAAGTAATAATGTCTTGATTCTGTCCACATCCGCAGTCGCCAGCCAGCCAAGACGCGCAGATAAATCTGCCGCCATCAGCATGCCCGTTGCAACCGCCTCACCATGCAACCAGTCACGATACTGCAATGTCGTTTCAATAGCGTGGCCAAATGTATGGCCAAGATTCAGCAGGGCGCGTTGATTTGCTTCACGCTCATCAGCAGCCACAACATCAGCCTTGTTCTGACAGGAACGCTCTATCGCAAAGGTCAATGCAGCATTATCGCGCGCGCACAGTGCAGTCATATTCTGTTCAAGCCATTGCAAAAAATCCGGGTCGCGAATCAGACCATACTTGATTACTTCAGCCAGACCGGCTGCCAGTTCACGTTCCGGCAATGTTGTCAGTACATCTGTATCCGCAAGAACGACACGCGGTTGATGAAATGCGCCTACCATGTTCTTGCCCAGGCGATGATTCACAGCGGTTTTACCACCCACCGAAGAATCCACCTGGGCCAGCAGGGTAGTGGGTATCTGGATAAAATCCACCCCACGCTGGTAACAGGCCGCAGTAAATCCGACCAGATCACCAATGACACCACCGCCCAGCGCGATCAGGGTGCAGTTGCGACTGAAACGATGTTCAAGCAAGTAGCCGGTGATCTGCTCCAGATTGCCCAGGTTTTTTTGTGCTTCGCCATCGGGCAAGACCAGGGTTTCAGTCTGGTAATCAGTCAATCCGGCCAGCAGGATCGGCAGATACAATGGTGCAACAATTTCATTACTAACGACCAGTATCTGGCGGCCATGAATATGCGGATGCAACAAATCTGGCTGGCGCAACAGGCCTGAGCCAATATGGATCGGGTAACTGCGATCAGCCAGTTCAACATTCAGGGTTTTCATACAATTCTTCTATATTTCAGTCTGTAGCTTTTTACAGATGGCATTCACAGACCGCCTCACTGTAAGTCGGTCGGTATCAATGGTCAAATCAGCCAGGTCACGATACAGCACATCGCGCTCGGCAAGTAATTCACGGATGCGTCCAAGCCGATCCGGCGTCTGCAGCAACGGCCGATGCTGGTCATGAATAGTCCGTTCCAGCAATTGTTCCGGATTTGCCCGCAGATAAACAACCAGTCCGCGTTCGGCCAGCAATGCACGATTATCCGGATCCAGCACGGCGCCACCGCCAGTTGCCAGTACAATCGAATCCAGCGCTGTCAGTTCATCGAGCACCTGCCGCTCACGGCGTCTGAAACCCTCTTCGCCTTCAAACTCGAATATCAGCGGGATATCAACGCCTGTACGCGCTTCAATTGTCTGGTCGCTGTCATGGAATTCCCGCTGTAAGCGTTTGGCGAGCTGCCGACCCACTGTGGATTTACCCACCCCCATCGGTCCCACCAGAAAAATACTGGCACCGGAGTCGGTTTGTGTCTGTGCTGATTCAGTCATGGTTCTGCCAGTTTACCGGTTTCCAATGAACAAATTGAGATCCCTGTACAAACAAAAACGGCGCACCCCGGTTGAGGTGCGCCGCCATTAAAACAATACGCGCAGGTCGTGAAGCTATGACATTAAATGCGTACTTCCTCTTTAAGTATCTTTGGTGTGACAAAGATCAGCAGTTCGGTGCGTGAACTTTCGACACCTGTGCGCCGGAACAACGCGCCCAGATAAGGCAAATCACCAAAGAAAGGCACCCGATCTGACTGCTGCCGCTCGACCTGGGTATATATACCACCGAGTACCACCGTTTCGCCGTTATCGACCAGCACCTGGGTACTCACGGAACGGGTGTTGATTGGCGGCACGCCGAGCACTTCAGGTGACCCGCGGGTATCCTGATTGACCGTCAAGTCCAGCATGATCCGATCATCCGGCGTAATCTGCGGTGTTACGCGCAAGGCCAGTACAGCCTTTTTAAATGCTACTGTAGTCGCACCACTCGATGACGCTTCCTGAAAGGGAATTTCAACGCCGGACTCGATAATCGCTTCGCGCTGGTTGGCCGTGATCACGCGTGGACTGGCAATATCCTCACCACGACCTTCAGCCAGTAATGCTGACAGTTCCAGCTGCAACAGATACGAGCCAATACGGCCAACGGCAAGGCCCAGCGCACCGGCCGGATTGGTCACCGGCAAGCTGACAATATAGTTTTCCAGTCCATCCGTATTAAATGACGTGGTGCCGTCGAAATCAGTATCGCCCGGAATCCCGCCACCAGCCACACCAAACAGATTGTCGCTTGAAGTCCCGCCTGTCAGTGTTGTGTTACGGCTATACCCGAATTTGACACCCAGATCCTTGGCAAAGGTTTCGTCAGCATTCACAATGCGCGATTCGATCAAGACCTGTTTTACCGGTATATCCAGTTTTGCCACCATGCTGCGAATACTCTGCAGACTTGATGATGTATCACGGATGATTAATGTATTGGTGCGTTGATCGACCGTAACTTCACCACGTTCAGACATCAGGTTGCTGGACTCTGCCTTGATCAGGTTCGCCAACTCTTCTGCCTTTGCATAATTGATCTGCACAAACTCGGTACGCAATGGCTCAAGATCCGAGATTTGTTGCTGCGCTTCAAGCTCAAGTCTTTCCTGGGCAGCAATCTCTTCCTGGGGCGCGACCATAATCACATTACCGGACTGCCGCATACCCAGGCCCTTCGATTTGAGAATAATATCCAGCGCCTGATCCCACGGTACATTCTTCAAACGCAGGGTAATATTGCCTGTGACTGCATCGCTGGCCACCATATTCAGTTCAGTGAAATCAGCGATCAACTGCAGCACAGCACGTACTTCAATATTCTGGAAATTTAATGACAATCGTTCACCGGTATAACCAAATTCATCCTTGCGCTGCAGTTCCTTTTCTTCCGGCGTTAGCGGTTTGACTTCTATCGTAAATGTTTCATTGGCCTGATAGGCAAGATGGTCATAATCCGCTGTTGCCATGTTGATAACCATGCGTGTACCACCGGAATGCGGCCGCGTATCAATTTCCTTGACCGGTGTAGCAAAGTCGAGCACATCAAGACGCCGATTCAGATGTTCCGGCAATCCGGCGTCGAGAAAATCGACAACCACCTTGCCGCCCTGTTCGGTCATGTTCACACCGGTTGCTGGATCACCTAGTGTAATAATAATCCGGCCTTCGCCCTGCTCACCACGACGAAAATCTACGTTTTCCAGGCTCGCGCCTGCAGCAGTGCTACTGCTACGTTGGGCCTGAGTCGTCTGCACAGTCGAGCTGCGCACCGGCGCTTCAGGACTCGCACTCTCAATTGTAACAACGACTGAGTTGCCTGAAGTCTTGACTTCATACGGCACCATCTGCAGCAGATTCAGTACCACACGTGTACGGCCACCGGCTTCAACAGCCGATACACTGTCAGCACGACCAATACCAATTGATCTGGTCTTCTCATCCAGATTCAGACTGGTGCCAGGAAAATCGAGAGCAATCCGCGCAGGATTATCAATTGTAAAATGCATCGGATCGGCGCCCAATGGCTCGGACAATTCAATATTCACCTGGACGCGATCACCTGGCAACGCCGAGAAGTCAATCTTGTCGAGTGTCTGTGCATGAGCCTGGGTCATCGGCAAGCACAGCATCGCCAACAGGATCGACAATTTGTATCCCCAGTGCTGCCCGAGCAACCAAGAGTATTTGGTTATTACTTGGCGCGTGTACATGATTACTTCCCCCATCGGGTTTTTATTCTATAGCCAGTGCGATTGCTGCTGCACGTTCCTGCCAGCGACCTTCGCCATCTTTAACGATTTCTCTGAGTTCAATTCTGTCTTCAAAGATATCCGTAATCTTGCCAACATTGGTGCCCAGATAGTTACCTACCTGGACTCGATGTACGACCCCATCCGGATCACGGATAATGGCCCAGTTATCTGAACCATCTTCGAGTGTACCCACCATCCGCAGACTGTCGAGTTCGAATCTTTCCAGCTCTTCACGATTACGATCGCGCAATTCGCGTTCCATCTCGGCAGTCAGGCCGGCGTCATCATCTACAACCTCGGATGCAGATTGTTGATAGAACAAATTAAACGGACTGCGGGCATTTGCCATCCCGGATTCATAACTGTAAGCCTGATAAGGCTTGATTTCCGGCAGCGGCTCAATACGACCGCCGGGGCGCGCCAACGTGTCTTCAATATAACCTTCCAGGTCGCCCATGTTGCGTGACACACAGCCGCCCAGACCAGTCAGACTGGCAGCCAATACTACCAACATGGCGCGGGATGCTATGTTCATCTGTAATTCGCGCGGCATCATTTTCATTCTGCTAGCTCTTCTTCTTCCAGTGCCCGGTACGTCTTGGCAACGGCATTCATTATCAGCATGTCGCCGTCTGCACGATCAATCTTGATGTCATGGGTTGTCACGATTCGTGGTAAAGCCGCGATCCCACTGACAAATTCACCGAATTCGTGGTAATCGCCCGTAACACGTATTTCAATGGGCAATTCTGCATAAAATTCAGACGGGATTTCATTACCCGGCTTGAAAAGCTCAAACTCAAGCCCGGCACTCAAGCCTGTTTGTGAAATATCAACCAGCAGACCTGCTACTTCGGTCTGGTTTGGCAACTGCCGCAACATGTCACCAAAAGTCTGCTCCATTTCCACCATCTGCTGCTTCAGGGCTTCCAGATTTGCCGCCTTGGTCTGTTTGGTTTCGAAGCTCTGGCGTAATTCCTGTTCCTTCAACTCCACAGACGCCAATTCAGTCCGTTGCTTGGTGGTGTCGTAGTGCCAGGCTGCATATAAAATTGCTGCACACACAATGACTATCAAACCAGCCTTGGCCGGCAATGGCCAACCACCGATGTTGTTCGGGTCAAGATTTTTAAGTTCTTCGAGGTTCATGCCTCGTCCTCATTTTCACCGGAAACCTTTGGTGTTTTTTGACTGAAGCGTAATGTGAAATTACTGATCCGCGTACCTTCAGCAGTCTCGGCCTGGATAATGTCAAGCTTGGGGTTGCCAAGCCATTCGGAACTTTCCAGGTTCCGCATGAACGATGAGACGCGGGCATTCGACTGGGCGACACCATTAATGGTGATGTTGCTCTTGCTTTGCTGAACGCTGGTTACACTGACCCCGTCTGGCAAGCTATTTACCAGTTCGTCAAACAAGCGCACAATCAACGGCCGGTTGGTCTGCAATTGTTCAATAGCGCGCATGCGTGCCAGCAAGCGTGCTTTTTCACGCTCAAGTTCTTCAATTTCCTTGATGCGCTTGTCCAGCTTTACAATTTCATCTTGCAGGCGCTGGTTGCGATCATTCTGGAAATCAATTTTCTGGCTATAGAAGTAATGTACGCCACCCCAGATCAATAACACTCCAACAACAGCCGCGCCCAATATCACAAAAAATTCGGTCTGCCGCTGTTTGCGCAGTTCATCGCGCCATGGTAACAGGTTAATTCTGGCCATCAGTCAAAACTCCGTAACGCAAGCCCGCAACTTACCAGCATGGCTGGTCCATCATTGGCAAGAATTTGAGCCGGGATACGTGATGACACGGCCATATTGGCGAACGGATTGGCTACAGATACCGGCAGACCAAGCTTGGCTTCCACAACTTCGGCGATGCCCGGAATAGAGGCACACCCGCCAGCCAGAAACAGATGATCAATATTTCCGATTTGACTGGAGGAGAAGAAAAATTGCTGCGCCCGACTGATTTGCTGCGCCATTGATTCCTTGAATGGTTCCAGAACTTCCGGCACATAGTTATCTGGCAACTCGCCGTGACGTTTGGCATGTCCAGCTTCTTCATAAGACAAGCCGTAACGGCGTTGAATCTCTTCCGTCAGCTGGCTGCCGCCAAACGCCTGTTCGCGCGAATAAACGATCTTCTGGTTTTCCAGCACGCTGAAGGTTGTGATTGTGGCGCCGACATCGGCAATAGCAATAACCTTGTCTTCACCGCCGCCCTCCAGAGCTTCCGCCAGCAGTTTCACTGTATTCTCAAGCGCGAATGCTTCCACATCTATGACTTTTGCATTCAGGCCGCCAAGTTCCAATGCTGCCACCCGTACATCGACGTTATCGCTGCGTGAAGCAGCAAGCAGCACATCGACGCGCTCGGTAGTGTTGGCGCTGGGACCCAGCACTTCATAGTCCATGCTGACTTCTTCAAGCGGGAACGGTATATATTGATCGGCTTCAATCTGCAGCTGATTGCCAAGCTCATCGTCATTGAGCTCGGCCGGCATATTGATTACTTTGGTGATGACTGCAGAACCGGCAACTGCGGCTGCAGCTTGTTTGGATTTACAGCCGGCTTTCTTGACCGCACGGCCAATGGCCTCGCCGACAGCGTCAACATCAGATATATTCTTATCCACCACGGAATTCGATGGTAGTGGCTCGACTGCATAGCTTTCCACCCGGTATCGGCTCCCGCTGCGGCTTAACTCAAGCAGCTTGACGGCGGTCGCACTGATATCTATACCGACCAGTGGAATTGATTTTTTCCGAAAGAGCGGCACACTATTTTTCCTTTTAAAGTCCGTGGTTACCCAACATTCACAGAATGGGAATTAAGTTACGTTTTGGAACTATAGCCAACGACCAGAGAAAAAACAAATAGTTTTTTCCGAGATTTTTCAATTAACTACATAATGTTTTTAGTCAAACTTCTAACATCCCAGATATAGCGTCCCCAAAACCGGTCAAATACAAGATGTTGAGATTTACATTTAATATGCTTCTGACGCTGCTGATAATGGGTGTTATCTCCGTCAGCCTGGTGGCCTGGTACATCGTGCCACAACTCCCGGATATCGACAGTCTGCGCGATGTACAGCTGCAGGTGCCACTTCGGGTTTACACCGAGGACGGCCAGTTGATAGCCGAATACGGTGAAAAGCGCCGTACTCCGGTTAACATTGATGCAGTCCCCGACCTGCTGGTCAAGGCTTTCCTGGCAGCTGAGGATGATCGCTTCTATCAGCATCCGGGAGTGGACTGGCAGGGCATCCTGCGTGCCGCGATTCATGTGGCCCGCACCGGCGACAAGAGCCAGGGCGGCAGTACTATCACCATGCAGGTCGCGCGGAATTTTTTTCTGAGCAGTGAAAAAACCTACCTGCGCAAGATCAACGAGATTTTTCTGGCACTGAAAATCGAGCGCGAGCTCAGCAAGGATGAGGTCCTCGAACTCTACCTGAACAAGATTTATCTGGGCCAGCGCGCCTATGGTATCGCCGCCGCCGCCCAGGTTTACTACGGCTTGCCACTCGACGAGCTGACGCTGGCACAGATGGCCACCATTGCCGGGTTGCCGAAAGCGCCATCGACAACCAACCCGGTTGCCAACCCCGGCCGCGCCAGCGACCGCCGTACTTACGTACTCGATCGCATGCTGCAGCTTGGCTTTATCGATAAATCTGAATACGAGTCTGCCCGTGCAACGCCGGTTGCCGTCAGATTGCACCAGACCGAGATAGATGTCGAAGCACCCTATGTCGGCGAAATGGTGCGCCAACAGTTAGTCGATGAATACGGTGAATCTGCTTATGAAATGGGGCTGCGCGTCTTTACCACCGTTAACGCCAGTGAACAGATTGCCGCCAACAGCGCTTTGCGCAAAGCCCTGCATGATTACGACGAACGGCATGGCTATCGCGGTCCCGAGCAGCAGGTTGAGTTGCCGGCCAATGCTGACAGCGATGATTACCAGGCAATTCTGCGTGACTATTTTGCTATTGCCGAACTGGAACCGGCGCTGGTTACTGCCGTTGGTGAACAAACTCTGACTGTGCACACGAGATTCGGCCAAACGGCTACCATCGACTGGGACGGTTTGTCCTGGGCACGTAAATACATCAGCACCAACAGTCGTGGCCCAACCCCCGGCAAAGCTGCCGATATCGCTGCAGTAGGCGATATCGTTCGTATTACAGAAATACCCGGTCCGGCGACGGAAACACCCGAACCGGTAAACGAAGCAACTGTCGATACAACAGAATCGCCAATTGACGATACCGAATTTAATGCTGCATCTGCCAATGAAAAGCACTGGCGCTTGACACAAGTGCCTGCCGTCGAGGGCGCGTTGATCGCGCTCGATCCACACACTGGCGCTACCCGGGCACTCGTTGGCGGCTATTCGTTTGCACGCAGCAGCTTTAACCGGGTAATTCAGGCCCAGCGCCAACCCGGCTCGGCATTCAAGCCGTTTATTTATTCTGCGGCGATGGAAGCCGGTTACACACCCGCCAGTATTATCAATGATGCCCCGGTGGCGTTTACCGATGCCAGTATCGGTGATGTCTGGCGACCGAAAAACTATTCTGGCCGCTATTACGGCCCGACGCGGCTGCGTGAAGCCCTGGTACACTCGCGCAATCTGGTTTCAATCCGTTTGCTGGACGCGATGGGTGTGCCTCGCCTGCTCGAACACTTGCAGAAATTCGGCTTTGCTGCCGAACAGTTTCCCGAGAATTTGTCGCTGTCGCTCGGCAGTGGTGTTGTCACACCGCATCAACTGGCGCGTGCCTATACCGTTTTTGCCAATGGCGGTTATCTGATAGAGCCGTACTTTATTGAACGCATAGAAGATGCATATGGAGTCGAGATGTTTGTGTCTGAACCCAAACGTGTCTGCCCGGATTGTGACCAGGAAGAACTGTCAGCGCAGCGACAGCTGGAAAATGACTTGCTGGCTGCAGCAGGATTACTGCCCGCACCATTGACTGAAGATAAATACGCACCGCAAACGCTGGATCCACAAGTGGCCTGGCTGGTAACTTCAATGACCCAGGACGTAATCCGGCGTGGTACCGGCGCCCGCGCCAACCAGTTGGGTCGCCGTGATCTGGCCGGCAAAACAGGCACTACCAACGACCAGCGTGATGCCTGGTTTGCCGGCTATAACCATGATCTCGTCGCAGTCAGTTGGGTCGGTTTTGACAACTATGAGCCGCTGGGTAACCTGGAAACCGGTGGACGATCCGCATTACCAATGTGGATCGATTTCATGAAAGTCGCACTGGATGGCAAACCTGAATCCGAGTTGCCACGACCACCCGGCCTGATTAATGCACGCATTGACCCGGACAACGGCAAGCTCGCCCGGCCGGATGACCCGGACGCAATTTTTGAGGTCTTTCCGGCGGATAGCGTACCCACTGAATTCAGTCGTGAGCAGGGCTCTGATGTATATGGAGGCGATAATCGCGGCGCTGATCAGCTTTTTTAACCGGCAAAATCTGATAAATGTGTCAGTGTTTGCCTGAACAGACTATTGTTTCCGGGGTTGTTGAATAAAATTGCGCACAAAGCCGGGTAAATTCACCAGCACTGCCAGCAGCAACCAGTTACGTCAGGAGCTGGCTCAGCTGGCCGCACGTTATGTTGCCGTTGATGGTGTTGTTGATTTTTTGCAGGCCAAGCGCAAGGCTGCCGCCCGGCTGGGGATCCAGCACTCGCAGCAATTACCCAGCAACAAGGAAATAGAGCAGGCGTTGCTGGATTATCAGCGTCTGTTTCAGGCTGAATCACAACCACAGACGCTCATGCGAATGCGCGAAACCGCTCTCGCGGCAATGCAGTTCTTGCATGAATTCAAACCCCGGCTCGCCGGACCGGTCGCCGATGGCACAGCCACGCTTCATAGTGAAATTAATCTGCATCTTTACAGTGATACCTGTGAAACTGTCGCCATGTTATTTCTGGATCAATCCATTCCGTTTTTACCCTGCGATCGACGCATACGCCTGAATGCCGCCAATGTCGTTCAATATCCGGCTTACCAGTTTGTCGCCGATGGTTTCAAGATAGTGCTGATTGTGTTGCCGTACCGGGATCGTAATCAATCTCCTGTGAGTCCCATCGACAACCAGCCAATGCGGCGATTGAATATTGCCGAACTGCAAGCACTGTTATCTGCCGATCAACCGCCACATTGACACCTTGACCGATTCCCGTGTTTATTTGCGTGTTGCAATTGCCACACCCTTGCGACGCGTATTTACCTATCTGTCCCCCATCGGCATCGACCCGGCCACATTACAGCCGGGACAGCGGCTACGGGTACCATTCGGCCGCCGGCAAGCTATTGGAATTTTACTGGAAACCAGCCAGCAGTGTGATATTGAAACCGCCAAACTGAAACGCGCACAGGCGTTACTGGATGAAACGCCGTTGCTATCAGCAACGACACTGGCGTTGTTGCAACGTGCCAGTGATTACTATCAGCACCCGCCGGGTGAAGTGATTTTCGGTTGTCTGCCGGCCGCATTGCGACAGGGGCAACCGGCCACACTTGCCACAACTACTTATTGGCAAGTCACAGCAGCTTGCCCGGACAACGCGGTTGAACAGCTAAATCGCGCGCCCAGACAGCAGGCCGTGCTGGAGCTGTTGCTTCGTGATGTTACGCATAATCTGGATAGTGAAGCTTTTGTTTCTGCCGGATTGCAAAACTGGCAACCGGCAATCAGGCAACTCGAACGCCGGGGCTGGATTCAACGCCGGCAACTTGCACGTACGCAACCGGAATTAACAAATGTAGTGACACAACCGGCATTCAGCCTCAATGCCGAACAGCAACAGGCGGTTGCTGCAATTGTGACGACACTCGGGAGCTTTCAGGTACATCTGCTTGATGGCATTACCGGCAGTGGTAAAACCGAAGTCTATTTGCAAACAGTGGCGGAAGTCCTGCAACGCGGTGAACAGGTACTAATCTTGTTGCCGGAAATCGCGTTGACACCACAGTTAATTGCACGTTTTCGCGAGCGTTTTAACAGCCATGTTGCTGTGCTGCATTCCGGACTGAATGACAGCGAGCGATTACAGGCCTGGTTACAGGCACGCGCCGGCAGTGCGCAACTGATACTCGGTACCCGTTCGGCCGTATGGACACCGCTGGTGAGGCCCGGATTGATTGTGGTTGATGAAGAGCATGATTTGTCATTCAAGCAACAGGATGGCTTTCGTTACCACGCCCGTGATGTCGCCATCATGCGTGCCCAGCGAGAACAGATACCGATTGTGCTTGGCAGTGCCACACCGTCGCTTGAGTCCCTGCACAATGCCAATCTGGGCCGTTATTCGCATTTGCACCTGCGTCAACGTGCCGGCAATGCGCAATCCCCGGCGATGCAGTTACTCGACATCCGCCAGGCGAAATTGCACAGCGGACTGTCAGACCGATTCATAGAAGCCATTTCGGCGCGCCTCGATGCCAATCAACAAATTCTGTTGTTTATCAATCGACGTGGTTATGCACCGGTATTGTTATGTCATGACTGTGGCTGGCAAGCCGTGTGTCAGCGTTGCGATACCGCAATGACCCTGCATAAGGCTGCACGGCGACTACGCTGTCATCATTGCGGCCATGAGCAACCGCTGACCAGAAACTGTGGCGGTTGTCAGTCGGAAAACCTGCTCGAAGTCGGCCAGGGTACTGAACGGATTGTCGAAACCCTGGCTGAAATATTTCCGGCCGCACGCGTGGTCCGCATTGATCGTGACAGTACCCACCGGCGTGGTTCACTGCAAAACCTGCTCGACAGCATTCATAGCGGCGAGGCCGATATTCTGGTTGGCACACAAATGCTGGCCAAGGGCCATCATTTTCCCGGCGTCGCACTGGTTGGTATTGTCGATGCCGATGGCGGACTCTACAGCAGCGATTTCCGCGCACCTGAACGGCTGGCGCAATTGATCCTGCAGGTCAGTGGCCGCGCCGGCCGCGCCGACCAGCCGGGTACGGTTATTATCCAGACCCACCAGCCGCAACATCCGTTGCTGGTGCAGTTGATCAGTGCCGGTTATGACGCGTTTGCTGCAACCGCGCTGGCAGAACGCGAACAGGCCGGCTTGCCACCATTCAGCCATCTGGCCCTGCTGCGGGCCGAAGCACCGGCAGAGAGCACAGTCGCCACCTTCCTGCAGGAAGCCCGCGCACTCATGTATCACCAAACCGGCGAGCTGCAATTATTGGGGCCCGTGGCCGCGCCACGGCCGAAGCGTGCCGGCCACCGCCGTATGCAATTGCTATTGCAGGCACAGGAACGCCAGACCCTGCGCAGCGCATTACCGACCTGGCTGCTGGCGCTCGAGAATCTGCCCAGTGGCCGCAAAGTCCGCTGGTCGCTGGATGTTGACCCACAGGAGCTGGCTTGATACTTGCCGGCCGGTTGGCAAAATCCTGCTGACCGGAATATTTACCACCAAGCTTCTCGCCCTGTCACGGGCAGGGTATGATCACGCGCTTTCATGAAACAACATATCTCACAACTTGTCCGTCAGGCGCTGGATGCATACGCCAGTGCCGCTGACCTCACGCTGCCTGCCGATTTCAGCGCTCAACTTGAGCGCACCCGCACACGTGAACACGGTGACTTTGCCACAAATGCGGCGCTGGTACTGGCCAAAACTGCGCGCCAGAAACCGCGCGATGTGGCAACACAGATTATTGCGCATATCCCGGCTTCGCCACTGCTGGATAAAATCGAAATTGCCGGGCCTGGATTTATCAATCTATTCCTGACAGCGGCCGCGTATCAGGCCCAGGTTAGTGAGATTCTCGAGGTTGGCGAAAACTATGGCCGGCACAATGCCGGGCAGGGCCATAAACTACAGGTCGAGTTTGTCTCGGCTAATCCGACCGGACCATTGCATATCGGGCATGGCCGTGGGGCAGCTGTGGGCGATTGTCTGTGCCGCTTGCTTGCTAGTGCCGGCTGGGCCGTCACACGCGAATTTTACTACAACGATGCCGGTCAACAGATCACCAATCTGGCGCTGTCAGTCCAGGCACGCTGCAAGGGCCTGACCCCGGATGATGCCGAATGGCCTGCGGATGGCTACCGTGGTGACTACATCAGCGACGTTGCCAGCGCCTATCTGCAACGTGAGTCTGTGCATGCAACAGATCAGGAAATTACCGCCAGTGGCGACGCCAATGATACGGATGCAATCCGGCGCTTTGCTGTAGCTTATTTGCGCCGCGAGCAGGACGCTGATTTACGCGCATTCGGTGTCGAGTTTGATCATTATTTTCTGGAATCTTCACTCTACGAAGAGGGTCATGTGCAGGCAACTGTTGAGCAGCTGGTTGCCAATGGCTACTGCTACGAACAGGATGGCGCATTGTGGTTACGTACCACCGGTTTTGGCGATGACAAGGATCGTGTCATGCGCAAAACTGACGGCAGTTATACTTATTTCGTACCTGATGTTGCCTATCATGCAGACAAGTGGCAACGCGGGTTTGAACGTGTTATCAATGAACAGGGCGCAGATCATCACTCGACCATTGCCCGGGTGCGGGCAGGCTTGCAGGCATTGAACATCGGCGTCCCTGAGGGTTGGCCGGAATATGTGTTGCATCAGATGGTCACGGTGATGCGCGGTGGAGGAGAAGTGAAAATCTCGAAACGTGCCGGCTCTTATGTCACATTGCGGGATCTGATTGATGAAGTCGGTTGTGATGCCACGCGATTTTTTCTGGTCTCGCGCAAGGCTGATTCACAACTGACATTCGATATTGATCTGGCCCGTTCACAATCCAATGACAACCCGGTTTATTACATCCAGTACGCGCATGCGCGTATCTGCAGCGTATTCCGGCAATTGACGGAACGTCAACTCGACTTTGATGCTGTACTGGCACATGGCAGTCTGGATCAACTGACCACCGGCGAAGAAACGCAACTGCTCGTGACACTGTCGCGCTATCCGGAACTCGTCGAAGCCGCCGCCGCCCAGCTGGAACCCCATCAGATCACTTATTATCTGCGTGAACTCGCGAATGAATTTCATGTTTACTATAACAACCAGCAATTCCTGCTTGATGACCCGGCCTTGCGTAACGCGCGACTGGCACTCGCCAAGGCGGTCAAGCAGGTGCTGGTCAATGGACTGCAACTGTTGGGTGTCAGCGCCCCGGAGCGAATGTAATGGCACGCGACTATAAAAACCGCTCCAGCCGTAACACAAAATCCCAGGGCCGTCTTGGCGGCATAATGACGTTTGCTGCCGGCCTGCTCACCGGGCTGTGTGTAGCTGCGGTATTGTATTTATTGGAAGCGTTGCCGAATATAGCCGGGCTGTTACCGGCAAAAACTGCGCAATCCTCTGAAACGCCACAGGCCGATTCCAGCACGACACCGGTCAAATTGCCTGAACCAACCGATCGCCCGGCACCACGGTTTGATTTCTATACCATCCTGCCGGAAATGGAAGTCAGTGTGCCGGAATGGGAAACGCCGCCTGCACCGGTACCTGACACGGCAACAGCCGAGCCCGGTGTCCCGATCAGTGAACCGACCGACACAGCGGCAGCGCCGGCCACAACGGCTGAAAGCGACCTCTATGTGCTGCAAATCGGTTCATTCCGGCAGCATGAAGAAGCCGACCGCGTCAAGGCACGGCTGGCATTACTCGGCATCAGCACTGAAATCCAGCGCGTGGTCATTGACGGCGACACTGCCTGGCACCGTGTTCGCGCCGGTCCTTATCGCGAACCTGCAGCACTCAACGATGCCCGCAAACGTCTGCAGGAAAACGCGATCGATTTCATGCTGTTGAAGCTGCAACGCGACGAAACCTGAGCCGTTCAACCGCAATCATACTGCCTGGCTTCCGGGCACTGGCTGGCTCGCACGCAGCGTGCCCGCAGGGCCCATCGAGTAACAAAATATCCAGGAAAGGCCTTCGACAGCCCACGTATTTTTATAATTCGGTTCGAGTCCCCGTTCCGACTACTAAAAATTTATCCGCAATCCAGGTCAGTGAAATCAGGGGAGCAGTATTGGAGCGGGTGATGGGAATCGAACCCACGTATGCAGCTTGGGAAGCTGCCGTTCTACCATTGAACTACACCCGCCGGAGTACCAGCTTCCCGATATTATACGCCAGCCGCCCTGATGTCAGGCCGGCCGGAACAACTGCTCAATCAATCCGGCAATTTGTGACCCCTGACACGGTGTTGTGACTGGTAAATTAGGCTAATATGACCCATTCTTGTCTGGGAGGGCATTATGTGTGGCTTACTTAATAGTCAAGCCGCGCAAGTACACTAAATTTCTGCAGAATCAAGGAACCTCTGATTTATTCAGAGGTTCCTGCAGTACATCCATGTAGCACTGCTCGTGCTCTGAGGAGTGGCAAACGGATGTGCCGCTAACGGAGCCAAGGATGCAGTATTCATGGATGAATTAATCAGAGCTTCCTTAAATAATTAACCCTGGTATTGAGGTTCTGCCGGGAGCATGGGCGCTGCGCAATGGCTGCCAGCGCGACGGAGTGCCACACATGGAGCGCGATTGATAATGGAC
>JBBDSJ010000149.1:0-14448 GCA_040905025.1 Gammaproteobacteria bacterium
TGGTGCTGGCCGATACGTTGTATTTTGCTTCCAGCGAAAAGCCGCGGCTGATTGTCGATTACGCGACGCTGACCGGTTCCTGTGTGCAGGCGATCGGCACTAACTACTGCGGCGCATTTAGTAATCGCGATGACTGGCATCAGGCCCTGATCGAGGCCGGTCGCGCCAGCGGCGAGCGGGTCTGGCCGTTTCCGATGGATGCCGATTATGAGAAAGCGATCGAAAGTAAAATCGCTGACATCAAACAATGTTCCATGGAAGGCGGTGTCGATCACATTCTCGCCGCCCGGTTCCTGCAACGGTTCGTCAAACACGACACGCCCTGGCTGCATATTGATTTGTCGTCAATGAACCGCAAGGGTGGGCTTGCGCATATCCCCACTGACAGTATTTGCCAGGGTGTGCGGTTTACGCTGAATTTGTTGCAGGAACAGAAACTGGTTTGATGTTAATGAGCAGAAGATGAGAAAGCGGGTTTTTCAATCTGTACATGAAACAGCCAAAGGGTTGAACAAAGCCGGTTTGATGCCGGCTACCACGCTGCGTGAGTTCGATGCCTTGTGTCTGCCGCCGGTCAGGGTCTACACACCAGAACAAATCCAGGCGATTCGGCTGCGCCAAAAAGCCAGTCAGGCGGTATTTGCCGCTTACCTCAATACCACGCCGTCAACCGTGCAGAAATGAGAGCAGGGACAGAAAAAGCCCAATGGACCTTCACTTAAGTTATTGAATCTGGTTGATTCGCGAGGGCTGGACGCATTGGGGTAATGTCCTACCCAGTTAATTATAGTTAATACCAATCAAAAAGATTTAAATAGTTGACTAGCACTATTAATACGAATGACTATCATTAACTCCAACAGCCGGTTGCCATTTCGGCCCGGTATCGGATTGGAGAGCCAGCATGGTCAAAACAATGACATTCGCCGCCGTTCACATGACCGTCGCGTTCTGCGTAGTCTACGTGATGACGGGCAGCTTCGCGCTGGGCGGTGCGGTGGCGTTGATTGAACCGCTCTGCAATACGGCGGCGTACTTCTTCCACGAACAGGTGTGGGAGCGGTTGCGCCAGCAGGCGTCACGTTCGCCGAACTTCCCGTCACATATTTCTGGCGGTCAACACGCCGTCGCCTGAAAGTAAATTTACCCCCTGCTCAAGCCACGGATGACATCTTTTTAAAACTGCAGCCACCTTTTCGTTCCGGCAATTTGACAGCATGAGGTAAACTGACACCTCACTTATAGGCAGTTTCTGAACATGGAGTTTCTGAATCAACTCGCCTTCATCGGCGCCCTGTTATTGTTTGTCAGCATACTGGCGAGCGCGCTGGCGTCGCGCTTTGGCGCGCCGTTATTGCTGGTGTTCCTGGTGCTTGGCATGCTCGCCGGCGAAGAGGGCCTCGGCGGCGTTCGTTTTGATAATTTCGAAGTTGCCTATCTGGTCAGTACGATGGCGCTGGCGGTGATCCTGTTCGATGGCGGTATGCGCACACCGATGGCGAGCTTCCGGGTGGCGTTGTGGCCGGCATTATCACTGGCGACGTTTGGCGTCATGATTACCGCGATGCTGATCGGCGCGTTCTCCAGTTGGTTGCTGGGGTTTGACTGGGTGCATGGTTTGTTGCTCGGTGCAATTATCGCTTCAACCGATGCGGCTGCGGTGTTCTCGTTGTTGCACGGCCGCGGTGTCGAACTCAAGGAACGTGTTGGTGCGACACTGGAAATCGAATCCGGTATCAACGATCCGATGGCAGTGTTCCTGACCATCGTCATGATTGAAATTATCACCAGCGGCGAGAACTCGTTTTCGTGGTCGCTGGTGCCGATGTTTTTGACCCAGATGGGTCTCGGTGCGATGTTCGGCATTCTCGGTGGCCATATGCTGATCCGGATCATCAACCGTTTGCCACTGGCGACCGGCATGTATCCGTTGCTGGCGCTGGCAGGTGGCCTGATGGTGTATGCCATAACAACAGTCGCCGGTGGCAGTGGCTATCTGGCGATCTATCTGGCCGGTTTGTTGCTCGGCAACCGGCCATTGCATGCACGCCAGAATATTCTGCGTGTGCATGACGGTATGGCATGGTTGGCGCAGATTGGTATGTTCGTGTTGCTGGGTCTGTTGGCCACGCCTTCGGATCTGCTGGAAAGTCTGTTCCCGTCGGTTGCCATCGCGCTGGTATTGATGCTGGTAGCACGGCCACTGGCAGTGTTCCTGAGTTTGTTGCCGTTTTCCGCGCCATGGCGCGAACAGGTCTTCATTTCCTGGGTCGGTTTACGCGGTGCCGTGCCGATTATTCTGGCAATCTTTCCGCTGCTTGCCGGTCTTGAGAATGCGCAGGTGTATTTTAATGTGGCGTTTATTGTTGTTGTTTCATCGCTGGTGCTGCAGGGCTGGACCATGTCGTCGCTGGCACGCGTGTTGAATCTGCAAGTACCGGCAACGGCGAAACCCATGCAGCGCGTGGAACTGGATATTCCGGTGGCGTCAGGTTACGAACTGGTGACATACCAGCCGAATGATGCCAACTGGCTGATTGGTTCACCACTGAGCCAGTTACGGTTACCCGATGAAGCGCGACTGGTCGCGGTGGTTCGTGGTAACGGCTTGTTGATGGTAGATGAAACTGTCAATTTACAGTCCGGTGACTGTTTGTATTTATTAACCGATCATTCCGCACTGGAACAACTGAATAAACTGTTCGCTACAGATGCAGTGCCGGCCGGTATTCTCGAACAGCAGTTCTATGGGGAATTTGTTATCGATGGCAAGGCATTTCTGAATGACATCGCGATGACCTATGGTCTGAAAATCCCGGCCGACATCGGCGCGCTTACTGCAGCTGATTATCTGGCAATCTGTTCACGCCAGAAGCCGGTCGTCGGCGATCGTGTCAAGCTGGATAGTATCGAACTGGTCGTGCGGGCAATTGCAGATGGCAAGATTACCAAGGTGGGTATCAGTCTGCATGAGACTGGCTGACTGTTTTGTCGGAGGAAGCAATTCTGGTTTTGTATCAAGGCTGGATTGTCACGTCGCGGAGCCTGCCCTGAGCGAAGTAGAAGGGTTCCTCGCAATCAATTGTGCCGCTGGGGTCATGGTCAGAATCCCTGTTATATATTCATTAAAACAGTGTCATTAATGGCGTCATTGCGAAGGAGGCCGCAGGCCGACTGCGGCAATCTAAACGCGGGCTTGCTTCACTTCGTCGCAATGATACTGCATTGTCACTCAAGTCCAGCAATCTCACTGCGGTGCCGCCGCACCGCAGTTCCAGCATTCTCCGAACTGGCCTTCGACCTGCTCGTTGCAGTTCGGGCAGCGCCAGGCACTGGCACTGCGAGTTTCATCGAGCAAGTCATTGATAATGCCCAGCGCCTGTTCGTAGCAACTGTCATCCTGTATCCAGACCTCCGGCCAGCATTCATTCACCGGCAGTTCGCCGATGCCACCGGTCAGGTGATCATTTTTCATGAAAGCTTCAATATTATGGGATTCCAGAATGCCGAGCGCGTACCCCGCGAGCATACGATTTTCGCTGACATAAACTTTTTTCATCGATTTTCGCTCTGACCTTGTGAAAATATAACTGAGTATGTACTGGACACGATTTCTGCGGAAGTTGCCGGAATTCTACACTGAGTTTGCATGCGGGCGGGAATTCCGTTCTGATCTCGGGGTCGATTAGATAACGTGATACTGTAATCAACCCGTAATTAATACATCCAACCAAAATTACCCATAAGGCGCATGGAGCATGAGCGTTCGCGAATCCATACAAACCCTCCAGGATCATATCAGCAAGAAGGTCATCGGCCAGGAAACACTGGTTAACCGGTTATTGATTGCCTTGCTGGCGGATGGCCATTTGCTGGTCGAAGGCGCGCCGGGGCTGGCCAAGACCCGCGCGATCAAGGTGTTGTCCGAGGCGATTGAGGCAGATTTCCACCGCATTCAGTTCACCCCGGATCTGCTGCCTGCCGACCTGACCGGCACCGAGATTTACCGGCCGCAGTCCAGTGATTTTGTCTTCCAGCAGGGCCCACTGTTTCATAATCTGGTGCTGGCTGATGAAATCAACCGCGCGCCTGCCAAGGTGCAATCGGCCTTGCTCGAGGCGATGGCCGAACGTCAGGTCACGGTCGGCCGGGTCACGTATGAGTTGCCGGAATTGTTTCTGGTGATGGCGACGCAGAATCCGCTCGAACAGGAGGGCACATATCCATTACCGGAAGCTCAGCTCGACCGCTTCCTGATGTATGTGCAGATCGACTACCCGCAGGCTGGCGCCGAACTCGAAATCCTGCGACTGGCGCGGGCCGAGTCGAAAAGCACGCCTGCGCCACCGGTGACCCGCATCAAGCCGGCCGATATTCTCACCGCACGCCGTGATATTCTGGAGTTGTATCTGGCTGATAACCTTGAAGATTATATCGTCCAGCTGGTACTCGCCACGCGCAACATGGGAGCCTATGGTGACGATCTGGCGCGCTGGGTCACGTACGGTTGCAGCCCGCGTGCAACGATTGCACTGGACCGCTGCGCACGTGTGCATGCGTGGTTGGCAGGCCGTGACTTTGTCAGTCCGGATGATATCCAGACCGTTGCTCCGGATGTGCTGCGGCATCGGTTGATTATGAATTTTGAAGCCGAAGCCGAAGGTGTCACCCGCAACCAGGTGGTCAGCGAGTTGTTACAACGTGTTGCGGTGCCCTGAAGAACAACCACAAAAACGGTTGTGGTTACTGATATCAAGCAGAAATGACCTCCGCTCCTCCTGAAATCCAGACCAGCGTCAGCGCATTGGTCAGGCTTGGTCCTGCCGCCGCAAGTCTGTCGTTGAAACCACGCAGCGGCCGGGCCCGTACCGGTGGTGAATACCATTCCGTTTTCAAGGGCCGCGGCATGGAGTATCAGGAATCACGGCCGTATGAACCCGGTGACGATGTGCGTCAGCTCGACTGGCGCGTCACAGCGCGGACCGGCCGGGCCCATACCAAGCTGTATCACGAGGAGCGTGAGCGGCCGGTGCTGTGCTGGGTGGATTTCAGCACCAGTATGCAGTTTGCTACACGCGGCCGGTTCAAGGCGGTACGAGCGGCCGAGTGTGCGGCCTTGCTGGCCTGGAGTGCCGTGCAGCAGGGTGATCGCGTCGGTGGCGTCGTGTTCTCGGAGGCCGGCCATCATGAAATCAAGCCGCGGCGTGGCCGCACGGCGGTGCTGCACTTGATTCAGCATCTGGCGCGGCCGGTGGTGACGGCTGCGTCTGCCAATCCGCTCGCTGCGCAACAGGCACTGCTGCGGCTGGCGCGTGTGACCCGGCCCGGCAGTCTGCTGTTTTTACTCAGCGACTTCCGTGATCTCAATGTATTGATGGAAGCGCAACTGCAACGCCTGGCGCGGCATAGTGAAATTGTGCTGGTGTTTATTCATGATCCACTCGAAGCAGAATTACCACCGCCCGGGCTTTACCGGTTAACTGACGGCGAGCATGAAGAACTGGTCGATACCGCTTCACCGGCGTTGCGCCGACGTTATAGCGAGCAGTTTGAAATGCAGCGTGAACGCCTGCAACGCCTGACGCAGGCTCCCAATCTGCATCTGATTGAATGTCCGACCCATGCGGATCCATTGGCTGTCCTCAAGGCCGGCCTGGGCATTAAACGCGCGGCATGATCGACACCAGTCAATTACGCGATATTGAATTACCGCCGCCAGTCTCATGGTGGCCACCGGCACCCGGCTGGTGGTTGCTGTTGCTTGTGCTGGTATTAATCGTGGCCGTGTTTTATGGCCGTCGCTATTGGCAGCGATGGCGGGCACGCCAGCTGCGCCGCCGGGCCGGTCAAATGCTCATGCAACTACGCGCCGACTACGCCCGTCACCAGAATCCGCAACAACTACTGGCTGAAGTATCAACCAACCTGCGGCGTCTGGCGCTGACGCTTGATTCACGTGAGCAGGTCGCCGCGTTAACGGGGCAGGCGTGGCTGGCGTATCTTGACAGTTTTTTGCCCGACAAACCTTATCAGGAGGGTGTCGGCCAGGTATTGGCAACAGGGCCATATCAACGCAACGCTGATATTGATGCGGAGGCCTTGCTGGCGCTGGTGGAGCGGACGGTAACAGCCATGACAACCCGGCGGCGATCATCGGCATGCTGAATTTTGCCTGGCCATGGTTACTGTTGTTATTGCCGTTACCGTTGTTGATCCGGCGCTTGCCGCCGGTGGAGCCGCGTACTGCCGCGTTAAAAGTTCCGTTTCTGCAGCGGTTTGATTTGTCGGCAGCAAGTTCAACGACCACCCAGCGCTGGCAGCGGCCGCGTGGCCCACTGCTGGTGCTGGTAGTCATCTGGTTATTACTGGTGCTGGCCGCGAGCCGGCCGCAATGGCTGGATGAACTGGTTGAGTTGCCGATCAGCGGCCGCGATCTGATGCTGGCCGTGGACTTGTCCGCCAGTATGAGTATGCGCGATTTCGAGATCGGCAATCGCCATGTTAACCGGCTCGAAGCCATCAAGGCGGTGGCCAATCAATTCATTGATCGGCGTGAAGGTGATCGTCTCGGTTTGATTTTGTTTGCACAACAGGCCTATTTGCAAGTGCCATTGACGTTTGATCATGACACTGTCAAAACATTGCTTAATGAGGCCGAACTTGGTCTGGCAGGACGGCAGACGGCCATTGGTGATGCGATTGGTATGGCAGTGAAACAATTGCGCAACATTGATGCCGGCGATGCTGCTGCAAAAGTAAATGAACGAGTTCTGGTATTGTTAACCGATGGTGCCAACACGGCCGGTGAAATTGCGCCCGATGTGGCAGCGGGTATTGCCGCACGTAATGGCATACGTATTTTCACGGTCGGCGTTGCCGGTGAACCGATGCTGATACAGGGTGTGTTTGGACTGGAGCAGGTCGACCCTTCCGCCGAACTGGATGAAGAATTACTTGTCGAGATCGCCGAGACCACCGGCGGCCGTTATTTCCGCGCGCGCGATACCCGTGAATTGGCGCAGATTTATCGCGCTATCAATGCATTGGCACCCATTGAACAGGACCCGGCGCAATACCGGCCGCGGCAGGAACTGTATCCCTGGCTACTGGCATTTGCCGCATTGCTCGCACTGGGGCTGTTTGGCTGGTTGAATTATGGCGGCCGTCCGGCCTTGCAGGAGAAACCGGTATGAACGGTTTTTTCAGCAGTCTTGCAGAGTTGCATTTCATCCGGCCATGGTGGCTGCTGGCCCTGCTGCCATGGTTGGCCGGATTGGCGGTTTATTATCTGCAACAACGTCGCGCCGGTTCGCGAGCAAAGCCACTGGGCAATCCATGGGCGCGGGTTTGTGATCCGGCCTTGTTACCATATCTGTTGCATGGCAGTGTCCGGAGTGCACGATGGCAATTAATGTGGCTGGCATTGATTGGTGTACTGACGATTCTGGCGCTGGCCGGACCGGCCTGGGATAAATTGCCGCAACCGTTGTACCGTCAGGGTAGTGCACTGGTAATCGTACTCGATTTATCAAAATCCATGCGCACTGCGGATCTGGCACCACACCGGCTGGCACGCGCGCGTTTTAAAATCGCCGACATCCTGAATGCCCGTACCGAGGGCAGTACCGGTCTGGTTGTTTATGCCGGGGGCGCCTATACCGTCATGCCGGTCAGTAGCGACAGCGCCACCTTGCAGGCGCAACTGCGGGTACTGGATACGAGTCTGATGCCGGCTGATGGTGATCGTGCTGATCGCGGTCTCGCCAAAGCCCGTGAGTTACTGGAGCAGGCCGGTTTTCAGCAGGGCAATGTGTTGCTGGTCACCGATGGTGTCGATCTGGCACAGGCTGAACCTGCCGCCCGCGAGCTGGTCGCTGCCGGTCAACGCTTGTCAGTGCTGGGCGTGGGTACGGTGGCCGGTGCGCCGGTACCCGGTGATCGGGATGATTATTTGAAAGATGACAATGGCGCAATCGTGATCGCGACTTACGATGCAACCGCATTGCAACGTCTGGCAGCAATTGGCAGAGGCACCTATGCGCACTTGAGTGATGATGATTCGGATTTAAAGCAACTGTTGAATTTTTTTGAACAGCTACAGGAAGTCAGTGAAGCCGACGAACAGAGTACGGATTACTGGCAGGATCGGGGTGCCTGGCTGGTATTGTTGTTGTTGCCATTTGCATTGCTGTTTTTTCGTCGTGGTGTGTTGGCAGCATTTGTTCTGGTCAGTATGTCAGTTGTATTACCCGGATCATTGTCACCATTTGCTCCGGTTGCTGCGCAGTCGGATGAGGCAGAGCCCGGCAGTTTCTGGCTGCGGCTTGACCAGCAGGCAGCGGCTGCGTTTGCCGAAGGCGATATGGAACGAGCGGCGAATCTGTTTCGCGATCCGGAATGGCGCGGTGTCGCACAGTACCGCGCCGGTGATTATGAGCAGGCACTGGAATCATTAGGCGCCAGCGATACGGCCCGTAGTTGGTATAACCGCGGCAATGTACTGGCACAATTGCAGAAACCGAAAGAAGCATTAAAGGCCTACGAAGAAGCACTGAAACGTGATCCGGAGCATGAGGACGCCCGGTTTAACCGCGACCTGTTGCGTGAAGAGATGCAACAGCAAAGCGACAGCAGTGACGGCGATGGTGATGACGGTGATAGCGCCGGCGGCGGTCAGGGTCAATCCGGCCAGGCTGGCGAATCGGATGGCGCTGGTGATGGCCGCGAACAGGCCGACAGTCCGGCCGGTGATGACAATGCCGGCAGCGCCGAAGGTGATGTCGGTGCGGATGATGAAATGCGTGAACAAAGCGGCAGTGCTGAAGGTGATGCAGAAGCTGATGATTCCAGTAACGGAACAGGCGATGAGTCTGCCGATGCCGATGCGGAGTCAGCTGAGGAAGAGGCTGCAGAAACTGAAGCGGCCGGTCAGGAATCAGACCCGGCCGATCCCGGCGAGCCGGGTGAGTTTGCCGGGGAAAATGAAATCGATGCTGCCCAGCGCAACATGGACGAGCAATGGCTGCGGCGTATTCCGGATGATCCGGGCGGTTTGTTGCGGCGTAAATTTGAATATCAATACCAGCGTGATCATGCCGATGCTGACTATTAATACCCCCGGAATCTGAGCAAACCTGAATTCAGGCTATCTAAAGAACTATTATGAAACGTTATTTATCCGGCAGTCTGTTGTGCTGTTTGTTGTGTTGGGCGGTTACCGGCATGGCGGCAATAGACATGAGTATTCAGCATGAGCCATTACATGCCAATGAGTCTTTCATACTTGTTTATGAAAGTGACGAGATGGATGTTGATGATCCCGATCTGACGCCATTGCAACAGGATTTTGATGTGCTGGGAAGCGCTCGCAGTAGTCGTATTGTGCTCACAGATCCGAATCAGGCACGGGGTCAGCACTGGTCAATACAATTTGTCCCTAAGCATAGTCGCTGGGAAATACAGTTAATGCCGAAACGCAGTGGCGAAATCACGATCCCGGCATTAACTTTTGGTCAGCTGGAATCGCCTGAACGTACAGTGACAATTAATGAGCCGACCAGCGGTGATAGTAAATACGATGATGTCGTCTTCGTTGAAATGGAAGCCGACACAAATACATCATATGAAGGCGCACAGATCATTCTGGAGCTGCGACTGTATCGGGCAATGGATACATTTAACTCCAGTTTGAGCAAGCCGGAGTTTGCCAACGGTGCTGCGGTTGTTGAGCAACTCAGTGAACGGACGTATCGTGTCCGGCGCAATCAGCGCAGCTATCAGGTCCTGGAACGTCGCTATGCGCTATTCCCGCAGGGCAGCGGCGATCTGCAGATTAAACCGACTGTTTTTCGCGGTGAAATCAATACCGGGCGAATGTTTGTCAATCCAATGGGGCCGGATGCCAGACATGGGCAGCAACGATCGTCGGCAAAGATTATCATGCGAGAGTCTGCCGATATTACGATTGATGTTCGTCCGGCGTTGACAACATCAAATTGGCTACCTGCTGCCAACGTCACTCTCGAAGAGGAATGGTCTGAAGAACCACCGGAATTCAGCGTCGGTCAGCCGATTACCCGAACTCTGCAAATAACGGCCCGGGCGCAAACGGCATCACAGTTACCATCGCTGGTGCAGTCGTTACCTGATTCAGTCAAAACGTATCCCGAGCAACCTTATCTTGATACTGAGCGCGCGGAGGATGGCGTGCTCGGTAAACGCATGGAACGTCTGGCGTTAATTCCACAACAGGCAGGTGAATTGACACTGCCGGCGATAAAAATCCCGTGGTTCAATATTCATACCGGCAAGATGCAGGAAGCAGAATTGCCGGCACGCACAGTGATGGTATTACCAGGCCGGGCCACGGCGTCAGCACAAGCATCAGAGGCTGGGCCAGCCTCTGGTGTCGTCGCACCGGCGATGGCTGATGAGCCGGTATCCAGATCAACTATATGGCCATGGTTAACGGTGTTGTTTGCCGGCGCCTGGCTGCTGACATTGTTTTTATGGTGGCAACAACGAAATGCAAAAACGGCCGCCCATGGGTTCAGGTTAAGTCAATGGCTGCTCACGCGTCAGGCAAGGTTGATGTCGGTGAAGACGGCCTGTCTTGCAAATGATGCCGCAGCAACACGGCGTGCGCTGCTGGACTGGGCCAATCATAACCTCGGGGAGTCCCTGAATCTGCAACAGCTTGGCCAGCGCTATCCCGAACTGGTGCCGGAACTGAACCGGCTGGAACAAACGCTCTACGGTTCAACCGGCAATGCGTGGACAGGTGCATCTTTATGGCCGCTGATTGAAGCAATTGATGCAAGCCATACGGTCGGTAATAACTCTACTGCGGCAGAGGTAATGCCGTTAACTTCATTGTCGCCGTTGGCAAAAGATACTCACAATTAGTTCTGTCCTGACGTGCAGAAATGCAGGTCAGCGCGCGGTAAACAATCTGTTGTTAACGGCCAAGGCGTTCCAGACGCTTGTTGCCGGGTTTATCGGCTGGTTTGCCGTGCAGGACATGGTGTGAGAACCAGTCACCACTGCCGGTTGTATCAGCATTCACTGCATCGTCACTACTGCCGGCAACATTGGCACTGTGTTTGGCACATATGTCAATAGCGAGTCGTTGCAATGCAGCGCGTTGATCAGCCGCCATGCCGGTAAAAATTTCCTGGCCAGCCTGACTTGCCAGCTCGCGTGCCTGGGCATCGCAATGTGCCGGGACTTCCGCAGCGACCGGCAACATGCCGACTGTCAGCGCACAACAAAGACAAAGTAGTCCAGCTTTTTTATATAGCATGATGATAGTGTCCAGAAGAGAGTTGATACTTTGGTCTATGAATAATCGCATGAATTTGCGACCAGTTCAGCAGATTCCTGCATATAGATGTTCAGGCACGTAACACGGCAATGAACAGGACCAGCCAGGCGGCGATAAAGGCCAGACCGCCCAGCGGCGTCACCATCCCCAGCCAGCGCAGATTGGTCATGCAAAGCATATACAGGCTGCCGGAAAAAATCACGATCCCGGCGAGCATCAACCAGCCTGAACCGCGCAACCATGCTGACGTCGGCCAATGCAGGCACAATATGCCAACCAGTATCAGCCCGAGCGCATGATAGAAATGATATTCAACACCGGTATGCCATATTTGTAACAAGTCTTCAGTCAGCCGGTTTTTTAATGCGTGCGCGCCAAATGCACCCAATATCACGCCAAGCATGGCATTGGCCGAACCCAGCAACAGAAATAATTTGGCTGACATTGATAGACTGCTGCTAACGAACCGGGCAGCCATCACCCGGCTTGATAAAACGCAAGGTCATGCGATCACTCTCGCCAATGGCCAGATATTTCTCGCGATCCTGATCGCCCATGCGCAGGTTCGGTGGCAGCGTCCAGACGCCTTCGGGATGATCCCGGCTATCTTTCGGATTGGCGTTGATATCACTTGTATCTGTCAGCTTGAAACCGTTGTTTTCAACCAGGGCAATGACGACAGACTCAGGTACATAACCGTTTTCAATTGTAATGCTGTCATCTTCAGCGGCACGATGCTGAACAACACCCAGTGTGCCACAGGGTTTTAGTACACGCTGCATGGCACTGTAAACCTTGTCGGCTTCACCCTGCCGCAGCCAGTTATGGGTGTTGCGGAAAGTAACGACCATATCAACGGAATCGTCAGCAACAGCAGAAAGGTAGTCGTTGTCCTTGAAATTGACACGCTCGACTTCAGCATAAATTTCTGGTGAGGCTTCCAGCCGGGTGATAAATTTTTGTTCGATATTGGCAAAATAGGCGACCGGATTATCGAGCCCGAAACTTGCCACCGTAAGTTGGCCCTTGTCTTTTAACACCGGCGCCAGAATCTCGGTATACCAGCCGCCACCCGGCGTGATTTCCAGTACATGCATGTCCGGCTGCAGACCAAAAAACAACAGGGTTTCGCGCGGGTGCCGGTAGATATCACGAGTCTTGTTGGCCTCATCCCGGTGTTCGCCCTGAATAGCTGCATCAAGCAGGTCGGTAATGCCAGCCGCTGCCATTGTGTTGGGGACAAAAATTAACAGGCCAAGTGTAATGCAGATAATTGGTTTCATGATTGGGTTCCAGTATCTATACATGAAGCAGAAAAGTCACTATTGAGACCGGGAAAGGTTGATGATGTTCAGTCGCATTATAGAATGCCCGATTTCTCGATGAAGCCGTCTGGTAAATAGCCAGGCCCACTGGCAAGCCATCTTTTATTCAACCGCAGGAGCGCGCTTTAGCGCGCGAAAGGAAAAGATTATTCGCCTGGCAAGCCAGGCTCCTGCAGATGCAAGGGGTTCAATCGCGAATCTTGCGTTTCAAATCCGGCTGGCTGCCCGGGTCCCCCGGTTTGAAATAGCGCGATTCGCTGTTTGTTCGGGTGACATTTTCATAGACACCATCGTCACGTTTGACCAGCTTGGTAAAACCCTTTTCCTTGAGTCTGCTGTTGCCAACCGGTGTTGCAACATGCGGCGCCCGGATTATTTTACGAACGGGTTCCGCCAGATCGGTGTTGCCCAGGGGGATCTGTGCGGCGTAGCACAGTTCACCCCAGGTATTCAGCTTGACCTGCATGGAGTGCTGCACTTCAACCGTTTGCTGGTTGGCATCACAAAAATAATCGTAAGCGGGCATATTCGATTTTTTGACTTGGTTACAGTCTGTTTGTATCCGGATCATGCCACAGGCTGAATGGGTGGTAAATTTTTCCGTTTTCAGAGTGGAGCTTCATCGTCTGTGTCCGGCAACGGCGTTAGTGGATAAGGAAACCGGGTCATATCAATCGAATACCATTGATCATCAATATGCACGCGGTTATCGGTTACCGAGCCGGGTTGCCGTTCCAGTGAACGATGCACTTCACGCCAGCCATTTTCAAACCAGACATGCAAATCGGCCGACCGGTTATCGAAACGCAGATCCGGCTGGCCGTCCAGATTTTCGTCAATTACAAATCCGAGCGTCTGGCCGTCTGTCCCGAGCCGGTCAATCGTCAGCTTGCCGGGACGTGCCCCGGCATCGAGTTCCCCGGCAATTAACAATACCTGCTGATGCTGTGGATGCAAAATAGCAATATTATTCGGCAGGGGCGTCTGGCTGACATCAAAACCGGCGATGTAATGATTATTGTAGCGCAGAACCAGACTATGATTACCCGCCTGCGACGAAGTATAAATCTGCCAGTTATCAATCTCATGCAATACCAGATCGCCGCTTAGCAGGGGTTGTGACAGGATGGTGGGCATCGCCAGCGTTTGCAGTGGCAGCAAGGTGGCCGGTGCTGGCAATATACGTGCCGACAGCCAGCCGATAACAAGCCCGATACAAATGCCTGCCGTAAATACGATGGATAACGTAGTACGTGAGAAATTCATGGCTTGCAGATTGCGGTGTTAATCCTGATAAGTATGCAAGCCATCATACACGAAGACATAAAAAAAGCGGCTGTCGGTGAGGACAGCCGCTTGCCGAAGTGATCGGTTTATGGGAGTCACCGATCGATAAATAAACTGGCACTAAAGGGTCGGGATAGTGGTGGCTACCATTATCCCGACTTACCAGGAGGAGACTCTTTTGTTAAAACTTCAGGGTTGCACCGGCAATAAAGGTACGTTCTGCACCCGGACGCAGGCCGATGCCGGAACGACGGCCATGAATATCATCATCAATTGTGCGCACACCTGGTACAAAGTCGAGGGCGTCATGCAAGGTGAACGGGCGGTAGGTATCGATCTCCTCGGCTGTCAGCATAGTTGCTGCACCGGGCGCATAGCGTACTTCCGATGGCAGGATTTCCCTGACATCAATGGAGGGTAATGTGCTGATGGTTGAGTCGGTTGTGCCCTGGGCATAGACCGGGCTACCGGCCAGCATCAATGCTGTCATGCTCAGCAATGAGCCGCCCCATT
>JBBDSJ010000150.1:0-2349 GCA_040905025.1 Gammaproteobacteria bacterium
TGAAATCCTGCGCCAGTGCACCGAGATTTTTTTCCCAGTACTGAATCAGGCCGGCAAAGTCGTCAACATCATCCGGGCGCTGTTTCCATGCACTAAAGGCATGGATACCCGCGGCGAGATCACCGGCATCATCACTGGCGACACCGGCATACTCCAGTTCACCAATTCGCAACCGTGCAAATGCAATCCCCGCCAGTTTTTCGCGTTGTGCCAGTGCATAGAGTGGCAATTGCGGCTCATCTGGCCGCGCATCGACCCAGCTTTTTGTATCAACACGGCCGGTCTTGTAATCAATAATCAGATAACGGCCATCGGCAAGCCGATCCATGCGATCCATCTGACCATTCAGTGTCAGGCCGGCAATTGCAATGGCCTGTTCACCTTCGCGTGCAATTACGCTGAATGGCGTACGCGCTGCATCGAGTTGCAGCCACTGCAGCGCCAGACTTTGCAAACGATCGCTTTCAACCTGCCGAAATCTTGGCGGCAATGAATACGCATGCTGACGTTCCCAGTCGTCAAGTGTTACCGCTACACAACTCGCCACCAGTATCTGCAACGCCGTTTGATCAAGCTTGTTCAGCGCCGCCTGATCGCGCAGGTCATCCCAGATAGCACGCATAACATTGTGCATCAATGCGCCGCGATCACTTGCATCCAGACCGGCGGCCGGCACTTCCAGTGGCCGCGCCTGCAAGCGATGCTCAGCGAAAGCCCGAAACGGACAGGCGGCCTGGTTTTTGATTAACGCAGTACCACCACGCACAACTTCATCGGCAAACAGCGACGGTGGCGGCGTGTCTGTAAAAATCTCCGGCACCGGACTGTTCTGGTGTAACCAGCTGGCAAGATCCTCACGGGTATTATCAGATTCAGCCGCTGCTGGCGGCGTTGCATCCGGAAAAACATTCATTAACAACGCACTCGGCCGCAGACTCGCATCACCGTCGCGCTGCGGCCAGCTCACAACAATTTCGGCGGCACTCGCCAACAGGCGTGCGGTCGTTTGTTCGGCAAACAACAATTCGCGCTCTGCTGTAGCATGCGGCATTGCATACTTGCGTTGTACGGCTACCGGAATAAACGGTTGCGGCCGCGGGCTTGCCGGCCAGATGCCGTCATGCAGTCCCATGATCCAGAGCCGATCAAATTGTTGGCCACTGGCTTCCAGCATCCCCATGATCTGTATAGGCGCGTTGGCGGATTGCGGCTGAAACAATTGCCGCCCGGCCAGACGCTGCAAGCATGCCAGTGCCTCGCCCCAGCTCAACGATCCGGCATAGGCGTCAAGTCCGGCAAACCCGGCGAGCAATTCGCGCCAGGCCTGCACTGCCTGATATTCATCACTATTGAGTGCGCGCGTTTGCGCATCACTTTGTCCCCAGCCCCAGACACCAAGCCATTGCCCGAACACCTGACTCCATTGCGCCGCTGTCTGGTGTGACGGCAGTGCTTCCTGTATCGCCTGTGCCTGTTCGGTTGCTGCCAGTAATAGCGGACAGCTGGCATCGGCATGCAGACGAAAATGCAGATCACGTAATTGCAATTCTTCCCGGCCCTGCCGCCGCAGACGTATATCGACATACGCGCGTGCATCGCTTTCTGTTGCGGCGCCGCGAACAAACGGCGTCCGCAATACCGCACTGAAAACGGACCAGTGACAACGTGGCCGGCCCAGTTCCAGTAATTGCAGTGCCGTGTGAATTACCGCGACATCGGCCAGCGGCGTGCCCAGTGAAATATTGAATACAGCCGGTGCATGTCCGGCAGATTGCAATCGCGCCGCCGGTTGCAATATTTCAGTGAATATCCGTGCGACAGCACTGCGTTGTGCGGCCAGATCATGCACTACCACCGCAATCTGCAAGGCCGGATCTGCATTTAACTCAGCCCGCGCCCAGTGCGCAGCAGCACGGATCTCTTCAAGCTGATCACGGCATGGTCTCGGGCTTACGCAACCGGCAACCCCGGTGTCTGCCCCTAACGTTTTTATTTCACAGCCACGGGCCCGCAGCTCATCAAGCATTGCCTGTTGTTGCGGTCGTAATTCATCGAAACCGGCCAGCCAGATCGTTGTTGGCACCAGCAGTTTGCCGGCAGCAAATTCATTACTCAGAAAATCGGCCAGACGGGCCGGATCAAGCCAGTGTCCGGCATCACTGCGGCGCAGGTATTCGCGCAGCCAGGCAACAAATGCGCGCCGATCAACCGCATCATCCGATTCCAGCAACGTCAGCGGCACTTGCCAGCCGCACAATAATTCCCAGGCTTCGGAGGCCATGACTGCAGCTGAATTACTCTGTAATAACTGCCGGCCAACAGCCGAGGATTCAATAATGTTTTGCCAGA
>JBBDSJ010000151.1:0-14199 GCA_040905025.1 Gammaproteobacteria bacterium
GCAGTCGAGCGGGATTCAATTTCAGTTTCCGATTCAGCGTCCGCGGGGACTGGCGATGCTGCCAAAGGCTCGGCTTCGGCGGCTGTCATTTCTGCTTCGGTGGACGGCGGGCTTGTGACGTCGGCATCAGTTGCTGTTGCCTGCGATGAGGCATCTGCCGATAACGCTGGCGTCACGCTGGCGGTTGCTGCTGGCGGACTCAGGGTTTCCAGTTCTGCAATGGCTAATGGATTCTCCTGTTCGGCGGCAGCTTTAAACCAGCGCCGGGCAATAGCATTGTCTTTCGTTACACCACGACCACTGCGGTAAAGATTGCCGAGGTTGTATTGCGCCATGGCATCACCCTGTTCAGCGGCCTTCTCATACCAGCTGGCAGCCTGGCTGTGATCCTGTTCCACGCCTTCGCCGGTGTGATACAGACTGCCAAGATGCAATTGTGCCGGCGCATAACCAAGATCGCCCGAACGCTGAAACCAGTTCGCTGCTACCTGTGGGTCCTGACTGACTCCTTCACCGTAGAGATAGGCGAGGCCAAGGCTGAATGCCGCCGCTGCATGATTCTGTTCGGCGGCACGCCGGTACCAGTTCGCAGCAGCACTCAAATCCTGATCAATACCTTCGCCGAGAGCGTACGCCACACCCAGATTGTATTGTGCATCCCGGTTACCTTGCTCAGCGGCGCGCCGATACCACTGCACGGCCTGCTGATAATCCTGTGACACACCTTCACCGCTATAGTAAAAATAGCCAAGCAGGGCCTGCGCCTTGCTATCACCAGCCTCGGCAAGTTGTTGCACAGCTTCGATATCGGCGGCATGACTGGCACTTAAGGTCAGCAGCGACAGCGAGGCGGCCAGCAACAGGCGTTTGGTGGTGCGGGATTTCAGCATGCTCCGGCTTCCCGGTTAATTAAAGGTTTGCGTTAGCTCAGGCCAACAGGCCGCCGATCAGAGCGCCGATTAACAGCGGCACAATCTGTACCAGCACCAGCATGAATACGCCGAGACCGGCGACCAGACCAATCAATGGCACGCCAGTGAGCGAGGTGCCTACAACAAACAGCAAACCGGCCAGTATGACGCCCGGCAGAATGGCTGCCAGCAAGCCGTTGCCGACACCGCCGGCTACCTTGCCGCCGACAATCCCGGCGATTAACGGGCCGATTGCCGGCACCCAGAATAACAGCAGCGACAGTACTGCCATCCAGATCATTGCCATGATAATACTGCCTTTGGGCTTGGTGACAATCACGTGTTCTTCAGGGGGCATGGACCTACTCCGGTGAGTGTTTTATGCCATTATTGTACCCTGTCCGGGCGCTTCCGTGCAGGCGGGCTGTTGCCCGGGCAAATCTACCAGGGTTGCCGGCATTATTTTCAGGAACCCACAATTCTGACTATTGCAGGAGAAGATTTATGAGTACTTCCACTACGCCCGCGCGGCGCCTTCGCGAACTCATGCAACAGCCCGGGATTATCCGTATGCTCGGCGCTCATGATGTGCTCGGTGCGCTGATGGTTGAGCAGGCCGGATTTGAGTCAGTATTCGTTGGTGGTTTCGGCACCAGTGCCAGTATGCTGGGTTTGCCGGATATCAATTTTCTCGGTCTGGAGGAAATGGTGAATGCGACCCGGCGTATGTGTGAACGTATGTCGATACCGGTGCTGGCTGATGCAGATACCGGCCACGGTGATATACATAATGTCATGCGCTGTGTGCAGCAGTTTGAACAGGCAGGTGCCGCCGGTATTATTCTGGAAGATCAGGCATTCCCGAAACGCTGCGGTCACTTCGGTAACAAGCAGACCATCGCCGCTGAAGAAATGGTGCTGAAGTTCAAGGCGGCTGTGGCGGCTCGCCGGGATCCTGATTTCGTTTTTGTTGCCCGCACGGATGCGCGTGAAACACATGGACTTGATGAAGCCATTGATCGCGTTAATGCCTACTGTGAAGCGGGTGCCGATTTTGCGTTTATTGAAGCGCCATTGTCTGTTGATGAACTACAGACCATCTGCGACCGTGTGCCGCATCCGAAGTTTGTGAATATGCTGGTATTCGGCAAGACACCGATTCTGAGCGCGGCTGAACTCGAAGCGATGGGTTTCAAGCTGGTGGTGGCGCCGATTGATTCGGTATTGCTGGCCGCCAGGGCCATGCGTGATTTGGCCGAGACGTTCAGGCGTGATGGCCACACCCAGGCTATGACTGATCAAATGGTAGATTTTGACGAGATTAAGGAAATACTCGGATTGCCCGGCTATCTTGGCCTGCGTGATGAACTGAAGTCGAAATAATATGCACTACATTTATCTGACCATAGCGATTATTGCCGAAGTGACCGGAACGCTGGCATTACAGGCTTCGGCATCTTTTACAAAGCTGGTGCCGAGCGTGATTGTGATAACGGGCTACGTGATTGCGTTTTATTGCCTGTCATTGGCATTACGGCAGATACCGGTGGGGATTGCCTATGCCGTCTGGGCCGGTGCCGGCATTGTGCTGGTGGCGTTGTTTGGACTGTTGATGTTCGGTCAACGACTCGACACACCGGCCATGATTGGTATCGGCTTTGTCGTCGTCGGGGTATTTCTGCTGACGTTTGTTTCCGGCAGTGTGCCGGAAAAACTGCACTAGAAGAGTACTCAAAATAAACGGCCTTATAAAGAAATAGCCTTATAAAGAAATGGCCTTATAAAGAAGCGGTCTCAAAAATAGATACCCTCCCCCTTCCAGGGGGAGGGTTAGGGTGGGGGTTTGTTTTTGAAGAATTAATTCGCCTTTGCCAGTGAAGGGATTGGGCAAGTAGTTTGTGACCGCTTTTATTATCCGCCTGGCCGCTGCGCTTCGATTACCGGGGTGGCGTAGCGCGGTTTTTCGTTGCGCTCGGTTGCTTCCGGCGCACCGGCTTCGGTCTGTTCATCGACAATCGTCAGGTATTGCTGCTCGGCCTGTTCGAGTGCTTCATCTTCCAGTTCCCGATCCAGCGTATCGACCAGTTCAAGACCACGCTCCTCGCCGTAATCCGCGGCCCGGTCAAAATAGGCATGTGCTTTTGACATATCCTTGTCGACGCCGGCACCCTCGTGATACATCAGTCCGAGCATGAAATTGGCGCGACCGTCGCCCTCGACAGCGAGGGCCTCGTAATGTTGTTTCGCGGTTTCATAATCGCCTTTTTGATAGGCGGACTCGGCCACATCCGGATCACCCTGCATGCGCGGCTGCTGTGCTGCTGATTCGTCCGGGAATGCCGGTTGCCCGGACTGTACCCGCTCAATGACGTCCTCGGTAATGCCAACGCGCTCTTCAATCGTACTGAGAAGCTTCTGCATTTCCGGCTTGTCCTTGTATTCCTCGCGTTTTTCCAGATAGGCACGAATCTGGTCATCGGTGGGTTTGGCAGGCTTTTCTTCTTCGCCGGTTGCTGTCAGAGGTATAGCCAGAAGCAGGGCTGCGAGTGGAATAATTTTCAGGGGAAATTGATACATAACAGTCATCATCAAATGAGCAAGTCTGTAAAGTTAACAGAATGTTTCAAGTATAGCGCGGATTCAGCATCATGGTACTTAGGGAAGCTCTGATAATTCATCCATGAATTATCAGAGCACGAAAATCGAAAATTGTGATTTTCGATTTTCTTCATTTTTTAACCACTTAAGTGGTTAAAAAATGGCAGTACATCCATGCACTGCAGGAACCTCTGGGCAGTGGCGCATGAATGTGCCGGTTACGAAATTGAAGGACGAAATAAATCAGAGGTTCCTTAACGCGGCGCAATGAATTCACCGTAACCACGGCTGCCCATATCGGTTTCAATGGTTTCCATGACTTCCAGCGAACCGCTGTCAATTACAGAGACATTATTATCGGCCCAGTTGACGACATACAAACGGTTGCCATCCGGATGCAGGGCAATGCCTTCCGGATACATGCCGACTTCAATACGTTGAATTTCGGTAAAACCGTCCAGTTCGATGACGGATACGCTGCTGTCACGCTGGTTGGTAACGAACAGTCTGGATGCATCCGGCAGGGCAACACTGGCATAGGGGAAATCACCAACAGCAACGGTTGCGATAACCTGCATGCTGTCGGTATCGACGATACTCGCGTCATTACTTTGTACATTCGCACTGTAGAGTTGACTGCCATCAGCTGACAGGCTGAGCCCGAATGGCGCCGTGCCGACTTCAACAGTGGTCCTGATATGATGATCATTCAGGTCTACGGCCATAATGTTATTGGCATCACGGTTGGCGACGTAAAGTGTTTTGCCATCAGGCGCGACCACCAATCCTGACGGTGAGGCGCCAACCTTGATTGTCGCTTCAACTTCAAGACTACTGACTGCAATTACACGCACGACATCTTCATACCAGTCGGCCACATAGACTTTTTCCCCATCGGGATGGGCAGCGACAGCCAATGGTCCCGCGCCGATGGAAATAGTTTTAATCACCGTATGGGTGTTGCCGTCAATCACGGATACTGACTTGCTTTCCGGATTGCTGATAAAGATATATGAGTTGTCATGCAACGCTGCCACACCGGCCGGTGCTTCACCTACGTCAATTGCTGCAATGACTTCAGATGTTGCTGTATCGATTACCGATACATTATTGGCATCCTGATTGGTAATGTAGGCATAGGGCGCTGCATGCAGCAGCCCATGAATGGCAAGCAACAGAATGAATACGGGGATTTGGCGAAATACAGGTTGCATGGCTGGTATTGGAAAAGCCCGGCTAAAGAAAAGCCCGACTCACAAGAGCCGGGCTTTATTGGAACTGGATTACTCGGCCAGTTCCTTGATTTTCGCAAGGCCTGCGTCGTAAATCCCGGTGACAGCATTAACAGCCGCTTCATCGGACAGTTCCGGTGGCGGATCATTGTTCGGATAGGCGCGATAGAAAAAGCCGCGCCAGTTAACGACTGAACCGCCGCCGTCGCCAGCCTTGACCGTGATCGTGGAACCGTAGGTACCCACCGGGACGGCATCAAAATTGGATTCGGTAATCCGATAGGAATATGACATGTTGTCAGGCTCATGCTTGAGCAGTTCTTCGGTAAAGGATTCACCATTGCCCAGTGTCAGTACACGCGTCGTGCCTTTTTCATGACTGCCGTCGGATTCACATTTTTCGACCGCCGGGTGCCAGTCCTGAATTGAGCAGAACTCGGAAATGATTGCCCAGACTTTGTCAGGCGATGCATTAATTTCCATGTCCTTCTCGACTTTCTGGCGGCTGGGGCCGTGGACGCAGGCCAATGCCGGGATTATCAGCAGGCCAACAAAACAATATTTAACCAAACTCCGCATGATTATTATTCTCCATCTTCGTGGTTACCAGGTTGCAGCAGGTGAGCAAACCGCCCGCTGCCCAAAAACAGTATGATAATCTGAACAAGTCCCGCACGTCATGTCAGGTTTTAAGACTCAGGAATAATTCAGATGTTCAGTTACGCCAGAATCCAGCGCCAACATGCAGTGTTATTGTGCTGTTGTCTGGTCGTGGCCGCCTGTACCCAGCGTAATGAGGCAGATGCGGCTGGCACAGGTATATTGCCGGAATCCGTGCAGATACACACGGCCGCCGGACAGACCGCGACCTTTCAGGTTGAACTTGCAGCGACACCGGAGCACCGGAGAACGGGTCTGATGCATCGTATCGAGCTGCCGGCCAATGGTGGCATGTTGTTCGACTACAAATCCGAACAACGGGTTCAGATGTGGATGAAAAACACCACCATCGCGCTGGATATGCTGTTTATCGATGCCGGCGGCACGATTGTGCATATTGTTGAAAATGCTGTGCCATTATCAGAATCCATCATCGATTCACGGGTTCCGGTCCGGGCGGCGCTGGAACTGAATGCCGGCAGTGTCGCTGCCAACAAGATACGTATCGGCGATCAGGTTGAGCATGATATTTTCATGCCGGAATCCGATCCACACTAGAAGCGGTTTCAAAATTACTGCATTTGCCGCCCTGAAATATACGAATGGGCGTTAAAAGCGGACTCAAAATGCGGGGCCGTGTAACGGCAGAGTGTCTATACACTGCGCTTTTTCGTCCCCGTTGGTTAATAATCAAGGGCGCCTGGTCTCGGCTGTATTTTATTACACCCTTGGGTGCGTGACATTTTGAAACCACTTCTAATATTTGCCTGGCACTGCTGCGGGTTTGAACTCAGTCAAGCTGGTCATTATTTTCTATATCATTGTTTTATAAGTTGTTTATGCTCTGGTATATTGATTATTGACCCTGTAGTAGACTACAGGGTTTAGTCTGTGCGCTGGAGGCAAAGCATGCAAACACTGACGATAGGCCAGGTCGCCCGGGCCGCGAATATCGGCGTCGAGACGCTACGCTACTACGAACGCGAGGGGTTGTTACCGCCACCGGCGCGCAGCAGTAACGGCTACCGCCGTTACCCGCTGGACAGCGTGCGGCGGCTGGGGTTTATCCGCCACGCCAAGTCGCTGGGTTTTTCACTCGCGGATATCGCTGAGTTGTTGAATCTCTATACCGATCCGGAGGCTGACAGCGGCGCAGTGAAACAGCTGGCACAAGCGCGGTTGGCCGACATTGACGCCAAAATTGCAGCTTTGCAACAGATGCGCTCGGCATTGGCCGCTGTCACCCACCAGTGTAGTGGTGATGCCATGTCGCGATCCGAATGCCCTATACTCGATGCGCTTTCCGGTACAGATAATTGAGTCAATCAAAACATTGTTGCCATCGGCGAGCCTTGCGTGGCCAGAACCTGAATATGTCTACGCTGACTGGCGCTATCGAGATATTGTTGCAACTGCCATGAGGCTGGCGGATGATGCGAACAGAGATTGTCGTGAGCCAACATTTTTGCAAACCTGAGCTGATGTCACGAAAATATACTCACATTGCCAATTGCCTGATACTGTTGCTGTTGTTGCAGCCGTTTGCAGTATTGGCAATGAGTTGTTGTGACAAAATGAAAATGCAGGAATCGCAGTCGATATCTCATGATCATCATGCCGGTCATCACAATCATCACGCTGATCCTGCTGCTGCAAGTGCCAATGATGCACAGCATGTTGGTGAAAGTTGTTGCAAGGACAATTGCTGTTGTGGTGGTGAAGGCGGTTGCATGCAAAACTGTGGTGCCACAGCAGTTCCTGTAAGCCCCCTGATGGATAAACTGGATAATATTCAAACCCGACCGGCATTTGAGACCTCATTTCAAACGCCTGCCTGGCCAGACACACATCTGCGGCCACCGAATCGCGTCTGAAAAATCTGTTAGTGGACTGGTTGTATTGCAGTCCTGTTTGAAACAATTTTTCAGGAGGCGGTTATGCCTTTTCGAATCATATTAATATTGTTAGCGGCTATAGTGCTTGCTGGCTGTGTTGCCAGTGTGCCCCGCGATGGTGAATTTAAAGATGTTGAGCAATTGCTCAATGAGCGTGTCGAGTATCAGGTTCACTGGTATCAGGGCGGGCCGGAAGATACCGAAGTTCGGGAACAGCTTGATGAACTGCTGCAAGAACCTTTGACGGCCGCTGCTGCAGTACAAATCGGCTTGTTAAAGAATCAACGTCTGCAGTCTGAATACGAACAACTGGGCATAGCGCAGGTTGATCTCGTGCAGGCCGGTCTGCTGAGTAATCCGCGGTTATTCGGCAGTATCCGTTTCCCCAGCCGCGGTGGTGGTAACAATGCCGAATTTGAACTGGCGCAGGGCTTTCTCGATGTTCTGTTACGTTCGGCTCGCCAACGTTTGGCACGAACCGGGTTCGAACGTGCCAAATTGTCGATAAGCCAGCATGTACTGGACTTCACCTATGATGTATTGCGTGCTTTTCGTGAATTCCAGGCAGCAGCACGGCTGGTGGAGATTTTTGAAATAATCAATGAGTCTGCCGATGCCGGTTATGAACTCGCCCGGAAATTTGATGCGGCCGGTAATCTCAGTGAACTGCAACTCGCCCAGTATCGCAGTATTGCTGCAAATGCTCGCGCCGAACTGGTTAATGCCCGGCTGACACAACAACATAAACATGACCAACTGGCGCAGTGGCTCGGGCTACGTGCCAATGAGCGTAACCTGGTACTGGCTGAAGCCTTGCCGAAACCTGCGGCTGCAACGATGACGAGGCAAGAGGCGCTGGCACACGCGCAGTCCTCGCGTTTGGATCTGGCTGTATTGCGTGTGAACGATACGCAGCTTCAGCATGCTCTCGGCATGACACGGGATTTCCGCTACGTTGGTGGTATGGAGTTCGGTGTGAATGCTGAACGTGAAACAGATGGCACCGCATTGATTGGTCCGAATATCAGTATTGAATTACCACTTTTTGATCAGCAACAGGCCCGCATTGCCAGACTGGAGTCCCGTCTGGAACAAAATCGCAAACGCATCACCGCACTTGAAGTTGATATAGATAGCGAAGTGCTGATGGCATGGCATCGTGTCGAGAGCATGCGCGAATTACTGAAACATTATCAACTTGAGGTGCTTCCTGCCAGTGAACAAATGCTTGCATTCATGCAGCAGGAACAGAATTTCATGTTGAAAGATGTGTTTGATTTGCTTTTGACACAACGTGAAGTGCAGACAAACTATCATGATTATATCAAGGCATTGCGTGACTACTGGATTGCCGAAGCCGACTTGCAGCGCGCCATCGGTCTGGGCGGGACAGTAACTACTGCTGAAGCTGATCCTGTCATGCAGCCGCAACGACATAAGCATAATAATCCGCGGGTGCCTGCCGCAACATCAGACAATAGCCATCAATCTGCCGATCACGGCAGCCAGCATTGAGAACACTATCATGACGTCACGACGCAAACTGTTAATGTCTACCGGAATCGGCATGCTGGGTCTGGGCCTGCTGCGTAATAGCCATTCCAAATCCGCAACGGCCAGTAAACCGGCCGATGAGAACGGCAACTACCATGCAAGCCGATCAGTGCGTACATTGAATGGCCATAATTTGCCATATAAAAAGAAAAATGGTGTCAAGGAATTTCATTTGATTGCCGAGGAAATCGAGCATGAGTTTGCCCCGGGCAGCAAGGCCAAATGCTGGGGCTATAATGGCTCAACACCGGGGCCGACAATTGAAGCCGTTGAAGGTGATCGGGTACGTATCGTTGTGACAAACAGATTGCCGGAGCCAACTACCATACACTGGCACGGTATTTTGTTACCGTCCGGCATGGATGGTGTCAGTGGCCTCAGTCAGCCATCCATCAAACCCGGTGAGACTTACATTTATGAATTCACTCTGAAACAGCATGGTACTCATATGTACCATCCACATGCCGATGAAATGGTGCAACAGGCTGTTGGTATGATGGGGATGTTTATTATTCATCCGCGGGCAGGCGAAACAGTCGCAGTGGATCGTGATTACTGTTTTCTGTTGCACAACTGGGCGTTGCATCCGGGCACTTATCGGCCGGATCCGTCAATCATGACCGAGTTCGATTTGTGGACATTCAACAGCAAGGTGTTTCCGGCAATCGATCCCATCGTTGCGCGCAGCGGTGAAAGAGTACGTATTCGCATGGGTAATCTATCCATGTGGAATCATCCAATCCATTTGCATGGCCATAAATATCAGGTCACCGGTTCTGATGGTGGCCGCTGGCCGCAGGCGCAATGGCGAACAGAAACCACCGAGATTGTGGGTGTTGGCCAAACTCGTGATATCGAATTTGTTGCTGTTCCCGGTGACTGGGCATTTCATTGTCACATGGCGCATCACACCATGAATGCCATGGGGCATGGTATTGCCAACCCGTTGGGGGTGGATCAATCCGGTGTCACCGAACGCATCCAGCGGCGGCTGCCTGGCTATATGCCAATGGGTGAACATGGCATGTCGGCACACGCTGAACATCTTGCTGATGGTCAGCACCATGCCATGCCGGGGCCGCGTAACACCTTGCCAATGACCGCGGGTGAGGGTCCATTCGGACCTATCGCCATGGGCGGGATGTTCACAACGGTCAAGGTGAGAGATGATTTGGCCCGGGAGGATTATCAGGATCCCGGTTGGTACCGGAATCCCCCGGGCAGTGTTGCCTACAAGCTGAGCCGGAATCAGGGCTGAATGTGATTATTTTCACAAAACCTGATTATTATTGCATTGTTCTGCTGCTTGTAGTGTCAAAGGTTGATGTAATGCAATGAAATATTACGGTTTGATTGGAGAGCTATGATGAAGATACTAGGCATATTAATTCTGTTTCTGTGTGTTGGCTTGTTGCCGCCGGTGGCAAATGCAAATGATATTGTCGGTGATATTGTTGCGGAGACCGCGCACCAGGTTTTTTCGGAAGCCGAACGCCGGATTATTCGTGATTACTATGCCAAATCCGGGCAGTCCGGCCAGCATCGGGATCAGCAGTCTGGCCAGCATCGGGATCACAAGGGCAATGACAGGCACAAGGGATCCGGCAAACACGGACAGGGGCTGCCAAAAGGCCTGACGCAACAGGGTGGGTTGCCGCCGGGTTTGCAAAAACAGTTGGACCGTAATGGCAGGTTGCCACCGGGGCTGGAAAAAAAGGTACTGCCGGGCGACTTGCTGGGCCGGTTGCCGCCGCCACCGCGAGGTTATGAACGTGCAATTGTCGATTCACATGTAGTGCTGGTGCATACTGCCAGTCAGGTACTGGCAGATATTATTGTCGATATAGTTTATCCGGATTAATGACGGAGATATGAAGATGAAAAGATTATTTACAGGCATTCAATTTCTGGCACTGGCCATGTTGATTTCACTGCCGGCTGTGGTGCGGGCAGAAGATGAAAAACCCGACATCGATGTGGAAACGGACGCAGGTGAAGACGGTTACAGCCAGGAAAGCGTACTGACCGAAGCGACCAACTTTTTTGGCGAGGGGGCCGAGAATGTCGCTGACGTGATAGCAGATGTGTTTGAGGATCTGGGCCGGCCAAATGCCTATATCAAGGGTAATGAAGCCAGCGGTGCCTTTATTGTCGGTGCGCGCTACGGTGATGGTCAGTTGTTCATGAAATCCGGTGGTGGCAGCAAGCTGCACTGGACCGGTCCCTCGATCGGCTTTGATGCCGGCGGTAACGTATCCAAGGTGTTTGTGCTCATATATCAGCTGCCGAGTGTCCAGGCTATTTTCAAGCGCTTTCCGGCAGTCGATGGCAGTTTTTATCTGGTCGGTGGCGTGAGTGCTAATTATCATCAGGGTGATGGTATCGTGCTGGTGCCGATCCGGCTGGGCGCGGGTTTGCGCAGCGGCGTGAATATTGGTTATATGCACTACACACTGGAGAAAACCTGGAATCCGTTCTAGCCCTGTCACGGGCATGATGTTTCAGGATTCGGGCTTGAGTCGAACGGGAGATTATTTTTGACCGGGGGAGGTGCATGCGCCTGTTGAGTCGAATCGGGTTTGTACTGTGGCGGATCAGCCGAATATTTCTGCTGTTGGCGTTAGTGCTAGTTATCATTGGTTATTTCATGATCAGTATGCCGGGCAGTAATCCAGAGGGTGAATTGCCGGCACTTACCGCAGAACAGCTTGAGATCAAAACCGGGCTTGAAAGGCATGTACAGCATCTCGCCGGTGTGATTGGTGAGCGCAACACCGGTTCAGGCGATTCACTGGCAGCTACCGCAAACTATATTGACGGTGAATTTCGTAATATGGGACTGACGCCGCACCGGCTTGAGTACCAGGCCGGTGACAAGGGGCCATTCGTCAATATTGAAGTTGAACTGTACGGTACGACTGCGGCTGATGAAATACTTGTGCTGGGTGCGCATTATGATACGTCGTGGATTACGCCGGGCGCTGACGATAATGCTTCCGGTGTTGCGGCATTGCTCGAAATTGCCCGGGCCCTGGCAGAGGAGCGGTTACCACGGACCATACGGTTTGTCGCATTTCCAAATGAGGAATTCCCGCATTTTGGTACTTCGCGCATGGGTAGCAAGGCTTATGCAAAACGTCTGCGCGATCGGGACGACAATGTTATCGGCATGTGGTCACTCGAGATGCTCGGCTATTATGATGACACGCCGGGTAGCCAGCGGTTTCCGAATGTGATGCGCTATTTTTATCCCGATACCGGTGATTTCATTGCGTTTGTTGGCAACCTTAAATCACGCGGCTTTGTGCATGACAGTATTTCTGTTTACCGCAAAAATGCCAGTGTGCCTGCCGAAGGTATCGCTGCACCGGTGATGCTGGTGCCGGATGTGCGCCGTTCAGATCATTACATGTTCTGGCAAAATGGTTATCCGGCATTAATGGTGACCAATACTGCCGGTTTTCGTAATCCACACTATCATCGTAAAACTGACAAGCCGGGCACGCTGGACTATGAACGTATGACTCATGTGGTTTCAGGTTTAACTACTACAGTACGTAATCTGGCTGGTGCTACTGACTGATTGGGCTGGCTGTGCTTTGCTGCCGGCATGCCCGGATAGCCAGTTCCGCAGCTCAAGTTGTCTGGACGCCGTATTTACATTAATGTGTGGCGCTGCCTGAAATACCTTTAATAATCAGAATAAAACATGAAAAAAATCGTTATAGCGCCGGATTCCTTCAAGGAAAACCTGACCTCGCTGCAGGTCGCCAAGGCTATTGAAACCGGTATCCGCCGGGTATTGCCGAATGTGGAATGCATCAAGGTGCCGATGGCCGATGGCGGCGAAGGCACTGTCCAGTCGCTGGTCGATGCCGTCGGCGGCAAATTTATTCGCAAGCAGGTAACCGGCCCGCTGGGCCAGCCGGTCAAGGCCCGCTACGGTTTACTTGCTGATGGTGAGACAGCAGTTATTGAAATGGCGGAAGCTTCCGGATTGCCGCTGGTACCGGCGGCGAAACGCGATCCACTCAAGGCCACAACCTACGGTACCGGCGAACTGATTCTGGATGCGGTCAAGCGCGGCGCGCGCAATATTATTATTGGCATTGGTGGATCGGCGACAGTCGATGGCGGTGCCGGTATGGCGCAGGCCCTCGGTGTGAAATTTCTGAATGCCAAGAACCGTGAAATCAAACAGGCTCTCGGTGGCGGTATGTTAAATACAATCGCCAGTATTGATATCAGTCAACGCGATCCGCGTATTCGCAAAACCCGGATCGTGATTGCCAGCGATGTCGACAATCCACTCGCGGGCCGCAAGGGTGCCGCGCATGTGTTCGGACCGCAGAAAGGTGCGACACCCGCACAGGTAAAAATGCTGGATGATAATCTCAAACATTTTGGCAAGCTGATTAAATCCGATTTAAATATTGCAGTGACAAACCTGGCCGGTGCCGGTGCTGCGGGCGGGCTTGGTGCCGGGCTTGTTGCGTTTGCCGGTGCAAAAATGCAAAGCGGTGTTGATATTGTCATCAAGGCCACTGGCCTGGATTTACAACTGCCCGGTGCGGATCTGGTGATCACCGGTGAAGGCCAGGTGGATTTCCAGACGGCCTTTGGTAAAACTCCGGCCGGTGTTGCGAAAGCGGCAAAGAAAGCCAGAGTACCGGTGATCGCAATTGGAGGTGGTCTGGCTGATGACGCGCGTGGCGTATTCGAGTATGGCATACAGGGGCTGGATGCTGCTGTTGCCCGGCCGATGCCGCTTGATCATGCCCTCGACAATGCCAGTCAATACCTTGCCAATGCGGCGGAACGATCACTGCGCATGATTTTACTGGGTAAGCAAATGGCAAAGCCAAAAAGTAAAAAGCGGAAAGTCTCAAAAGTCAAAAGTAGAAAGTAGAAAGATAAAAGCTCATGATAAGTGTCATTCCGATCGAAGTGCGCAGCACGTAGCGGAGGAATCTTGCTGTTCAAGATCCCTCCACTCGCTACGCTTGGTCGAGATGACATAATGCAGGCGGGCTTTGTCAGGATGACACGATTACCTGTCATTCCGACCGGAGTGCGTAGCACGTAGCGGAGGAATCTGATTGCGAGCAGATCTCTCGATTCGCTGTCGCTCACTCGAGATGACATCAATGAATGGCATCAGCAATGAGAGTGTCATTCCGACCGGAGTGCATAGCACGCAGCGGAGGAATCTGATAACGAATAGATATGTCGATTCGTTGCCGCGCACCCGGGATGACATTTATTAATGTAAACTGCACTCTCATGCGTTACCAATAGAAGTCCCTGGCTGGTGTTTGTTTCGCTTGTGCCTTTTCATCTGCAACTTTT